>CAYHQZ010000176.1:0-8890 GCA_964358555.1 uncultured Planctomycetia bacterium
CAAGGCGTTCCGTTTCGTCGACCTTAGACTTTAGACCTTAGACTTAAGACCTTCTTTCCCATCCTCTTCGACCCTCTCCCGGCGGAACCCATGCCCTCCCCTCCCTGGTTCGTCTACGAACGTTCCGCGCCCAAGGGGCTCGCCCGCTCGTTCGACCGCGCGTTCGGCAAGGGGGACGACTTCGAGATCGCGTTCCTGGAGCCCGTGTCCGAGGCGATTCCGGATTGCGTCGAGGTGCTGCAGATCCTCGGGAACGCCTACACCCGAAGCGGCCTCTACGAAAAGGGCCTTTCAATCGATCGGCGGCTGACGGCCATCTGCCCCGGGGACGACGTCGCCCACTACAACCTGGCCTGCTCGCTCGCGCTCCTCGGCCGGAAGGACGAGGCATTCGAATCGCTCGCGCGCTCGCTCGACCTTGGCTACCGGGATCTTCACGCGATGGTCAAGGACAAGGACCTGGAATCCCTGCGGACGGACCCGAGGTTCGTCCAGATCCTGCGCTCGATGATCCGGCGGTAGCCGCTTTCCGGAAACGGGCGGCCCTCGCCCCGTCCGGGCGGGCGGGCGCTATCCTAGGTGGCCGGCCGGGGGCGCCGGGGACGGTTTCGGCGTCCCCTCCGAACCCGCGCTCGTTGAAAGGAACATGAACGAGATGAATCCCAAGTCGCCCAAGCTGCCAGCCTCCCCGTCGAATGCCTCCAAGCCGACCGGCATCTTCAATCCCCAGCAGGTCCGCCGGCTCCTCATCCTGGGGATCGGCGCCTTCGCGGCCTTCGGGGTCTGCTACACCCTCTACGATCTGAAGGGCACGACCCAGGATTACCAGGTCGTCGGCGCTCCCTACCGCTCCATTCCCCGGGTCTACACCCTCGACGACGTCTCGAGCGCCGACGGGCCCAGGTTCCGTTCCGTGCGCAAGGCCGACGAACCGGAACTTACGGAGGTGCAGGTCCTGGCCCGCGTCCAGGACCACAAGCCCCTGGAGCGGGAGGCCCTGTTCTCCCTCTATCGCTGGAAGCCCCCGGTGCCCAAGGAGTTCCAGCGGGCGGCCGTGTTGAGCCTTCTCGAAGGCAGCCTGAAAAGCCCGCCGGGCGTTCCCATGGAAGTCCGGGGCCTTCTCTGGAGCCTGACCGGCCGCATCCAGCTGCCGAAGGAACCGGGGCTTCCGCAGCCGGGGGTGCTGGAGGGCATTTTGCAGACCCCGGAGGGCCACTTCTGCCAGTTTACGCTCCCCTCGCTGCCCGAGGGCGCCGAGGTCGGCCAGTCCAGAATCATCCTCCGCGGCTGGTATCTGAAGCGCGTCTACGTTCCGCGATACCAGAAAGAGGACGCCCCCACGCTCAAGCCCCTGAACTGCCCCTACGTTGTCGGCGTGTCGGCCGAACTCGTCCCGATGCCCAGCCAGCTGCCCTATACCATTCCCATCTTCGGGATGGTGGGCCTCCTGATCGTGTTCTTCTTCTGGGTCCGGGTGCGCGAGGATCGCGAGCATCAGCGCTACGAGGCCGACCGTGCGCCGAAAGAGCGGGCCAAAACCCTCGAGGACTTCAGGGAGGGCTACGCGAAATGGCAGAAGAAGCCGGGGAAAACGCCGAAGCCGCCCGCCCCGGGCGGGCCTAGCGGCTCCCCAAAACCGTGAAGACGTCGGCGGCCGCGTCGTAGCGGACGCGGCCTTTCCAGTCCGCCCACCATTCCTTCCAGGCCTGCGCGGGATTGGCGTCCTTCGCCTTCGTCTCGATCTCGCGCCGGCTTCCCACGCCGAGCCGCAGCATCCCCCGGTCGGGCTCTTCGAGGATCGAGAGCGCCTCGGCGCGCAATCCGGGGTCCGGATCCTCGAGGCCCCGGATCGCCTGCTCGATGAAGGCGGGCGTCAGGGTGAACCGGCCGAGGGCCTCGTCGTAGACGATGCGGCTCTTTCGGTCGTGGAATGCCCACCAGCCCTGCCAGATGTCGTAGATGATCTTTGCGTTGGACTGCAGGGCCAAGTCGAAGGACTTCGTCTCGGGGTTGCGGGCGATCGGGTCGTGGCCCGCGAGCGCCCGGAGGGATTCCAGCGCCGCGAGCCGCAGGGCCCGGGCCTCCGAGTGGAGATTCGATTCGGCCGGGGCCATCGCGCGGAGGGCCTCCATGAGCGCAGGGAAGGCGTTCGGGTCCCGGACGTTCGAGAGGGCCTTCGCGGCGGCGATCCGATCCTGGAAGACCGTCCGGTCGCGGTAGTCCGTCCTGCTTTCGGCAGGTCCCTTGAGAATCGCGTAGAGCTTCGACAGGGCGGCCTCGTCGCCCGCGGGGCCGAGGGCCCGGATCAGGGACTGCCGCGTGATCGTGTCCGTCCCCTTCTGGGATTCGTCGAGGGCGTCCCGGAGGGGCTTGCCGGCCTTCGCGCGGATCGCGGCCTGCTCGGCCCGGTAGCGGAGCGAAATCTGGGTGATGCCCTCGGAGGCCGATCGGATCACGACGGAGGATTCGGCGTCCTTCTGGAGGCGCGCCAGCAGCGCGTCGACGGCCGTGGGCCCTCCGAGTTCGCCGAGGGCCCGCGCCGCGGCGGCCCGGACGAGCTCGGAGGCGTCCTCGAGGCACTGGGCGGCGACCGGCGCGGTTTCGGGATCGGCGAGGACGAGGAGGGTGTCGAGGGCCTGGCGGCGGATCTCCGGGTCGGGTTCCTTCGGTTCCGCGCCGGCGGCGCGCTGGAGGCGGGCTGCGACGGGCTTGGCGGCCAGGGCGCGGACCTTGGGGCTTCCGCCAATCGCCGCGATCGCGCGCAGGGCGTGGCGCCGGACGGTGCCCGACGCGTGGTCCAGCCCCGGCAGCAGGGAGGGCACGGCGCCCTTGCCGCCCCAGTGCTTCAGCAGATCGACCCACCGCTCCGCCCGCTCGTCGGGCAGGTCGGGCCGCTGCAGGCCCTCCGCGATCTTCGGCGAAAGCGTTTCGTCGCCGAGGGCCCAGAGCAGTTCCTCCGCCGTTTCGATCTCGATGGGCGGGGAGGCCGGGTCGAGAAGGCGTTTCGTCAGGTCCGGCAGGATCGCGGGGTCGGGCGGGATCCGCTTCAGGATTTCCCCGACGTTCTGGCGCAGGATCGCCTGATCCGCGGGGGCGCGGCCTTTCTCGAAGACGACGTCGATGAGGGATCGTCGGCAGAGCGGCCCGAACCATGCGAGGTCGTCCACGGCCTGCTGGACCTTGGGGGCGTCCTTCGAGGAGAGATCCGCGATCCGGGTCTTCAGGGCCGCCTCCGCGTCCTTGCGGACGTCGGGTGTTTCTGGATTCACGGCCTTCGTGTTGAGGAGGTAGCTCTCCCATGCGTGGATCGAGGCCTCGCGCTTGAGGGGGTCGCCGAGGACGTCGGATTCGATCTTCGCGGCCGGGAGGGCGCGCGCGAGGAGGACGACGGCGAGGTCCTGGGCGCCCTTGTCGGCGGATTGCAGCGCCCGCTGGAGGTCCTCGACGGGCGGGCAGGGGGGCAGGGAGGCCTCGACGAAGCCCCCGTCTTTCGCCTCGAGGGAGGCGGCCACGTCCGCATTCGAGGGCACGCCGTCCGGGGGCATGAGCGTCCGCCGGGCCGAGAGATACAGCATCCGCATGGCGGGGTAGCGGAGTTTCGGATCTTCCGAAGCGAGCCCCTCGAGGCATGGGCCGAGGCGGGAGAGGTCCTTCTGGATCGCGAGCGCCCCAGAGGCGTAGAGCCGGTAGAGGGTGCGGCGGTCCTCGACCTGCTGGCGCAGGGGCGGAAGGCCCTTCTCGCCGAGCCGCAAAAGCCCCGCGAGGGCCTTCTCGGCCTCCGAGCGGCCCTGCTCCGTCTTTGAAAGCAGCAGGGCGACTTCCTGGATGGCCTTGGGGTCCTGGGGAGGCGCGACCGGAGGCTTCGGCTTGGGGGCCGGCTTCGGGGGTTTGGGGGCCTGGACGGCGGCGATGTTCTGCTGCGGGGGAGGCTTCAGGAAGATGTGGTAGGCGCCGTAGATCACGAGGGCCGCGCCGGCCGCGACCGCGGGCAGGACCCACCAGGGACGCTCCGCCTTCTTCTCCCCGCCGACGGACGAGAGGGTCACGCCGGTCTGGAGGTTCGTCCCGCAGCCGACGCACAGGACGTCCTCTTTCTGGACCTGGCGGCCGCAGTTCGGGCAGCGGGGGCGCTGATCCTGGGCGAGCTGGAGGCTTGCGAGGGCGTTGAGGGCGCCGATGGAGGGGGCGGGCTTGGACGCCGGGGCCGGCGCGGGGCTTTTCGGGAGGCCGGTGCCCGGGATCCGGAGCGGGGCGCCGCAGGACTTGCATCGCCCATGCTTTCCGGCGAAGGAGGGCGGGACCCGGATCGATTTCCCGCAGGCGCACTGGACCTCGATCGTTTCGGGGGCGGCCCCGCCTGGGAGGCGGATGACCGCCTTGCAGGATTCGCACTTGAAGGCCTTTCCGGCCTTGTCATTCGGAGCCTGGTATTTCTTCCCGCAGGCGCACGTCACGCGAATCGGCATTCCGTTTTCGCCCTCCTAGGCCCCGGAATGTACCCGAAGCCCCCGTTTTTTTCACCTGGAAGCGCCGGTTCCTGGACCTAGGGCTTAGGGCCTAGGGCTTAGGACTTCCCGTTAGGGCATGAACCCCCGCGCCTTCGTCGCGTCCACGACGCGCTGCAACGCGAGCCGCATTGCGGCCATCCGCATGGAAAGGTTCCGGGATTTCGCCGTCTCGTAGACCGCCTCGTAGCGCTCCAGCATCCGCTGGCGCAGCCGCCGGTTCACCTCCTCCTCCGGGACCTGCTCCCGCTGGGTCTCCTGGGTGTATTCGAGGTAGGAGACGAAGACGCCGCCGGCGTTCGCGAGGATGTCGGGGATGACGTGGACGCCCTTTTGTTCGAGGACGGCGTCCGCGGAAGGCGTGGTCGGGCCGTTGGCGCCCTCGGCGATGAGGCGCGCGCGGATCCGATCGACGTTCTCCTCCGTGATTTGCCCGCCGGCGGCCGCGGGGACGAGGATGTCGCATGGGACGTCCCAGAGATCCTCGTTCGAGAGGGGCTTGCCCGCCGGGACATCCTTGAGGGGCGTTCCCTTGTCGACCGCGGCCGCGATCTTTGGGATGGGCAGGCCCGCCGGATCGGCCCTCCCGCCGGCGACGTCCGTGATCGCGACGACCTTGATCCCGCGGGCGAACAATTCGAGCGCCAGGACCCTCCCTACGTTGCCGAATCCCTGGATGGCGGCGGAGGCGCGCGCGAGGTCGAGGCCGATGTGCGACGCTGCCGCCTCCAGCGCGAACGCGACGCCGCGCCCGGTCGCCTCGCGGCGGCCCGGGATCCCGCCGAGGACCACCGGCTTTCCCGTTACGAAGCAGCCCCGGGTGATGGAGGTCCCGAGCGAGTAGCCGATGCAGTCCCGGATGTAGCCCATCTCGCGCTCGCCGGAGCCCATGTCGGGGGCGGGGACGTAGATCTCGGGGGAGATGTGCCGGATGGCGTTGCGCGTGAACGAGCGGATGATGATTTCCTTGTCCACGGGATCGAGCGACGATCCGTCCACCTGGATGCCGGTCTTGCCCCCGCCGAACGGGACGCCGATGAGCGCGCACTTCCATGTCATCTCCATGGCGAGCGCCGTCACCTCGTCGTGGGAGACGTCGGCGGTCATCCGGATCCCGCCCTTCGCAGGCCCGAGCGCCCGGTTGTGCAGCGTGAGGAAGGCGCGGTAGCGGTGGGACAGCCCGTCCTTGAGCGTCGGATCCAGGCGCAGCTCGATCCGTTCCTCCGGGAAGCGGAAGGACTCCGCGATCCGGCGATCCTCCTCCGTGGCGAGCAACGTGATCCCCCGCTCGAAGTTCTCCATGGCCGTCGCAAGCATCCCGGCGGGGCGGCCTGCCTCCTTCGTCTCCGCGCGCGTCTTCTTCATGGCGCGAGGATACGTCGGGCAAGCCGCGTCTGCCATGCCTCCCGCCCTGTCCAAAGTCCCGAACCGCCGATCGAGCGCTTCGACCGCTTGACAATGCCACATATGCGTATAGTATCATGTCCGTCTTGGTTCCAAGAAAATGGTAACGGCTCCAACGGAGGAATTGGTCGTGACGATGAAGCCGAGCGCGCTGGCGATGGACGATTCCGCCCCATGAGCCCGGCCATCCTTCCGAAGGGCCCGCCACCTTCCCTCCATGTCCTGAAGGAGATCGCGAAGGCGCGGGAGGAGGAGTTCCACTCGCTCGTGGGGCGCCGCCATTTCGCAGGCGCCATCATTTCGGCCGCCCTCGCGGTCGAGGCGATCCTGAAGGCGCGAATCTGCCGGCATCTGGATGTTCCGACGCTTCCGGACTTCATGTTCATCCACGATCTCCGCAGGCTCTGGACCGTGGCCGGGCTCGACGGAGAGGTGCGCAAGAAGACTGCCTTCGGCGAACGCCTGGACAGCCTCCGGTGCTACATCGAGGACCCCCAGCGTGGGGATGTCCGATACCGGAACCCGGCGCAGGTGACCGAAGACGAGGTCCGGCGCCTCTCGGACTGGGCTTTCCGCTCGGACCTCGGCGCGGTACCATTCATCCGGAACGCAATCCCATGAGGAACGGCAAGAGCGTGGAGAATGAGTTGGCTTCGGCCATGCGGCGCTACATCCGGAGCCTGGATTCCAAGGCCCGCCTCTCCGAGGCGTCGATCCAGGTCGTCCCTTCGGGTTACGGGACGTTCGACGTCATCGCGACCCATCCGTCGTTCGGGAATCTGAATCCTGCCGCCCGGCTGGACCGTTTGTGGCCGTTCATGCGGAAGGCCCTTAGCCGCGAGGCCCTGGAACTCGTCGCCGGGGTCAGTATGGCAACCCCTGAGGAAGTGGACTACGCACGTGCGATAGGGGCGATCCCGTCGAAGCCGGAGATGGTCGCAATCTGATTTCACGGTCGCTGGATTCGAAGGAGGAGCGGGCATGAAGCCGGAAAAGAACGACGTCGGGGCGGGCGCGGCGTATCTCAAGCCCACGGTCGTGCAGGGCATCCGCGCGTTTCTGGACGAGAACGGCATCGCCTCGAAGCCGTGGGACGGGGCGCGGGAGATTTTGGACCGGCTCTTCGCCTGCATCGGATCCCGGATCGGCGAGCCGGGCTTCCGGGAGCGGCTCGAAACGCTTCTCGGGGAAATCGTGGAAGGCGGAGGCTTCCTGCCGACGCCCGAGGCCGAGATTCTCCGCCAGGCGGAAGTCTCCGCCATGATCGGCGATATCGAGCGGGCGCTGCGGCCGGAAGGCGCCGCCTCCGGGCACGGCCTCCTCGAGCGGCTCCAGGCCCCCGCGCTCTGTTGCATGCTTCTCATCGCGATGACGGCGGGCTGCGACGCCGAGAAAGACTCCAGGCAGGTTCCGCCCCCGTCGGCAAAGGCCGCTGCCAGCCCCTTCGACGTCAACGGGAAGTCGGTTCTCGACTACGTCCAGCGCACCAACCTCCCCGATTGGATGAAGGCGAAACTCTCGGAGCGGCTGCGGGGGATGGCGAGCCCCGAGCGCAAGGAGATCATCGATCTGTTCCGGACCAAGACGCCCGAGGAGATCGTCGCGCATCTCGAGCGGATGGCGGAAGCCGTCTACCGAAAGGACGGTATCCCTGCCTTGTCCAGCGACGCCCCCGTCTACAAGGGGATATCCTTCCCGGCCCGCCGCGCCTGACAGCCAGCCCCCGCCGCCCGGATGAACGAGCGCCGTCCCGCCACGGTCATCTGGGAGATCACGAACGCCTGCGATCTGCGCTGCCTCCACTGCGAGAGCGCGGCAGGCTTGCGCGAGCCGGACGAGCTCTCCACCGGCGAGGCGCTCGAACTCTGCGACGCCCTCGCGGACCTCGGATGCGAGCGCACGAACCTCTCCGGCGGCGAGCCGCTGCTCCGGGCGGACTGGCCGCTGCTCGCAAAGCGGCTCGCGGGGCGCGGCGTCACGGTCCATCTCGTCACGAACGGCACGCATCTTTCGCCCGACGCCGTCCGGCAGGCGCGGGACGCGGGCGTGGTCGGCATCGCCGTCTCCCTCGACGGGCTCCGGGAGACCCACGATCGGATCCGCCTCCCGGCGGCCGCGGGCGCGGGCTCGCCCTTCGAGCGCGCCGTCGCGGCGATCCGGACCTCGGTCGGGGCGCCGATGAAGACGGGGGTCATCACCCACATCAATCGGTGGAACCTCCCGGAGCTCGACGCCCTCTACGCCCTCCTCGCCGGAATCGGGCCGGACGTCTGGCAGGTGCAGCTCGCGATGCCGGCGGGACGGCTCCGGAAGATCGCGGAGGCCTACCTCATCCGGCCGGATCAGCTGGAGGAGGTCTACGCCTGCCTCCTGCGATGCCTCGAGGACGGCCGGGTGCCGCTCCGGGTCACGGACAACATCGGCTACTACACCGAGCTCGAGCCCGCCGTCCGGGGGCGCTGGGACGAGGGCGCCTCGTTCTGGCGTGGCTGCCAGGCGGGATGCAGCGTGCTCGGGATCGAGAGCAACGGCAACGTCAAGGGCTGCCCCTCGATGTCGCGCGAGTTCGTCGCGGGCAACGTCCGGAAAGAGACGCTTTCGGCGATCTGGGCGGACGAGGCCCGCTTCGCCTACAACACCCGCTGGGACGGATCGAAGCTGACGGGGTTCTGCGCGGGATGCGCGTATCGGCGCCTCTGCCGCGCGGGCTGCACGTCGCTGGCCTTCTCCGTCACCGGTGCCATCTACGAGAATCCCTACTGCCTCCACCGGGTGCGAATCCTACGCGAGGGAGGAAAGCGATGAGCGCGGCCGGAGGGAAGGAATTCCGCGACGCCCCCCTCTACGTCGTCTGGGAGCTGACGCTCGCCTGCAATCTCCGCTGCCGGCACTGCGGCTCGTCCGCCGGGGCCTCCCGTCACCGCGAACTCGACGCCGGGGAGGCGCTGACGCTGGCCGGCGATCTCGCCACGCTTGGCTGC
>CAYHQZ010000177.1:0-8791 GCA_964358555.1 uncultured Planctomycetia bacterium
CGGTCGAGTAGCCGGCAAGGGCGGCGGCTGCGGCCGCGGCGGCGGCGGGGGGGAGGACCGCGCGCCCGAGTCCCGTGTGGAGGACGACCCCCGTGGCGTTGATCGCCGGGGCGACGGCGGGCCTCGATCGCCTCTCGGCGAGGGCGGCGGCCTCCGCTGCCAGGGCCTCGGGGGAAGGCGTCCGCCCGCGGCGCGCCTCTTCCCGCGCGCGTCCGACAACCTCGCGGCAGGCGTCGACGGCGTCCAGGCGTTCCGCCCCGGCGGCGATGGCCGCCGCGACGGGAGCGGAGTCCAGGAGGACCGAAATCGACGGCAGGGACCGTAGCGGCGAACTCGTTTCGCTACCCCTTGGACTTCTTGTCGCCCTTCGCCTTCTTGCCGCCCTTTTCCTTCTTGTCTCCCTTTTCCTTCTTGTCTCCCTTCGCCGGGGCTTCCTTGGAAGCCGGGGCGGCAGACTTGCCGCCTGGAGCCTTCGCGCCCGCGCCCTCTGCGGGAGCCGCGCCTTCCGCACTCGTCGCGCCCTCCGCGGCGACGGCGGCATCCTTGGGCTTTTCCTGCTTTCGGGCCTTGATGATGACGACACGGACCTTCGGAAGGCCGTAGGGGGACTGGCCGTCCTCCCACTTTTCAAGTTCCCGGAGGCGGAGGACCCGCTCCCAACGGGAAAGGACGTTCCGCTTCGAATCCAGAGTTTTCCGCTTTGCGAGTGATTTATCGATGGACACCGGGAACCTCGTTTTGGGGTGTAGAGCGCCACAGCGTAGCGGATGGCACCAGGGCTCGTCCACCCTCCCGAAGGTCTTTGACCCGTTTTTCAAACGCCTTGGCCTCGCCCGAACTCCGGGACTCGAACGCCCCGGCGCAGACGACGACGTGCTCCGAGCGGGTCCCCTTTACCGTGAAGATCGCCGAAGTGAGGCCGGCGGATTTGAGCTTGCCGGCGAGGCTTTCCGCCCGGACGCGATCCCGGGTCTGGAACGTGGCGACCTGCAGGGTGTATTTCCCCGCGCTCGGGGCATCCGCAGGGGGTTCGGCGGCAGGGGTCGGCGCGGCAACGGGCGCCTCCGGGATGACGGCCTCCGGCCGTCCGCGGCCGGCCATCGGGAGCGGCGGGATCCGGTCCATGGACAACGGGGGCGCCTCTGCGGCATCGCCCTCGAAGGCGGGATCGACGGACGGCTGGTGGGCCTGGTAGCCCATCGCGAAGGAGAGAATGAACATCCCGATGAAGATCAGGCAGAGGACCACCAGATTCTGCGCGCGGAGGGTGAACTGGATCTCCTTCGCGCGGCCCGATGCCTTGGGTGCGGGGGGCTGGGGGGGGTCGGCGACGGCGGTTGCGGTTGCGGCCGGCGCCGGTTCGAAGTCGAGGGCCGCCGAGACGGCCGCTTCGATAGGGGCCGGCGGCTTGATTGCTTCTTCGGACTCCGCCTTCGAGTCGACGGGGAGGGTGGCGAAAATCCGCTCCTTGCCCTGTTCGATCCGGTCCAGGAGACTTGGGCTGTCGGGCTTGTCCGGCGGGGCGGACTCCTGGGCCTTCTGGACGCCGAACCATCCGAGCAAGCCTTTGCGAGACTGCTTGCGCCGTTTCTCCTCGGAATTCCGCCTCAACACTTCGAATAGATCAACGCCGCGCTGGGACATGCCGCCTCCTTCGATAATGGGTCTACGCCGGCGGACTCAGCCGGGCGAAGAAGGCACTGCTCCGAGGAATTGTGAATATCCCCTCCAAAGCCGGAAAAGTCAAGAAATCTTTCGGTTTTCGGAAACTTTTCGTGCCTCCGGATCGTCTCTATCTATTAAGAGGAATCGCGAATGGCCCGACAAGGCGTCAAGGGAATCTGGACCTCGGTGGCTGTCGTTCTCCTCTCCACGATTTTTCTCGGCCTTCAGGGCTCCCGGGAGGCCTACGAGCAGGGCTACCGGCGGGCCTGCGAGGGACGGACCCCGGAGCGCGCGAACCTCTTCTATAAGTTCGGCTACCAGCGGGGTCAGCATGAACGATCGGAGTCGTTCCCCGAGGTTTCCCCGCTCGTGGCCCCCGGCCCGTCTTCGCCCAATCGAGGCTGATCGGAGCCTTCCTCGCCGGTCGCGGGACCGGCTACACTTGGAGGCAGCGTGAGCGAACCCGACGCCGGCCCGACCCCGGTCCCCCCGATGCCGCCGGCCCCCGGTTCGCTCCCTCCGGCAGCGCCGGCGCCTTCGTCCGCGTCATCGCCTCCCTCCCCTCCGGCCGGTCGCTCGCCGAAGCATGTCCGCCGGCTCCAGCGCCAGCTCAACCGGGCGATGTTCAAGCGCTTGAGGCGCTTCTATTTCCGGGGCCTTCTCCTGTTCGGGATCGTCCTGCTGATTCCCGCCGCCGTGTTCCGGAATCACGTCTACTGGACGCTTTCGATCTCGGGGCAGGAACGAAACCCCTTCCGTCGGGCCGCCTGGGACCACCGGGTGTTCGGCGAGAAGGAAATCCTGGTCCGGATTCGCGACAATCTGGCCGACCCGGCCTACGCGGAGACGGCCATCCGGGACGGGGACGTCCCGTTCTGGCTTCGCAGGCACTCCGCCGAGGTCAAGATCGCGTTCGTGGAGGGGCTCGGCTTCCTGCGGGAGGACGCCTCCGCGCGGGAGGCGCTCCGGCGGCTCCTCGACGACCCCTCCGTTTCCGTGCGCCCCGAAATCGCCGTGGCGCTGGCGAACCACCGCGACCCCGCGGACGCCCCTCGCCTCGAGGCCCTGCTGGATGCGGGTGTTTCCGGCGCTCTGCGCACGGCCGCCGCGCGTGCGCTGGGGATCCTGGGTTCTCCGCGTTCCATCCCCCGGCTGGAGGCGGGGACGAAGGACGCTTCCGAGGCGGTGGCCCGCGCGTCGATCAAGGCGCTCTCCATGTTCGACCGAAACGCCGACGCCGCCCGGATCCTCGTGGCCGCTTTCCAGGGACGTTCGCCCGGGATTCGGGCCGATGCCCTGTTGGCCGCCTCGCTTCTCGTCTCCGCCGGGTCGCTGCCCAGGGAGGCCCTCGAGGGCTTCGTCCGGGAAGGCCGCGCGCGGCTGGAGGATCCGGACGCCGACGTCCGGAGGGAGGCGATCGCCTTTCTCGGCTCCCTCAAGGACGAGGCCTCCATTCCGGCGATCGTCCGGATCTACGCCTTGCGGGATCCGACCCTCGAGGGCACGGCCGCCCAGGCGATCGCGGGGATGGGGCCGGCGGCCCTGCCGGCGCTCCGGGAAATCTTCTCGTCGGCCCCGGCCGTCCTGCGCCGCGAGGCGGCCTGGCTCGTCGGGCGCATCGTCCATCCGGGGGCCATCGAGCTCCTGCTGGACCTGCTTCACGATTCGGACCCCTATGTTCGCCAGCGCTCGAACCTCCTGATCGAGCGGCTGACCGGCCACAAGGAAATCTACTTCGACTACGCCGGCCCGGAAGCGGAGCGGGCCAGGGACGAGGCGGCCTGGCGGGCGTGGTGGAAGGGGAACGCCGCGGACGTGCGGCTGACGCCGCTCGATCTGACCGGGATGGCCCCGCCGCCCGTTCCGAAAAAAGCGTCCAAGTGAGCCGGCTTTTTCCTTCATGGGGTATACTGCATCCGTTCATGGGGAACGAACGATGAAGGGGCGATTCGGAGCATCCCGTTCCGGCTTCTCGATGGTCGAGCTGATCATCGCTACGTTCATCCTCATCTTCGGGATCGCCACGTTCCTGACCGTCATCGGCTCCTCGCTAAGGCTCCAGAACATCTCGGCGGATTTCATCGCCGCCCACAACGCCGCGCGCGGGGAGATCGAAAAACTCCGATCCTTCGCGGTCGCCGAATGGACGGCGTTTCCCGGCAACTACTACGCCCAGGCGGCCGACAAGGAGATGTCGGGGAGCATCTACGTCGTCCACTTCAATATCTTCGGCGCCCTCGGCTCGGGCGTGCGGGCCTACGACTCGATGAATCCGAATCGGGACGGGAAGGTTGAGATATTTCAGGAATCGGGCGTGACAGGAACCCTCTGGCGGGCGAAAGTCCAGGTCCAGTGGCGCCCCTCGAAGGGGCGCCTGTCCACCCTCAAACTGGAGACCCTCGTTGCGAAGATGTAGCGCGTCGCGGACCCTCGGGCGGGCCCTCCGGGATTCCCGGGCGGGCTTCTCGCTGCTCGAAGTCATTGTGGTGTCCGCGATCTTCGCCGTCATCTCCATCGCGATCCTGCGAATCGCTACGAGCGGTCAGCGGACGGCGTCGAGTGAGATGCTGCTGCAGCGCCTCCAGACGGAGGCCAACGAGATCGTCGACTCGATCGCCTACGACCTCCGCTACGCGATGACGAACTATTCAAAGGCCGGCTATGATCCCAACTTCCTCGCCGACGGATCCGGGAACTACGAGACCCATGCCGTCCAGGCGCGGAACGACAGCAATTGGTCGGGCTTGTTCGCGGGCACGGCGGGGACGCCCCACTTGAGCATCCGGTTCTGGAAGAGCAAGGGCTATTCCGGCGGGGTCGTGCAGGAGACGGACTTTTACTACTGGCGGCCGGTGAAGGCGGAGGTCAACGTCGAGAACAACCAGGACGACAACGGGGATGGTCTCGTTGACGAGTGCTACCTGGAGCGGAGATTCGTGCCCGCGGGGAATATCAACGCCTCCTCCATTTTCAATTTCCACGCCGGCAGCCCCGGCGCCTCCACGCCCCAGGCCGGCTATCACGCGACCGCCCGCGGCAAGGTCGTGTTCGGGGGGCACAAGACGAACGGCGCCTTCAAGATCACCCTCGTTCCCAGCGGCCGGATGCTCTTCGAGATCAGCATCCGCCTTGCGCAGAAGGACACCGCCTACGACAAGCGGGGCGGGGCCTACCGGATCCTCGATGCCTCGGCGAGGACCTACGTCTTCATCCGGGACTGACGTTCCGCCGGTTTCGTGGGCCTATCGCCCCGCGGGCTCCCGGGCCTCGTCGGGATCCAGGACGAGAAGGATCCGCCCGAAGAGGGCTGGGGCGAAGCCGTCGTGGAACCGGGATTTCTCGTGGTGCAGTCCGAGGCCCGGCGAGAGGGCCATTCCCTGGCGCGCGCCCCCGCCGTCGTCGTCCATGATCTTGAAATTCGCCGAGAGCGTCGTTCCCTTCGTCCCGCGGAGGTTCCTAAAGTAGGTCCAGGGGATCTCGGACTCGTAGACGGTTCCCGTCTCGTCGGGCTTCCGGCGGACCGCAAACGACCCCGGGGGAATGTGGGTCTGGCGGCCGGGCTGGGGCAGCTGCTTCATGAGCGCCTGCGTGAGCACGACGTCCGCCGGCCGCCCGGGACCCGCGAAGCCGTAGCCCCCGTCCCCTTCGGGATCGAAGGCGATGAGCACCGCGTCCCCGCGCCATACGCCGTCTTCGTGCGCGTAGAGCTCGTGGCGCTCGTCGTCGACGTCGACGGCAAAGTAGAGGGCGCGGTCGTCCCAGGCAAAATAGATCTTCGCCGAGAGATCCGCGGGGCCGTGCCAGGGGACGGGCGGGATGCCGGGGAGGTGGATCCGTTCGAGGCCGCTCTGGTCCGTCAGCCGGATCGAGAGCGGCTCGGGCCAGGCCTCCGAGAGGACCCCGTCGATGGACGGGGGTTTCGCGAACCGGACGGCCGGGTAGACGGCGGTGCGCTGTCGGGCGCGCGGGCGCGCGGCGTCGGGGACGCCGGGGTCCTCGAAGACCGGCGTGATCGCGCGCTCCCGGAGGCCCTGGACGCGCGCCCGGATCCGATCCGTTTCCGTCTCCGGAAGATTTGCGCGCGCGAGGATCGGCCGCAGCGCCTCGAGCGCCTCCTGCGGGCGGCCCTCGAGGGCGAAGGCTTCCGAGAGGCGCCGGTCGGCGTCGGGCCCGGGGGAGGCCCGGCGATCCTCCTCGCGCGCGATCCGGCGGGCGGAGGCGCGGTCCTCGGGGATGCTCTTCAGGATCAGCGTGGTCCGCGGGGTCGAGAGCAGAAGGCGGTCCTCCACGGCGCGCGCGGATTCCAGGGGCACGCCCCGCGGGGGCTCGATCCGGCGGCGCACCTTGCCGGTCCGGGCGTCGAGGACCCAGGCCTCGGTCGCCCGGGGCGCCGCGAGGACGAGGTGGCGCTCGGAGACGAGGGCGGACGAGGCGACGCGATCGAAGCGGCTGTTCGAGACGTGGAATCGATCGCGGCCGTCGTCGAGGCGCACCGCCCGGATCCGGGCCGGGGAGTTGCCCCAGGCGTCCTGGAGGATGAAGAGGGCCGTGCGGTTCACGAGGAGCCGCGCGGCCGGCAGGGTGGGGATCGTCGATTCCCAGGCGAGGGCGCCCGTCGCGGCGTCGAACGCCTGCGCCTTCGGGGCTTTCGCGTCCATCGCCGATGGCACGGGGACGATCCGGCCGGGCGCGGCCAGGATCCGCTCGGCGAACGCCGGCAGCTCGACGTCGAAGCGGGGGCCCTTGGCGCCGGGGACGGCGGCCATGAGGCGGCGGCTGCCGTAGAGCAGCGCGACGGCCCCGTCCCGATCTCCCGGAATCAAGGCGGCGTCCGTCAATCGCGCGTCTCCCTCCCGGAGGCGCTGCTCGAAGGATTGCGCTCCGTCGGCGGCGCGCAATCCGACGATCACGGGGCGGTCCTCGAGCAAAAACGCCGCCGCGCCGCCGGGGCCGCGCAGGATTCGCGGATGGAGGCCCGCGGGCAGCGGCTTTCGCCACAGGATCCGGCCGCCGGCGGGATCGATGCCGGCCGCCTCTCGATCCTCGCCGGCCGCGACGAGGACGCCGTGGACGATCGCGAGCGCCCGGATGCCGCCCTTGCGGTCCCGGACGCGCGCGAAGCGCAGGGGGGCGCCCGCCTCGGCGGGGGGGCGGGCCGCCTGGAGAGAGGCCTTCCATCGGGGCTCGCCCGTCCGCAGATCCAGTGCGAGGACTTCCGAGCCCTCCCAGAGATAGAGGGCGTCCCGGCCGAGGATTCCCCGGCCGCGCCAGGGGCCGATCTCCCGGCGGAAGACGGGATCTCCGCCGTCGAGATCGATTCTCGAAATCGTCGCGGACGCGCCCTCGCCCGGGGATTCCTCGCGGACGAGGAAGAGGGCGGGAGGCGCTTCGGGCTCGCCCTCGGCGGGGACGAACACCCTGTCTCCTGCGCCGTCCTCGCGCAGGCCGTTGGGGATCATGACCTCCGTCCGGGCGGCCTCCCGGATCGATTCGGCGTTTCCGAAGTCGAAGTCGTCGAGGCGCATCGAGAGCAACGCCCGTGCGGCCTCGACGGCCTCCGCAGCATTCGCCTCGCCCTTCTTCCAGGGGACGCGCGTTTCCGGCGGGACGGAGGCAAGCGAACGCAGGGGCGCGCGCGCCAGCGCCGGGATGCCGGCCTGGATCGCGGCCTCGATCCGGCGCGCTGCGATCGCGGGGTCGGCCTCGCCTCCCGGGATCAGTGCGACGGCTTCCTCCAGCATTCGCAGCGCGTCTTCCGCGCGATCGGATTCGAGGAGTCGTCGGGCGGCGTCGAGGACGGCCTCCCGGGCGGCCGACGAATGCGGGTAGGCGCGCGCGACTTCGAGGAGGGCCTCGGGGGATCTCTCTTTTGCGAGAGCCTTGCGGCGGGCGGCGGCCTTCGCTTCGATAGGGGCGTAGGCGGAAGCCTTCGCTTCCCGGAGCCGCCGCGTCATCCGCGCGACGGCGCGCTCCCGGGTTTCCCCCTCGGGCCCGTCGAGGGCGTCCTGGAGAGCGGCGACCGATCCGGCGGCGTTGCCCGCGGCGGCGAGGGCGTCGGCGAGATTAAGCAGGATCCGCTGGCGCGATTCGGGGGCCTCCGCGAGCGCGAGAGCCGATTGGAACGCGGCCGCGGCCTCGAGGCAGCGGCCGGCGGCGAGGGCGGTCCGTCCCGCCTCGAGGTCCGCGCGGCGGATTTCCGATTCGACCTTCGCCTGCTCGTCGGGGCCGGAGGCTTCGATCCGGGCCTGCTCGAGGGCCTTGCGTCCTTCCGCGGTTGCCCCGCGGCGGACGAGGAGGCGGCCCCGCTCGAAGGCGGATCCGGGCCCGGAAAGCCGGCGGACCGTCCCGGGCCAATTCTCTCGCGCGTGAATCGCATCCCCGGTCGCCACGAAGAGCAATCCTGCGGCGATCGAGAGGTTCCCCGGGCCGTCGCCGTCCCAGGTGGTCGTCTCGAGGACCCGGGCGTCCCGGACGGAAACCCGGACGATTCCCGCGGCCGTCGGGACGAGCGCCGATTCGCCCGCGAGCGCTCCCGCCGCCTCCGCGGGGGCGGGGAGGATCGTCTCGGATTTCGCGATTCCCGTCTCCGGATCGAGGGCGCGGACGCGCTCGCCCGCCGTGACGAGGAAGCCTCCGGCGATCCCGAGGAGGCTCCGGTCGCGCTCGCGCGGGACGGACCACAGCGTCTCGCCCGTGGCGGCGTTCCAGGCGCAGAGCTCGTCGGCGTCCCTCGGCAGGGCGACGATCCGGCCCGCGCTCGCGACCGGCGGGTCCGTCGCGCGGCGGTTCTCGACGACCTCCCGGCGCTTGGCGCCGTCGGGGACGCTCTTGTAGGTCGCGCACCAGAGGGCCCGGCCCGTGCGGGCGTCCGCGCAGCCGATGGCCCCGGCGTTCGTCAGCAGATAGACCCGCCCGCCTGACAGGACGGGCGGGGAGGGGACGAACGCCTCGCCGAGGTGGCGGAACGGTCCCGACGTGGCGAGCCGCGTGCTCCAGAGGACCTCGCCCGTCCGGGCCGAGAGGCAGGCGAGGACGTGCTCGGCGTCCCCGCGCGGCCGCGCGAGGCCCACGTAGATCCGGCCGTCCGCAAGGAGCGGCGAAGAGATCGCGATCGCGTCCTCGAGCA
>CAYHQZ010000178.1:0-8657 GCA_964358555.1 uncultured Planctomycetia bacterium
CCTCCCCGCCATCGGGGCGTTCGCGTTGGCGCGCTGGTTCTTCCGCCGGAAGCCTCGTCCCTCGTCGTGAAGCGATAAACCCTTCGCCCGCGGGAGCGTCCTTTAAAATAACCTGCCCGAGAAATGACCTTCCTAGCCCCCGCGATGCTCGCGTTCGCCGCCGCGGCGGCGATCCCGGTGGTGGTGCATCTCCTGAACCGCCGGCGATACAAGGTGATCCGGTGGGGGGCGATGCGCTTTTTGCGATCCGCCGTGGTGGAAAGCACGAGCAGGCTTCGGCTGCTTCACGCGCTCCTGATGGCCGTCCGGATGATTTCCCTCGCGCTCCTTGCGTTCGCGCTGGCGAGGCCGGAGTCCACGACGCTGGCGGCGATCATGGGGACGGACTCGAAGGGCTCGGCGGTTCTGCTCCTGGATCTCTCGGGCAGCGCCGGGGCCAAGGGGGCCATCGCGGCCGGGGGGCCGATGCGGCGGATCCGGGAGCGCGCGAAGGCGATCCTCTCGAATCTCCCGCTCGGGGAGGCGATCGCGATCTTCGCGATGGGGGATAGCGGGATCCGGCCATTGCATGACGGCGTCCTCTACGACCCCGACGCCGCGCGGAAGGTGATCGAACAGGCCGTTCCGGGGGCCGGCCGATCGGACGCCCGATCCTCGATCGCGGCGGCGGCGGCGTTCCTGAAGGACTCGAACCTGCCGAAGCCCCGGCGCGTCTTCGTTCTCGCGGATGCCCAGCGCCTGACGTGGCGGCCCGACGAGGCGGCCGCCTGGGAGGCCTTCGGCCGCGCGATGCGCGAAAAGGATGCGTCGCGCGAGATGGCCTTCTTCGCCTTCGACGCGGGCGCCCCCGAGGCGGACGACGTTTCCGTGGATGCGCTCGAGATGGGCCGGCCGCTCGTCGGCGTCGGCGAGGCCGTTACGGTCCGGGTGCGCCTCCGGAACCGCGGCTCGACGGACCGAAGGGGGCTTGCGGTGTCGCTCAAGTCCGACGGAAAGCCCCGCGGGCGCGAGGAGACGGACCTGCGCGCGGGCGAGAGCCGCGATATGGAATTCCGGGTCCGGTTCGACCGGCCGGGGGAGCACGTCCTGGAGGCCTCGATTCCGTCCGACGACCTCCCGTTCGACGATCGCAGGCTGTCGGTGGTGCGCGTGCTCGAGCGCCTGCCCGTCGTGATCGTGGACGGTTGTCCTTCGCCGGAGGCCATGGCGGGCGAAGCCGACTTCCTCGCCGCCGCCATCGGGGCGGACCCGGAGAAGGGCGGCAAGCCCCTCGTCGCGATCCGGACCGTCGCGGCGGGAGGCATCGACGACGAGGTTCTCAAGGACGCCGCCGTCGTCGTCCTCGCGAACGTCCGGTCCCTCGAGGTTTCGGACGCGCGAAGGATTTCGGCGTTCGTCCAGAAGGGCGGGGGGCTGCTTGTCCTCCTTGGGGACCGCGCGGATCCGGCCGCCTGGAATCGCCTGGCCCCGCCCCAGCGCAACGCCCTCCTGCCCGCCCGGATCGCCGGCGCAGTCGCGCTGCCTTCTTCGCGCCCCGGCGCCCGCGCGTCGCGCCTGTCGCCCGCAGGAGAGCGATCCGAGCATCCCCTTCTTGCGGGGCTCGACCGGGCGAGCCTGGCCGATCTTGCGACGGTGGAGATCGATCGGGCCTGGCGGCTGGAGGTGCCTTCCGCCGGGGAGGCCTCCGTCGCGGCCCGCCTCGCCTCGAAGGAAACCTGGATCGCCGAGGGGAAGTTCGGTCGCGGGCGGGTCCTCGCCTGCTCGTTCGCCCCGAACGCGCGCGAGAGCGACCTGCCGGTGCATCCGTCGTTCGTGCCCCTTGCGCTGCACCTGCTCGGGCGGCTTTCGGAGCCCGAGGGGGGATCGATTGAGGCCGTCGCGGGGACGCCGGTCTCGATCTATTTGCGCGAGCGGCCGGCGAAGGCTCCCGAACTCGTCGAGCCCGCCGGACGGCGCGTCCGGATGGCGATCCGGGACCTTGGCGTCGGGCGGGGGTTCGCGGCCGATTCGCCCCCCACGGCCGCCGCGGGCCTGCACCGGATCGAGGGCCTTCCGGGAATCGCGGCCCGCGCAATCGCCGTGAATCCCGACCCCCGCGAGCCGGACCTCGCGCCGATCGGGGCGGCCGAGCGGGACGCAATCGCGAAGGCGTTCCCGATCCGGTTCCTCTCGCCGCAGGCCGCGCCCCTGCCGGGGGAGGGGCGGGAAATCTGGAAGGCGCTGCTCGCGATCCTCGTCGGCCTGCTGTTCCTCGAAGCGTGGCTGTCGAAGCGGATCTCGATGCGGCGGCCTGCCGGGGGGCGGACGGAATCGCGCGTGGCGGCCGGGCGGTGGGAGAGCTCGGGTCTCGCGACGGCGCGCCGGGGCGGCGCGGCCCTCCGGGCGATCGCGGCCGTCTCGGTCGTCTCGGTCCTGCTGGTGGTCTTCGCGCCCTTCTGGCCGTCGGGGGAGGCGCAGGGGGCGTCGCTTCGTTTCGCCGGCGGGCCGCTGGTCGGGATCCTGGCGGCCGCGATCGTCGGGGTCTTTCTGCTCGGCCGGCTCTCCGGGCCCGAACGGAAGATGGCGCCCGGGCGCGGGGCGGCCCTGCTCGCGCTCTTGCGCGCGCTGGCGCTGCTGCTCGTCTTCGGGGCGTTCGCCGAGCCGCTCTACGAGGAGCGGCGCACGGAGACCGAGCGGGCGCGAATCGTCTTCGTCCTGGACCGCTCCGCGAGCATGGGATTCCAGGACCGGGAGGCCCCGGCCGACGAACGGCTCGGGTGGGCGCAGGCCCTCGGGTTTTTCCCGCCCTCCGCGAAGGAGCCGGAGGCGGCCGCCGTGAAGGCGCTGCGCGCGCTGTCGGCGGCAAAAAGGGCGATGGAGGAGGCGCTCTCCCCGATCGAGCCGTCCGCCCCCGCCCCCCCCGGGCCCGATCCGGCCCGCGCGCTCGAGGGTGCGAGGGCCGAGGCCGAGCGGGCGCTCTCCGCCTGGCGCGAGGCCCGTGCCGCGGCCGTCGTTCGCGCGGAGGGGACGGCCTCCGCCGCGGATCGCGCCGGCGCCATGCGGCGGATCGACGCGGCGCGAAGCATCGTGGACGCGGCCCTGCCGGCCCTGCGCGAGCGGCACGAACTCCAGGTCCTGCCGCCGGGCGATCCGGGGACGCTGTCGCCCTCGACGGATCTTTCCGGCTTCCTCGCGGAGGCGACCCGCTCGGCGGGAGGCGCGCCCCTCGGCGCCGTGGTACTCCTCTCCGATTTCCGGAACAACCGCGGAGCCGATCCCGCGGAGGCCGCGGCCCGGCTGGGCGCTTCCGGCGTGCCGGTCTATTGCGTGGGGCTGGGGACGCTTCATCCCCCGAAGGACGTGGCGATCGCCGCGGTGTCGGCCCCCCGGTCGGTCTTCGAGAAGGAGAAGGCCGACGTCGAGGTCCGGATCTCGGCCGAGGGCGTTCGCGACCTGCCCGTCCGGATTTCCGTGCAGGAGGGCGGCCGGGTCGTCCACGCCGAGGACGTCGTCCTCGCGGGCGGCGGCCGGACGGAGAAGTTCTCGTTCTCCTTCGACCCGGGCCCGAAGGGGGTCCACGCCTTCAAGGTCTCGGTCCCCGTCCAGCCGGGCGAGGCGGACGCGGACAACAACGGGCGCGACGCGACGATCAAGGTGGACGACGGGAAAATCCGCGTCCTTGTCATCGAGACGCGGCCGCGCTGGGAATACCGCTATCTCGAGCGCCTCTTCTACCGCGACGAGCGGGTCTCGGCGAACCGGGTCCTGTTCTTCCGCTACCCCGACCCCGCGACGATCCACGGCCCCCTGGAAGGGATGCTTCCCGAAGGGACCTCCGGCTGGCAGGCCTACGACGCGGTGTTCCTGGGCGATGCGGACCCGCGCTACTTCACGCCGAAGGACCAAGAGGCCCTGAAGTCCTTCGTCGCGGAAAAGGGCGGGGGGCTCGTCGTGACGGCGGGGGAGTCGTTCATGCCGGCCGCCTGGCGGGGCACGCCCCTGGAGGGGATGCTGCCGGTTGTCCTGCCGCCGACGGACCCGGACCCGGCGACCGTGCGCGAGCGGTTCCGCGCGGGATTCACCGTGCGGCCCGCCGAGCGAGCAGCCGACTCGCCGCTGCTGCGGATCGCGCGCCACCCCGCCCACGACGCCGAGACCTGGTTGCTCCTGCCGCCGCTCTTCTGGGCGGCCCCGCCGGAGCGCGCGAAGCCGGGCGCCGAGGTCCTCGCGGAGGGCGTGACGGCGACGGGCGCGCCCTTCCCGCTGCTGGTCTCCCAGCGCTACGGGCTCGGGCGGGTCCTCTACGTCGGGACCGACGAGACGTGGCGCTGGCGGCTGCGGATCGGCGATCGCTACCACCACCGCTTCTGGGGGCAGGTCCTGCGATGGGCCGTGGGCTCGGACGCAGGATCCGATCTTTCGTCGCTCCGCAGCGACCGGGACCGCTACGGCCCGGGCGAGACGGTCGTATTGGAAGCGCGGCTGAAGAATCCCGACCGGACGCCCTTCGAGGGCGGCTCGCCCGTCGCGATCCTCTCCCGCGGCGCCGACAAGCCGAGGCGGGTGGCGCTCCTCGAGGTCCCGAACCGCGGCGGGCTTTATCGCGGGCGGGCGGAGGGGCTCGCCTCCGGCGAGTACAAGGCCCGCCTCGACGTCGCCTTCGGGTCCGATGCCGCGACCGCCTTCGCCGTGGACGACGCTTCTTCCGAGGAGCGCCTCTCGCTCTCGCTCGACGCCTCCGCGATGCGGCGGATCGCGGAGGCCTCCGGAGGGGCGGCGCTCGATCTCTCCGACGCGAAGGTCCTTTCCGATCTCCTCGACGTCCCTCCGCGCCGCCGCACGATCACGACGGGCGTGGACCTCTGGGACACCCCGTCCTTCTTCCTTCTCGTCGCGCTCCTGCTCACCCTCGAATGGTCGCTGCGCAAGCGATGGGGGCTGCCGTGAGGCCGCTGCCGCTGCTCGACCCGAAGAAGATCGCGCGGGTGAAAAACCTCGAGATCGTCGCGAAGGGCGTCGTCGAGGGGATCATGGCGGGCCTGCACCGCAGCCCCTTCCACGGGGCGAGCGTCGAATTTGCCGAGCACCGCGGCTACGTCCCCGGCGACGATTTGCGGCGGCTCGACTGGAAGATGCTCGCCAAGTCCGACCGCGCCTATATCAAGAAATACGAGGAGGAGACGGACCTCCGCTGCCTCCTCGCCGTCGACGCTTCGGGCTCCATGGACTACGGCGAGGGCGATCAAAACAAGCTGCGCTACGCGAAGGTGCTGGCGGCGGCCTTCTCCTACCTGCTCCTGATGCAGCGGGACGCCGTGGGCCTGGCCGTCTTCGACGACAAGTTGCGGCGGGTCTTCCCGCCCCGGGGCGGCGCGCGGACGTTCCGGGCCGTCACGAGCGTCCTCGGCGAGACGAACCCCGGCGCCGACACCGGGATCGCGGGCTCGCTGCACCTGCTCTCCGAGCGCTTCAAGCGCCGCGGCCTGCTCGTGCTCATTTCCGATCTCTTCGACGAGCCGAAGGAGCTGCTGTCGGGCCTTGCGCACTTTCGGTTCCGCCACCACGACGTCCTCGTCCTGCACGTCGTGCATCCCGACGAGGAGGACCTGCCGTTCAACGGCTGGACGCGTTTCGAGGGCCTCGAGCCCGCGGACGCGGAAGTCTTCACCGAGCCCCAGCGCGTCCGGAAGGAATACCGCGAGCGCTACGAATCGTTCGTCCGCGAGATCCAGAGCGGCTGCCGGTTCCGCTCCATCGACTACGCCCGCGTCCCCACCTCCGAGCCCTGGGACCGCGCGCTCGCCCGCATCCTCGGACGGCGGGCGGCGAGGTAGGGGGGCGTTCCTTGCCGTGGGTGCGGGGTGGAAATCGGTCTTCTCGCGGCGTTGGATTTCGTGCCTGGAGAAACGCAGTGGACGTAACTACGTAAAGTAGCTACGATGCAGGCGTGAGGTTTGAATGGGACGAGGGCAAGAATCACGCCAACATCCGGAAGCGAAGGATCGATTTCGCCGACGTTCCGTCCATGTTCGACGGGCCGATGGTGGTCCGGCTGGATGCGCGGCGGGACTACGGGGAGGACCGGATGATGGGCATCGGCTGGCTCCGGGAATCCATCGCGGTGGTCGTGTTCGTCGAGAAGGGCAACGACGCGATCCGAATCATCTCCGCCCGGAAAGCGACAAGGCATGAACGCGAACGTTTCAAGGAAGAAATCGGGCACTGACTGGAAGTTCCTCGCGCGGGATTCCGACGAGGGAATCGATTTTTCGGAGATTCCCCGCCTGGATGCGGATTTCTGGAAGAAGGCGCAGGTTCGGATGCCGCAGAAGAAGGCGAGCATCAACATCCGCCTGGACCAAGACGTCCTGGACTGGTTTCGCGGCACGGGACACGGCTACCAGACCCGGATGAACGCCGTGCTGCGTTCCTACATGCGCGTCGCGCGGCATGCCTCCTGATCCGGCACCGCGATAGTTCCGAGCCTCCGCACTTCTACCGGATCAAGGACCGTGCGGGCGCGGCTTCGGAAGTCCTGGCTTCGCTCCTGCGCCGCCCAGGTCCCCGGACGGGACGAGAGCGGCCGAATCTGCACCGTAGGGCCGGGAGGGGGCTGGTAGGCGAGAGCCGAACGCCCCCGCCTGGTTTCATGGGCTCCATCCCGCCCGAAGGCCCGGCGCCTGTTCGCCGGGGGAGCGGTACAATGCCCTTCATGAGCAAGCCCATCGTCGAGGCCGTTCTCGCGACGCCGGACGGCGCGAGGGTGACGGTGCAGGCGCTGGTGGACTCCGGATCCTTCTACACGATCGTCCGGGAGAGCATGCTCCCTCCCCAGGCCGCCCGCTTCCCGGTGCGCGTCCCGATGCGCCTCGGAACCGCGGGAAGGGACGGGACGCTGCAGGTCGTGAGCGAGACCATCCTCGAGGTCACCCTCTGCGGCAAGACGATTCGCATCCCCGCCTTCCTCTCGCCCGATTTGCGCCGGGAGATGCTCATCGGCGCCGGGGCGATGCAGGAATGGGAAATCGCGATCGCAAACGACAACGGCCGCACCCGGGTCGTCGTCGGGCGGGACGTGAACGACCCCGAGGTCACCGAAGTGGATTGAGCCCCCGCGGCTTTACCAGATCGCCCGGACGTGCTTGTAGCCGAGGATGTGCTCGTCCTTCGTGAGGACGGCCGCGCCTTCCTCGCGGGCGGTCGCCACGATGATCTGGTCCGCCGGGTCGGCGTGGAAGGGGGCGGGCAGGATCGTGGACTGGTACGCGATGTCCGGCGTGAGGGGGACGAGACGGAGCGCCGGCATCGCGAGGGCGCGGCGGATCCATTCCATCGTCTCCATCGAGACCTTGAGTCGGCCCTTCGCGACGAGCTTCGAGAACTCCCAGGGCGAGATGGCGGAGAGCAGGAGTTCGTCGCCGGGGCTGGCGTTGCGGATGAGATCGTGCGCACGCTTCGAAAGCCGCTCCGGCCGGAGGTGCCACCAGATCCAGGCGTGGGTGTCGAGCAGGGTCTTCACTTGTCGGCGTCCCACGCCTCGCCGAGCGGCGAGAGGATGTCGCCTTCGTGGAGAAGCGTGTGGGCGAGCGCGCCCGGGACGGGCTTTTTCCCCTCCGGGCGGTACGGCACGACCTTCGCAACGGGTTTCCCGCGCCGGGTGATCAGGACCGGCTCGCGGGTTTCCTCCACCCGGCCCAGCACCCGCAGGGCGTGGGTCTTGAACTCGCTGATCGCCATGGCGTGCATTGGATCGGCTCCTGTCCGCATTCTAAAACGGTCATTTGAAATGGTCAACTGCCAAGGACCTGCCGGTAGACCTCGAGATTTCCCTCCACCATCCGATCCACGCTGAAGCGCTCCAGGACGCGCGCGCGGCCGGCCTCTCCCATGGCGCGGGCGCGGGCGGGGTCGGCGAGGATCGAAACGATGTTCGCGGCCAGCGCCTCGGCGTCGCGCGGGGGGGAGAGCAGGCCCTGGACGCCGTGCTCGATGATTTCCGGGATCCCGCCCGCGGTCGTGGCGGCGACGGGCCTTCCCAGGGCGAGGGCGTCGAGGATCGTGGTGCAGAGGCCCTCCTCCTTCGAGGGCACGGCGAGGACGTCGAGGAAGGAGAGGATGGAGGGGATGTCCGTTCGGAAGCCCGAGAACCGGACGGATCGGTCCACCTCGAGGGCGCGGACGCGCCGCTCGATGTCGGGCTTCAGCTCGCCGTCGCCCACGAGCAGAAAGATCGCCCGCGGCTCGCGCGCAAGCACGAGCGGGATGGCAGCGGCGAGCGTCGCGTGGTCCTTGTGGTCCGCGAAGTGCGCGACCGTGCCCACGACGAGGCCGCTGTCGGGGATCCCGAACTCCGCGCGCAGGCCCGACGGGTTCGCGCCCGCGAGCCGGGCGGGATCGATTCCGCTCGGCACGACCGAGATTCGGTCGGCGGCGACGCCGTCGGACACGAGGACGCGGCGGATGGCCTCGGAAATCGCGACGATCCGGTCCGCCGCGCGGCCGTATTTCCAGCCCTTCAGGAAGCCCGCGTGCCGGCGGATGCTGAAGTCCACCCGGCGGGTGACGACGAGCGGCCGGCGGGGCCGGCCGGCCAGCCGAACGGCGAGGGCCGCGAGGGTGTGGGCGTGCGGGGTGTGGGCGTGGACGAGGTCCGGGGAGAGGCGGCGCACGAGCCTCGA
>CAYHQZ010000179.1:0-8633 GCA_964358555.1 uncultured Planctomycetia bacterium
GGACGGGGTGGACCTCCCCCATGCGCTCCTGTCCCGAATCTCTAACCGCATCGTCAACGAAGTCCGCGGCATCAACCGCGTCGTCTACGACGTGACCAGCAAGCCGCCGGGCACGATCGAGTGGGAGTAGGCGGCGCGCGTCAGCGCGGCTGGATCATCCGGAAGGTAAGCCAGGCGATCCCGGCGGAAGCGGGGATCGTGAGAACCCAGGCCCAGACGATCCGGGCCGCGACGCCCCACCGGACGGCGGAGAAGCGCTTGATCGAGCCGACCCCCACGATCGATCCCGTAATGGTATGGGTCGTAGAGACGGGGATGTGAAGGGCCGTCGCAAGATACAACGTCATCGCACCCGCGGTCTCGGCGGCGAAGCCGTCCACCGGCCGAAGGTCCGTGATCCGCATGCCCATGGTCTTCACGATCCGCCAGCCGCCGGCAAGCGTTCCGAGCGCGATCGCCCCGTAGCAGGAAAGGATGACCCACATCGGCGGCTCGAAGGCCTTGGCGTCGATGATGTTGTAGGCGACGAGCACGCCCGTGATGATCCCGGCCGTCTTCTGTGCATCGTTCGATCCGTGGCCCAAGCTGTAGAGGCCCGAGGAGAGCAACTGCAGCTTCCGGAAATGGCGGTCCACCTGCGCGGGACGGAGCCGCCTGCAAATCCAGGTGACGGTCATCATGAGGATGAAACCCATGATGAGACCGATGAGCGGAGCGAACACGATGAACAGGACGGGCGTCACCCATCCCTCCCATCGGATGGCGCCGAATCCTCCCATCGCCGCGACGGCGGCCCCGCCATATCCCCCCATAAGCGCATGCGAGGAGGACGTCGGCAGGCCCATGTACCAGGTGATGAGATCCCAGGCGATCGCACCCGCGAGGCCGGACAGGATGACCTGCGACAGGACGGGCTTCAGCATCGCCAGGTCCACGAGATCCTTGCCAACCGTCTTCGCGACGCCGACCCCGAAGATCAGGAACGCGATGAAATTGCAGAATGCCGCCCAGAGGACGGCCTTCCCGGGGGAGAGCACCCGGGTCGAGACGACCGTCGCGATCGAGTTTGCGGAGTCGTGGAAGCCGTTGACGTAATCGAAGGCGAGAGCCAGCGCGACCAGCGCAACGAGGAAGAAGGTGCTGCTTTCCATCGCCTAGGCGTGCTTCAGGAGGACGTTCTCGATGAGGACCGCGGCATCCTCGCAGGAGTCCGTCGCCGACTCGAGCATCGCGAGCAGTTCCTTCGTCTTGATAAGGTTGATGGGGTCCTTCTCTTCCTGGAACAATCTCGCGATCGCCCGGTGGAAGACGTTGTCCGCCTGGTTCTCGTAGGCGTTGATCCGAACGCAGGCCTCCCGGAGAGGCTCGACGTTCTTCCGGAAATTGTGCAGCAGCGGCAGGGCCCGTCGCAACTCCGAGACCGATTTCTCGATGATGTCCGCAAGGAAGTGGACGGCGTCCCCGAACGTGTTGATCGGATAGAGCACGATGCAGGTCGCGGCCTGATCCATGAGATCGAGGATCTCGTCGAGCGACGAGGCGAGCCGCCCGATGTCCTCGCGATCGAAGGGCGTGATGAACGTCGTCGAAAGGTCCTTGAAAATCTCGTGGGTGATCTCGTCGCCCTTGTGCTCGATGTCCTTCAGGGTCTTCGCGTGCTGATGGCGGATCTCCTCCGACGGGGCCTCCAGGACGTTCTTCAGGACCTTGCAGGCCTCGACGAGGTTCACCGCGGACTGTTCAAAGAGGGCGAGGAACTTGTCGTCTTTGGGCAGGAGTTTCTGGATCCAGTGGTCAAGTCTCATATGTCTCCTTCATCTTCACGGCCATTCTTCCGAAGGGCCGAAGCGTACGGCCGCAGGCGCGCTTCGGCAAGGACGGGAATTGCACGTCGTTCATCGAAGCGTCCCCCTACCGGATCACCCGGAAGGCGAGCCACGCGATGCCGGCGGAGGCGGGGATCGTGAGAACCCAGGCCCAGACGATCCGGGCCGCGACACCCCAGCGGACCGCCGAGAAACGCTTGAGCGCGCCGACGCCGACGATCGAGCCCGTGATCGTGTGCGTCGTGGAGACGGGGATGTTGAGCGCCGTGGCAAGAAAAAGCGTCGCCGCGCCGGAGGTTTCGGCCGCGAAGCCGTCCACGGGCCGCAGGTGCGTGATCCGCATCCCCATCGTCTTCACGATCCGCCAGCCGCCCGAGAGGGTGCCTAGCGCGATCGCGGCGTGGCAGGAGAGAACGACCCACAGGGGAATCTCGAACGCTTCCTTTCCGGCAAGGCCGTACGCAACGAGGATGCCGACAACGATGCCCATCGTCTTCTGGGCGTCGTTTCCGCCGTGGCCGAGGCTGTAGAGGCCGGAGGAGACCAGCTGGAGGATCCGGAAATGCCGATCCACCCGGGAAGGACGGGCGCGCCGGCAGACCCAGGTGACGGCCAGCATCAGAAGGAATCCCATCAGCATCCCCAGCATCGGGGCCAGCACGATGAAAGCGACGGGCCTGACCCATCCCTGCCAGAGGACGGCGTCGAACCCCGCGGCGGCGACGGCCGCGCCCCCGTAGCCGCCCATGAGGGCGTGCGAGGAGGACGAAGGCAGGCCCAGATGCCAGGTGATGAGGTCCCAGGCGATTGCGCCGACGAGCCCGGCGAGGATCACGTGGCTCAAGACGGGCGCGAGGATCGAAAGGTCCACCAGTCCCTTGCCAACCGTCTTCGCGACGCCGACGCCGAAGATCAGGAACGCGATGAAGTTGCAGAGGGCCGCCCAGACGACGGCCTTCCCGGGCGAGAGCACCCGGGTCGAGACGACCGTCGCGATCGAATTCGCGGCGTCATGGAAGCCGTTGATGTAGTCGAAGACGAGCGCGACGGCGATCAGGAAGACGGCGAAGAGCGGGATGTCCATGGTTGCGATTCCTTTCGCATGCCGTTTCTCTTTTCCTTCCACTCCATTTCTAGGAGATCCCCGTGGCATTCCGGTGACAGCCGGGGAACTTCCCGGCAACGTTTTGCCGGCGCGATCAGGCCTTCGAGCGGGGCAGGCGGAAGGAGAAGATCGAGCCCACGCCGGGCTCGCTCTCGACGCCGACGTCGCCGCCCATCGCCTCGGCGAGGTGCTTCACGATGGAAAGCCCCAACCCCGTCCCGCCCGCGGCCCGGGAACGCCCCGCGTCCACGCGATAGAAGCGCTCGAAGAGCCGAGGCAAGTGCCTCTCCTCGATGCCGGCCCCGGCGTCCTTCACGAGGACGCGGACCTTCTCCCGCTCGGAAGAGGCCCGCACGGAGACCTCGCCGCCCTCGGCGCCGTACTTGATGGCATTGTCGATAAGGTTGTCCAGGATCTGATCCAGCGCGCCCGGATCCGCCCGGACTGCAAGTCCGGTCTCGGGAACCGCCGAGAAGAGGCGGATGCGCTTCTTTTCGGCGGCCGCCCGGAAGCGCTCGACGGCCTGGGCCGCAGCGGAACCCAGTTCGAAATCCTGGAGGCGCGGCTGGAAGGCCTTGGATTCGATCCGCGCAAGGTCGAGGAGATCCTTGAGCAGCCGATCGAGCCGCCCGGCGTTGCGCTCGAGAATCTCGAAGAACTGGGCGGACGCCTCCGGATCCGCCGCGGCCCCCGTCGTCAGCGTCTCGACGGCGGAACGGATGGCGGTCACGGGGGTCCGCAGCTCGTGGGAGACGTTGGCGACGAAATCCCGCCGGACCGTCTCGAGGCGGCGCAGCTCCGTCACGTCCGTGAAGACCGCGAGGAAGCCAGGAAACGGGCCCGAAAGCCGGGAGGCGCGGACAAGGAGGCGCTGGGGCTTCAGGCCAACGCACTCGATCTCCTCGGCGGAAGGCTCCGGCGCGAGGCGGGCGCGCGACAGGAAGGCCGCGAGATCCGCGTGGCGGATGGCCTCGCCGAAGGGCCGACCCACGGCCGACGCACCCGAGAGCGACATCTCCCGGAAGGCGAGATTCATCCGCAGGACCCGGCCGTCCGGATCCAAGAGCAGGATTCCCTCCCGCATCCCGTCGAGGACCCCCTCGGCGAAATCCCGCCCGGCCTTCAGCGACCGGATGGCCGCGGCGAGATCGCCCAACGCGCCCTCGATCCCGGAAAGCCCGTCTAGGCCCGGGGGCGGCGAAACCGTCCCGGCATCGACGGCCATCTCCCGGGCGACGACGGCGAGGTCGCGCGAGCGGCGCCGTGTCCGGGACCACGAAAGGAAAGCAACCAGGGCGAGGAGGGCGGAGGCGACGAACAGGGCAAGGGCGATGAACAAGGCGTGGGCGGAAAGGAGGGGATTCTCCGGGAACACGGAATTCACGTCCGTCTCCGCGCCGGCGATTCCGCGAACCGGTAGCCCACCCCCCGGACGGTCTCGACGTAGTCGCCCGCGGCCCCGAGCTTCTCGCGCAGGCGCTTCACGTGCGTGTCCACCGTGCGGGTTTCGATCTCGGCCGAAACCCCCCAGACCTCGCTCAAGAGCGCGTCTCGCGTCTGGACGCGGTTCTTCCGATCGTGGAGAAGCGCGAGCAGCCGAAACTCCAGCGTCGTGAGGGCGACCTCGCGGCCGTCCACCCAGGCGCGGTACGCGCCGCGATCGAAGCGCAGGCGCCCGAACTCGGAAACGTCCCCGGGCGACGATTCCCCGCGGACGCGCTTCAGGATCGCCTGGATCCGCAGCAAAAGTTCCCGGACGCTGAAGGGCTTCACGACGTAGTCGTCGGCCCCGAGCTCGAAGCCCACGACGCGGTCCACCTCCTCGCCCTTCGCGGTGAGGATGAGCACCGGGATGGCGCGAGTCTCCGGATCCTCCTTGAGGCGCCGGCACACCTCCGTGCCGGAAATATCGGGAAGCATGAGGTCCAGCAAGACGAGGTCCGGCTTCCGGGCGCGAGCGATCCGGAGGCCCTCCTCGCCGTTGAGCGCCTGAAATACCGCGTGGCCGGCCTTCTTCAGGTTGAAGTCGAGAACCTTCTGCAGGTCCGGCTCGTCCTCGACGACCAGGATGCGGGCCACTTATCCCCCCTTCTCCAAGATCACGGATTGTGATCTTATCGGAGAGGCAGGGATTCGAACCCTGGGAGGGGTTGCCCCCTCACCGGCTTAGCAAGCCGGCGCTTTCGGCCACTCAGCCACCTCTCCAGCGCCGGTCACTATACCGGAAAACGAGCCCCCCCTATCCCTCCGCCGCGGGCGCGCCTTCGTAGTCTTCGGCGAAGAAGCAGGAAACCCGCCGGCCCGGGGAAGGCGCGCGCAGGATCGGGACCTCCGTCCGGCAGCGATCGCGCGCAATCGAACAGCGGGGATGGAAGGGGCAGCCCGGGGGCGGGTTCATGGGGCTCGGGATCTCGCCGGGCAGGATGATCCGGACGCGCTTTCGCTCGGGGTCGGGAATGGGAACGGCCGCGAGCAGCGCCCGGGTGTAGGGATGCCCCGGGCGATCGTAGAGGTCTTTCGAGCCGGCCTCCTCGACGATCCGGCCGAGATACATGACGGCGACGCGCTCGGAGACGTGCTCCACGACCCGCAGATCGTGGGAGATGAAGAGGTAGGCGAGGCGGCGCTCGGACTGCAGGTCGGCGAGGAGATTGAGAATCTGGGCCTGGATGGAGACGTCGAGGGCGGAGACGGGCTCGTCGCAGACGATGAACTCGGGGTCGAGGGCAAGCGCGCGCGCGATTCCGATCCGCTGGCGCTGGCCGCCGGAGAACTCATGGGGGTGCCGGCCCGCGTGGGACGCCGGAATCCCGACGCGCTCCAGGAGCGCATCCGCGCGGGCGCGGCGTTCGGATCTCGAACCGATCCGGTGGATCGCGAGCCCTTCGGCAACGATGGACCCGGCCGTCATCCTCGGATCGAGCGAGCCGTAGGGATCCTGGAAGACGATCTGCATCCGGCGCCGGACGGCCCGGAGTTCGGAGCCGGACAACTCCGAAAGATCGCGCCCCCGGAACCGGACCGTCCCGGCCGTCGGCGGGAGGAGGCGCAGGATCGCGCGGCCCAGCGTGGTTTTCCCGCAGCCGGACTCCCCCACGAGCCCGAGCGTCTCGCCCTCCCGCACGGAGAGCGACACCCCGTCCACCGCACGCAGCCGCGCCGAGGACGCGCCGAGGAAGCCCCTGCGGACGAGGAAGTGCTTTTTCAGGCCGCGGACGGAAAGGAGGGGTTCGCCGCTCACCGTTTCACCTCCTCCGCCCGGTGGCATGCGGAGGCGTGCCCCGGAGAAATCTCGCGGAGAAGCGGTACCTCGCTCCGGCAGCGATCGATCGCGAGCGGGCAACGCGGGTGGAACCGGCAACCCTCGGGGAAGGCCGCAGGATCGGGAACTTGGCCAGGAATCGCGCGAAGCCGCGCGCGGATTTCCCCCACCCTCGGCAGCGAATCGAAGAGGCCGACGGTGTAGGGATGCCGGGGGGAGGCGAAGAGGGCGCGGACGTCCGCCGTCTCCACGATCCGCCCGGCATACATGACCGCGACCCGGTCGGCGACCTCGGCGACGATCCCGAGATCGTGCGTGATGAGCAGGACGGACATCCCGAGGTCGCGCTGGAGATCCTTCAGAAGCGCCAGGATCTGGGACTGCACCGTCACGTCGAGGGCGGTCGTGGGCTCGTCCGCGATGAGAAGCGACGGCTTGCAGGCGAGCGCCATGGCGATCATGGCGCGCTGCTTCATCCCCCCGGAGAGCTGGTGGGGATAGTCGTCGACGCGGCTTTCGGGATCGGCGATCCCGACGCGCCGCAGCAGTTCGATGGCGCGCGCCCGGCCGGCACGTCTCGAAATCTTCTCGTGGAGAAGCAGCGGCTCGGCGACCTGGAAGCCCACCGTGAAGACGGGATTGAGCGAGGTCTGGGGCTCCTGGAAGACCATCGCGATCTTTTTGCCGCGGATCCGGCGCATCGCCTTCTCGGGCATCGAAAGGAGGTCCAGGCCTTCGAACTCGATGGTGCCGCCCGCGATCCGGCCGGGGGGCGAGGCGATGAGGCGCAGGATCGAGAGCGCCGTCACGCTCTTGCCGCAGCCCGACTCCCCCACGACCGCGACCGTCTCCCCCGCCCCGACGGAGAGCGAGATCCCGTCGACCGCGCGGACGAGCCCGCCCTCGGTCATAAACTGCGTCCGGAGATCGCGGATGGAGAGAAGGGTCATCCGGCCGACATCTTACCGGCGGAGCGCTCGACGGCGTGGCAGAAGACGGTCCGGCCCCCGGTTTCGAAGCGCCGCGGGTACTCCCGCTCGCACAGCCCCCGGATCGCGATGGGACACCGCGGGTGGAAATGGCAGCCGGGGGGCGGATGGACGGGCGAGGGCACGTCGCCGCCGAGCCGGATCTTCTCGACGCCGGTCTCCGGATCGATCCTCGGGATCGCGGCGAGGAGCGCGCGGGTGTAGGGATGCAGCGGGTCCGTGAAGACTTCCTCCGCCTTTCCCCGCTCGACAATCCGTCCGAGGTACATCACCGCCACCTCGTCGGCGAAATACTCCACGACGGAGAGGTTGTGCGTGATGAAGAGGTAGGTCAGGCCCTCCTCGGCCTGGAGCCGCTGCAGGAGGTTCAGGATCTGGGCCTGGACGGAGACGTCGAGGGAGCTCGTCGCCTCGTCGCAGACGATGAACGCCGGCCCCACCGCCAGGCAGCGGGCGATCCCGATCCGCTGGCGCTGGCCGCCGGAGAACTCGTGGGGATAGCGATCCATCATTTCGGGATCGAGGCCGACGCGCGCCAGGATTTCCGCCGCGATCGCCTCCCGCTCGCGGCGGCCGCCCCCGATCCCGTGGGCCGCCATTCCCTCCGTCACGATCTCCCTCACCATCATCCGGGGATTGAGCGCCGAGTAGGGGTCCTGGAAGACGACCTGGAGCCGGCGGCGGAAGGGCTTGAGCGCGGCGCGGTCGAGGCCGCAGAGATCCGAACCCTCGACGAGGATGCGGCCGCCCGTCGGCCGGATGAGCTGGAGGATGGCCTTGCCGAGCGTGGTCTTGCCGCACCCGGACTCGCCCACGAGGGCGAGCGTCCGGCCGCGCCGAATCGAAAGATCCACCCCGTCGACCGCCCGGACGTGCGCCACGACGCGCTTGAAGATCCCCTTGCGGACGGGGAAGTGGACCCGCAGGTCTTGCACCTCGACGAGGACGTCCGAGCCTTCGCCCTGCGCGGCGCGCTTCTTCGGCTCCGGCGGGGTTCGGATCTCCTCGGGCCGGACCGTCCGCCCCTGAAGGCCCCCGTCGTAGAGGATGCAGGCCGCGCGATGGCCGGATTCGACGTCCAGCAGCGCCGGATCGATCCGGCGGCAGGCGTCCTGGCGCTTGTGGCAGCGCGCGGCGAAGCGGCAGCCGGGCGGGAATCGGGTCGGGGCGGGGACGCGCCCCTCGATGGTCTGGAGGCCCTGATCCCGGCGCTGGCGGGTCGGAAGGGACTGCAAAAGCCGCACGGTGTAGGGATGGGCGGGGTTCTCCAGAATCTGCCTCGTCGTCCCGGTCTCGACGATCCGGCCCGCGTACATGACGCCTACGCGATCGGCGATCGCGGAGACGACGCCCAGGTCGTGGGTGATGAAGAGGACGGACGTCTTCTTCTTCCGTTGCAACTCGCGCATCAGGTCCAGGATCTGGGCCTGGATCGTGACGTCGAGGGCCGT
>CAYHQZ010000180.1:0-8538 GCA_964358555.1 uncultured Planctomycetia bacterium
ACGCCCCCCGAGACGGCCCCGCAGACCTCCTGCCGGCGGCCCATCCCGCCCCCGAAGCCGCAGGAGGCCTTGAGCGCCGCGTCGAGGCCGAACGGCAGCACGTCCGCGAACGCGGCGACGACCGACTGGCAGCAGTTGAACTCCTTCGCGAACGCGGCGGCGGCGGCATCGGATCTATTCATATCGGCCCGGATTGTAGCGGACCGGTAGCGCGTCGGGTCGGGCACGCCCGCCTCGGCGAAGCCCTTCCGGCGGAGAAGGCAGGCGTCGCAATCCCCGCAGTGGAGATCGGGCGACGGCGGGTCGTAGCAGGAATGCGTGAGCGAAAAATCCACGCCGAGCCGGACGCCGGCGCGGATGATGTCGGCCTTCGTCATGGCGAGGAGCGGCGCGCGGATCCGGATCGGGCGGCCCTCGACGCCGGCCTTCGTCGCGAGGCGCGCGAGGGCGTCGAACGCCTCGATGAATTCCGGCCGGCAGTCGGGATATCCCGAGTAGTCCACGGCGTTGGCGCCGATGAAGATTTCGCCGGCGCCGGAGGCCTCCGCGTAGGCGAGGGCGAGGGAGAGGAGGACCGTGTTCCGCGCGGGGACGTAGGTCGGCGGGATGTCGAAGCCCAAGGCCGAAGGCGGCCGCCCCTTCGGGACCGCGCCCGAGCCCACGAGGGCCGAGCCGCCGAACGCGGCGAGATCGAGGCCGAGGACCTTGTACTCCAGGACGCCGAGCGACCGCGCAACCCGCCGGGCCGCCTCGAGCTCGACGGCGTGGCGCTGGCCGTAGCAGACCGTCAGCACCCGGCAGGCCCGGCCCTCCGCGCGCGCCATCGCGAGCGCCACGGCGGAATCGAGGCCGCCGGAAAGCAGGACGACGGCGCTTGGTGTCATCTTTTCCATCCCTACCCTGGACAGGGTAAGGGGAAACGCTACGCTAGTGTCGTCTTTACGGAAACCTGGCACCGGGGCCCGTAGGCCGCTCGGCGTGTTGCAGGGTTGGTCTGGTTTTGGTGCATCCGTTGCAAGGAGGGCCTGCGTTTGGGCACTGGCATTGTCAAGCGTTTCGATGAGAAGAAGGGTTACGGATTCATTTCTCCCTCGGACGGCGGAAGAGACGTCTTCTTCCACCACTCGATGATCGAGGGCTCCGGCTTCAAGACCGCTAGCGAAGGCGAGCAGGTCGAGTTCGACGCGGATGAGGACGCCCGCGGACCTCGGGCAACCCGCGTGAAGCGATTGAATCCCACCTAGATTCCTTCGTGCCGCAGCGGCCGGCTCCCGCACCGGAGCCGGCCGCTTTTTTTTCGTTCCACTCGTAGGATTCCCCCCCCCATGCCTCTCCCGCGCGCCCTGTCGGAAGCCGTCGAGGCCGAATTCCCCCGGGCCCTCGAGGACCTGAAAGCCCTCGTCCGGATCCCGAGCGTGTCCGCCCGGGGCGAAGGCCAGGACGCCGCGCGGGACGCGGTCGCGCGCCTTCTCGAATGCGCGGGTCTCGCCGTCGAGATCTGGCCCACGAAGGGGCCGGGCGTCGTCTTCGCCGAGGGCGGCTCGGACAGTCGGACGCTGCTTTTCTACAACCACTACGACGTGCAGCCGGAGGACCCCGTCTCGGCGTGGCATTCCCCCCCGTTCACGCCCGAGATCCGCGACGGCCGGATCTACGGACGCGGGACGGCGGACAACAAGGGCGATCTCGTCTCGCGCATCGCGGCGATTCGGGCGTTCGAGCGCGCGAAGATCCCGCTGCCCTGCCGCGTGAAGTTCCTCGTCGAGGGCGACGAGGAGATTGGCAGCCCCAGCCTGCCCGGCTGCGTCCGCGACAAGCGCGAGCGCCTGGCAGCGGACGCCTGCCTCTGGGAATCCTCCGCCCGCGACCAGCTCGGCCACGAGATGCTGATGCTCGGCGTCAAGGGGATCCTGTGCCTGCGCGTGGAATGCCGCGGGCCGGGGCGCGACCTGCATTCGTCGCTTGCGACCTCGTTTGAGAACCCGGCTTGGCGCCTGCTCTGGGCCCTCGCGGCGCTCAAGGATGCATCCGGCCGGATCCGGATCCCCGGCTTCCACGACGGCGTCGAGCCGCCTTGTGAATCCGATCTCGCGGCCGTCCAGGCCCTGCCGGATTTCGACGAGAAGGCCCTGGCCGGCGCGGGCGCCCGCGATTTCCTCGACGGCCTGCGCGGCTTCGAGCGAAGGCGGCGGGACTACTTCGGGACAACCCTGAACATCTCGGGCCTCACGGCCGGCTACCAGGGGCCGGGGTCGAAGACGGTGCTGCCCTCGAAAGCCGAGGCGAAAGTGGACATCCGCCTCGTCTTGCGCCAGGACCCCGCGCGAATCGTCTCCGCGATCCGGGCGTTCTGGGACGAGGAGGGATTCCGAGACGTCGAGATCGCGTCCTGGGACGGCTACCCGGCCGCACGGACGCCCGTCAACCATCCCGCGGTGAAGACGATCTCGGACGCCCTCGAGGACTCGATCGGCCGCCGGCCCCTCGTTGCGCCGAACTTCCTCGGCTCCGGGCCGCTGTATCTGTTCGAGGGGATGTTCCCGACCATCGCCTGGGGGATCGCCTCCCACGACGCCCACGAACATTCGCCGAACGAGTGGGTCGGCCTCGACGACTTGCGGCGCGGGATCCGCGGGATCGCGGGGATCCTGCTCGCCTTCGGCGGGCCGTAGCGGCGGGCGTCAGAACTTGTAGCCCTTCGCGGCTTCGACGGTGTAGCCGAGGCGGATCTCGACTGGCGCGCCCGGGCGCAGCGGGACGAGCCACTCCAGGACGCCGGGGCGGACGTCCCGGCGATCCGGCGTCGTCTCCTTCGAAAGCGCGATCTTCACCGCGTCGGTGTCGCTCACGGGGACGGAGGCGAGGACCCGGACCAAAAGCCCCCCGCTGCCCTCGTTCGAGAGGAAGAAGCGCTCCTCGATCACGTGGCGCCGCCCCAACCGATCGAAGCGGACGGGCGTCGTGCGGCGGACGACGGAAATCCCCTCCGCCGCGCCGAACGCGAGGGCGAACGCCTCGCCGGGCCCGACCCGCTCCATCGTCGTCCGCCCGATGAACCGCCCGTCGAGGAAGAGATCGGCGGGGCCCGTGGGAAGGGCGACGCCGGTCCCGTTCCTAAGATCGGCCCGGCGGAAGGCGATCGGACGCTCCAGCGGGACGCACTCGACGGAGAGCTCGGCGGGAAGCGACCAGCCGCGAACCGGGAGGGCGTGCGATTCCGGGCCGGATCGGAGGCTCACCCGGCCGGGCACGGCCCACTCGAGGGACGCCTCGCCCGGGCGCGCGACGGGCGCCGACGGGGCGGCCGGAGGCCCCGAGGGCGCGGCCCGCGCGGGCGAAACGGTCGGCGCGATGGCGGGACCGGACGGGCGGGCCGGGGCCTCCTCCCCGTCCTCGCCCTCGAGGGCCTCCTCCTCGTCCGTAGCGTCCCGCGCGGCCAGCGCGACGGCGGGAGGCTTGGGAATCTCGCGGCTCTCGAGGGTGAGCGGCGAGAGATCCGGCGGGCGCAGGGAGGCCTCCGGTCTACGTGTCGACACCGCGAGGCGAACGTTCGTCCAGTCCTCGCCCGTTTCCTGGCGGACGAGAACGGCGGCCGAGAGCTCGACGGCCCGCGTCCGGGTCGAGAGGCGCGATTCGTAGCAAGGCGACCAGGAGGCCCCGGGAACGGCGTAGCGTAGCGAGGCCTCGTGCCGGCCGGCGGCGCCGGCGTCGACGGCGAGGATGACGCGCGCGGCGGAAAGCGCCTCGGGCGAACGGATCTCCGAAAGCCTGCCTTCGAGCGCCTGGCGGCGCTTGCGGATCTCGAATCGCTTCCGCTCCGCCTCGCGGGCCTTCGCCGTCGCGTCCCGCTCTCCCGCCGAGCAGAACTCGAGGGCGGCCTTCCATTCCGCGGGCTTTGCGTCCGGGGAGACGGCGGCGCGGGAGAAGAGGCGCTTGAGGTGGGCGCGATAGGCCTCCAGGACGGCGTTCTTCTCGGCGAGGACCACGAGGGCGTCGCCCGCGGCCTGCTCCTCCCGCGCGACCTCGCGGACCTCCCGCTCGAGCCTTTTTTCCTCCTCGCGGGCGGGCACGGCGGCGGGGTAGGTCTCGGAATGGACGGCGAGCACGCGCAGCCCGGCGGAGCCCGCGGCGACGATCGAGCCGGGCTCCAGGCCGGCGGGCAGGCCCTCGACGCGGATCTCGCTTGCGCCCTTCGGGAGGACGCACGAGAAGGGCCGCGCGACCTCGGCTCGGCCGGAGAAGACGATGACGGAATCGATCGGGGGGCTTGTGACGACGACGGGGGGCGCGGGCGCGGGAACGGACCCGGGCGCGGCCGCAAGGAACGCGAGCGGCAGGAGGAGGGCGAAGGGATTAGTCATCGCCTTCCTCCTCCACGTCGAAGAGGCCGGGGGCGCCCTGGATCGCCTCGACGCGGACCTTCGATCCGTGCTGCACCGAATACCGCAGCCCCGCCGCGGCCATCCGGCCGGGCAGCACCTTGAATTCCCAGACGCAGCCGCCGGTGTCCTTGTCCAGGATCCGCCCGGGCTTCGAGACCTGGACGTCGCGGACCCGCACGTCGTCGTCCCAGGAGACGGGGACGCGATCGTAGAGGAAGACCCGCGCCTCCGGGATCTCGGGGGACGCGTTCTTCACCTGCAGGGAGACGCCGATCTCGACGAGCCCTCCCTTGCGCTCGACCTGCTCCACCTGCCGCGCGGCGAGGATCCGATCGTCGGGGCCGAGCGGCAGGACGAAGGGCACGCCCGGCGGGATCGTCGGAAGCAGCGTCGTCCCGAGGAAGCGGGCCCCGTCGAGGACGCGGGCCTCGCCGGAAAGGAGCGGCCGATCCATCCGCGGATTCCGAAGCATCGCACCACGGAAGACCTGCTTCGAGGCCAGCGGCTGGGCGCGCCAGATGTACTCGGCCGGGAGGGCGTGGCGATCGAGGGGAACGGGCCGGTATTTCCCGTCGGACGGGATGGCGACCGGGGCGATGGCGCGGATCCGGAAGTCACGGCCGCGGGCCGACCGCGCCGGATGCCGCCAGGCAGGCCCGAACGGACGGGAGAGCCTGGAGGCGAGGCTCGCCGGGGCCTTCCCCGCCTCGGCGCCTCCCTTCCCGCCGCCGTAAACGGGGAGGTAGCGGTAGTAGACCTCCAGGCACATCATGAACAGCCCCGTCACGTAGGCGCGGCTGGCGCCCTCGTCGGCGAGGCCCGCAGGATCCCAGGAGCCGTCGGAATCGGAGTTGTCCCTGACTTGGCATGAGATGATCCCGTCTTTGACAGAACGGTTCCACGAGTCCCAGTCCTCGCCGCCCCGCTGGAACAAGAACAGCGTGGCGAGATAGACGTGCTGCGGGTCGGGCAGCACGACGCCGGTCTTCAGCAGCGCGGCGGCGGCGGCGGCGAGCCGCGGCGAGTCCAGGCTCTCCCCCAGGTGCGTGCGCGCGAGGGCCGTCGCCGCGAGGCTTCGCGGGTTCGGCGGCGCCGACTCGACCGATTCGACGAGCTCGAGGAGCCGGTCGAAGGCTTCCTGCGGCACCTCGAGGCCGGCGAGCTTGGCGCTCTTCAGCGCCATCGTCATCCAGGCGACGTTCTGGGCGCCGGAAGGGAACGCGGACGCGTCCGAAAGGGCGATCGGAAGGAGCGGGTCCCGGAGGATCCGGTTCGAGAGGGCCTGAACGGCCTTCTGGGCGGGCTCCGCGTATCGGTTCGTCATCCCGTGGGCCTCCGCCAAGGCAAGGGTGGAGACGGCCTGGGTCAAAAGGTCGCTCCCGATCGAGCCGGAGCCGTCCGACCTGGAAGCGAGATACTGGAGTGCCCGGCGGATGTTGTCCGCGTAGCGGCCTTGCTCGTCCGTGTATCCCGCTCCGAGCCAGCCGAGCAGGATGAGGGCCGTGTCCAGTTCCGTCCGATCCTCCGTCCCGCCGAGCTCGAGGGAGCGGAAAGAGCCGTCCGCGGATTGGTGCCGCGCGCTCCAGCGGGGGGAGCGCTCGACCGAGCTCTCGCTCGCCGCCGAGCCGCCTCCGACGGCGACGAGATTCCGGCGCCCGCCGCCCGTGCGGGATTCGTATCCGTCTCCCCCGGCAAGAGCCGCGGCGAGGTCCACGCCCCCCACGCCCGAGCCGCTGCCTTCGTATGCGAGGACCGGCGGCAGCGGCGGCAGTTCGCCTGCTTCCCGTGTGACCACGGGCGGCGGCGGGATGTCCGCGGCGCGCGCAATCTTCTCCTCCTTCGGGCCCTGCAGGCCGAAGGCGAGCGGCTCGATGGCGCCCATGTTCCGCTTCTCCCCGATCCGGAAGACCTTGGGGACGAGGACCCGCGCGATCCTCTCCGGAAGGGCGGTCGAGAGGTTCAGGTCCGCGCCCGTCCAGTCCTCGCCCGTGTTCTGGGCGACGAGGGCCTGCTCGACGAGGACCGCCTCCTTGGGGCCCATCTGGAATTCGTAGGCGGGGAACCACGCGCACCCGCCGACCTGGTAGGAGATCTCGACGTCGTATCCCTTCCCGGCGCCCCCGGCGCCCAGTCCCCCCACGGCGGAAGGCCCGTTGGCGCGCAGCCGGACGACGCCCGTCGCGGGAAGGCGGTCCACGGTCAGCGCCTTCAGTTCCTCCTCGAGGACCCGATCCCGTTCCGCGATGGCCTCCAGGGATTTCTCGATCTCCCGGATCCGGGCCGTGTCCTTCTCGATGACGCCGGTCGCGAACTCCGCGAAGGCCTTCCAGGTGCCGACGGGAATCGGGGGCAGCGGCTCGGGCCCCTTTTCCGGCGAGGGCGGAATCGGATCGGGCAGCGCGACGCCGTGGACGAGCTGGCGCTCGCGCACGAGGATCGCCTTTTCGTCGTCGAGGTCCTGGCGCGCGGACGCGTTGGCGTTCCTCTCCTTCGCGATTTCGTCCACGCGGTCCTGGCGGTAGCGCGTTTCGGCGTCGATCGAGAAGACGACGTCCGAAATCTCGATCTCGGGATGGCCCGGGAAGACGGCCTGGATCGAATCGGGATCGAGGACGGGCGGAAGGCCGGCGAACCTAAACTCGCGGACGCCGAAGTCCTTGCCGAACTTGTCCGGCCCGATCTTCCCCGTCCTCGTCACCCGGGCGCCCGTCGAATACAGGAGAACCCTGGAGATCCGCGTCTCGACGGCCTCGGGGACTAGGTCCGCCCTCGACGAATCCCGATCCTGGTGCTCGGCGAGTGCAAGGGACGCGAGCAGCAGCAGCGCCGCCGCCCTCGCCATCGCCCGCCGAGGTGTCATCGCGAGATTCCCCCCGTTCCTTGCCCCATGCTAACGTCCGCCGGGACGGAAGGTTCAACCGCCCGTCAGTCCTTCTCTTCCTCCCCACCGGTCTCGCGATCCCAGTTGGGGACGAATTTCGGCTTCGGCGGCGGCTTCTCCTTCGTCCACCAGGGCTCGGCCATCCGCCACTCCTCCTTCATGACCTGGGTGTACTTCCGCTTGCCCGAGGCCCAGGCCTCGTCGGTCGCGTCGCGCGGACGGGCGCCGGCATATTTCAGGACCAGTTCCTTCGCCTCCTCGGCGGTCTGCGTGGTGACCGGCGGCTCCTCGAAGGGCCGGTCCACGTTGGTCTTCGCGTTCACGTCGAATGTCCCGGGGCCGACGTTGCCCTTGGCCCAGATCTTCCCCTTTCCCCGAATCTCGAGGGCGCGCGCGGGATCCCGGCTGCCGGCCGGGGGCGAGAAGAAGCAGTTCACGACGTTGATCTTCGGCGTCTCGAGCTCGCTCGTGTAGATGCCGGCGACCCGCCAGCCGAGGATGGCGTTGTTCCTAAGGTCCCGGATGTCGTCGCCGCGCACGAGGGGGTGGCGCTGGGCGTTCTCGATGAAGAGGTTGTGGTGGAAGGAGACGCGGTTCCCCCGCGTCCGGACGCACAGCGTGCAGCCCGCGAAGATGGACCAGCAGACCGTGATGTTCTCGCATCCGTTGTTGAGGAAGAGCGCCCCGTCGCCGCAGGACGTGGATGTGATGTGATCGAAGAGGAAGCGCTTCGCGCTGCCCGCGACGTGGATCTGGTGCGACGGCGACTCCCGGAACCGGACGTCGCGGACGACGATGTTCTCCACCTTCGCGATGGCGAGCAGCGGCCCCCGGAAGACGCGCGTCGCGCCGGGCTTGAAACGGTTGCGGACCTTCGGGACCGGCTGGGTCAGGAAGCCCTCCTCGTCGAAGAGGTATTTCATGATGTCCCGGGCGTTGAGCGTGATCCCCGGCGCCGGCGCGGTCGAGCCGTCGAGCGTCACGTTGGAGACGTCCAGGTGCAGGGGCGAGAGGACAAGAATCTCGCCGCCGACCTTGAAGACGATCCGCGCGGGCTTGCTGCCGAACGCGTTCACCTTGTCGAGAACCTCGCGCAACGACCCGGCCCCCGAGTCCTCGAGGCTCGTCACCTCGAAGGCCTGCCCCCCCTCGCCGCCGGTGGCGAGCGGCGCGTAGCCCTCCACCTTGGAGTCGGGGCGGTCGGCGGGCGCGACGGGCGGGACGGGCTCGGACGGCTTCGGCGGTTCGGGCGGCTTCTCGGGCTCCGGCGGCTTC
>CAYHQZ010000181.1:0-8514 GCA_964358555.1 uncultured Planctomycetia bacterium
GTCTCGCGGCCGAACGCGGCGGTGGCGTCCTGGGGGGGGATTGCGCCCTCGCAGTGGACGATGGGGGCGCCCTTCGGGGGCAGGACCGAGAGGTCCACCGTCTCGGGGCGCGTGGCGAGGAGGTGCGAGGTCTCCCAGCCGGCGCCGTGGTCGCCGAGGCCCGGGTATTTGCGCTTGGCGATTCCGGAGTCGAAGACGGCCCAGGCGAGGATGCCCTGCTTGCGGCTGCGGGTGCGCTGGTTCGAAAGCAGGCACGCCGAGCGGGCCATGTCCACGAGGGGGGCGTGGCCGGCGACGAAGACGGCGACTTCGAAACCGAGCGTCTCGGCCTCGGCGAGGATGTGCAGGAGCAGCCTTTGATAGTCGAGCGACTGCTCGGTCACGGTGAAGGGGAAGGCCTCGGGATCGAAGTTCGAGGGCGGAAGTTCCATCTCGCGGGCGATGTCGGTGCGATCGGTCGCGGTGGCGTCGACGAGGCACTGGAGGCGGTTGTCGGCGTAGGAGAGGCCGGGAAACGCGAGGCCGCCGCCCTTTCGGGCGCAGAGGATCGCGAGGTCTTCGGCCTGGAGAGTGTCGGCGCCCAGCGGGTTGTGGGGGCCGTGCCACTCGAGCGTGCCCAGCGGGATGTAGGCGACGGGGCAGGCCTTCCGGCGCTCGACGGCCTGCCGGGGCCGGAGCATGTGGTAGCGGACTTCCTCTTCGGGCATGCCGCCTCCTACGGGTTCTCGGGGTCCTGGTAGAGCCGGGCGGTGAGGCCGCCGTCGACGACGAGGTCGCTGCCGGTCACGAACGAGGCCTCGGGGCTCGCGAGAAAGAGGACGGCCGCCGCCACGTCTTCGGGCTCGCCGAGCCGGCCCAGCGGGTGCATGGCGATTCGGCGTCTCTCGGCGGCGGCGGGGTTTTTCGAGCGCCCCATGGCCTCCTCGAAGAGCCGGGTCCGGATGATCCCCGGCGAGACGGAGTTCACGCGGATCCCGTCCGCGCCCAGATCCAGCGCGAGGCTGCGGGAGAAGGCCACGAGGGCGCCCTTCGTGGCGGCGTAGGCGGGGGTCTCGGCGCGGCTGGCGTGGGCGTGGACGGAGGCGACGTTCACGACCGAGGCCGCGCGGCCCTTCGAGAGCATCGGCAGGAAGGCGCGGGTGACGAGGTAGGCGCCGGTCAGGTTCACGCCGATCTGGCGTGCCCAGCGATCCGGCTCGAGGTCGGCCAGGCGGCCGCGGACCTGGATGCCGGCGTTGTTCACGAGTGCGTCGAGGCGGCCGAACCGGCGGCGGGCGGCCTTCGCGGCGTCGGCGACGGCAGCGGCGTCGGAGACGTCGCAGGCGAGCGGGAGGGAGGCGGCGCGCAGGGCCCGGACCAGCGAGACCGTCCCCGAAAGGCCGCGCTTGTCCACGTCGAGGAGGACAAGGGAGGCCCCCTCCCGGGCGAAGGCGAGCGCGCAGGCCCGCCCGATGCCGGAGGCGGCCCCCGTGACGGCGGCAATTCGGCCCTCGAAACGGCGGCGATTCGTGTTCGGCATGGTTCGTGCGGATGGTAGCCTGGGAGGAGTCCCGGCGGAATGGGCTTGCGCCTATCGGGGGTGCGGATCAAGAATCGGGTGAACCGGCATGCGTTGAAATAGAGAGGGAGAGGACTCGAAACATCATGAGAACCGCGAATCGGACAGCCCTGTTGGTCCTTCTTTTCGCCGCCCTGATCGCGGGGTTTCCCGGGGGCGGGGTCCCGGCCGCCCAGGCCCAGGCGAGCCTGGTCGACTATGCGACGGTCTGCGACTCCATGAACGGCGATTGGATCGCCTGCCGGATCAACCTGACGAACCCCGGGCTGGCTCCGTTTACGATTGATCGCTGCATTGTGGACTTCCTCGAGAAGGGGAGCGGAAAGAAGATCGCCACGGCCACGGAAATCTGGGCCCCTGGCTTCGATCTGAAGGCGATCCAGCCGGACGGCAAGGTCCAGATGATGGGGCTGACCAAGTTCAGTTCCTCCGGCGGCGGCGGCCCCGTCAAGGTCCACGTTCCGGACCCCGGCGCCGATCCCGCCCCCGGCACCGAGCAGGTGGCGCCCCCGCCCCTTCCGAACGGCGGGCCGTCGGCCGAGATCCGGACGAGCGCGCCGCCCGACGAGGGTGGCGGCAAGGGCGAGGGAAAGCGCGTCCGCGAGCGGCCGGTGCGGGAGCGGCCGGTGCGGGAGCGGCCCGTCCGCGAGAAGCGCGGCAACAAGCGCGGCGGCGACGACGCGGTTCCCCCGGGCACGGTGCCCGACGGCGGCGGCGTCGGCCTGCTCGCGGCCGCGCCCGCCGTCGAGGCCCCGACCGGCCCCAACAAGTACGAGCCTGTCGGCAAGAAGATCGGGCCGGGCCAGGTTGTCATCCAGCCCGGGACGCGAAGCCAGGATCTCTGGGCCTACGTCCTCTTGAATCCCCCCCAGAAGATGGATGACGTCAACGTCGAGATCGGCGCGATCGACGCGGACGGCAACACGCTTGGGCAGTCCAAGGCCGTCCTTCCCGGCGTGGGCGAGGTCCCCGAGGGCGTCCTCGACCAGGCGAAGCAGATCAACGTCTACAAGATCGAGCCCCACAAGGCCTCGAAGTATCTTGCGGTCTACTTCAACCTGGCGAACCGGACCCCCAACGGCTACTTCGTCGCCTCCGTCAACTGCCGCTACTACGGCTATAACGCCCAGCAGCCGTTGCAGTCGGGGGGGCGGGTCGAGGCCTACGAGGCCAGCGGGTTCAAGCAGGGCGGCCCGATCAGCGCGGGCAAGGCCGTCACGGCGGGCTCCGTGTCCGTGAACGGGAACTCCTCCGTGAACCTCGTCATCAACGGCAAGGCCCGCAACGGGCCGCTCGAGGTCGATGCGGATACCGTCGAGGGGATCAAGATCGAGATCATCACGACGGACGGCAACACGATCGAGTCCGATCGGGTCGTCTTCAAGGACCTCCTCGCGAAGCTCGCCGGGGTCAAGCCCGCCGAGAAGAAGCCCCCGAAGGTGAAGCCCAAGCCGCCGCCCGACGAGACCGGCACCGGGCCCGGCACCGAACCCGGAAAAACCCCGCCCGACAAGAAGCCGCCGGCGAAGGGCGATGACGACGACGATGACGACGATGCGTAGGGAGTAGGGCGGGGGGGCTAAGGTCTATGGTCCCGGGTCTTGGCGCTTGCGGGGCCGGGCGTTCGATTCCGCTCGTTCCGAAACTTGATTCCGTCTGAAAATGGGGTAGGGATCTAGTGGCGGGACGGAGAGACGGATTCGAGGGGTCGAACGGGGCTCGGGGGGAGGTGCGACGATGCCGCCCACACTGCGTCAACGCTGGAACTGCCGGCTTTGCGGGCTGGAAGTCTGGACGTCGGGGCCCATGCCCAGCATCCGCTACGACGACGGCTGCCGCGCGGTCGTGCGCGGGGATCGGTGCTTCGGCGAACACGATTGGGACGAGGCCACCGTTCTCATCCAGGAACGCCGGATCATCGAAATCGACGTGGCGGCGACGGCGTGAGGGGGCGGGTCAGCGGGGGTTCAGGACCTCGCCCGTCGCGAAGATTTTTCCGTGCACCTCGGGGCCGGCGCGGCCCAGCAGGATCACGGCGGCTTTGGCGCAGTCTTCGGGGGGGCGATCCTTGCCTTCGGCGAACTGTTTTTTCGTGCCGGGGTTCCAGCGGACGCCTTCCGGGGTTTCGGCTTCGCGAAGCGATCGGCGGGTCTTGACGAGGCCGGGACCTAAGCCGAAGACGACGACGGGGGAGCCCACGGTTGCGAGCTCCCGGGCCAAAAGTTCCGTCAGGCGGTTCAGCGCGATCTTCGAGCAGCAGTAGCTGGTCCGGCCGGGGATGTTGGAGCCGCCCGCCATGTTGATGATGACGCCCTCGTTTCGCGCCATCATGCCGGGCAGGACGGCGCGGCAGCAGAGCATCGGGCCGCGGAGGTTCACGGCCAGTTCGTCCCACCAGGCGTCGCGGTCCGTCTCCCACAGTCCGTTGATGACGGGAATCCTCGCCGCGCAGTTGAAGAGAACGTCGATCCGGCCGAATTCCCGTACTGCCGCGTCGACCAGGGCATCGACCTGGCGCGGATCGGAAACGTCCGCCGGAACGGGGCAGCACCGGCCGCCGGCCTTGCGGACGAGGGCCGCCGTCTCCTCGATGTCCGATCGGGTGCGCGCGCAGGCGACGACCGAAGCGCCGTTCGCCGCGAACTCCAAGGCGAGCGCCCGCCCGATGCCGCGGCCGGCGCCGGTGACGAGGGCGATTTTTCCTGACAGGTTCATGGGCGGATCATACCCATGACGGATCCGCGTGTGCGCTGGACGGCGGCTTGCGGCAAGGGATAGGATCGTGACGCTATGAGAGCGGCGCTGCTGACGGCGGTTTTGGCGTTTGGTGCGGCGAGCGCGTCGGGGCAGGTGATGCCTTCCGACCGCCCGGCGCCGATCCCGCCTTCGCCTCCGGCTGCGCCTCCCGTGGCTCCGCCCTCGCCGCCTCCGCCGTCCGCCGCGGCCTCGGGCGAGATTCCCGAGCGCGAGCCGAACAACCAGCCCGATAAGGCGACGCCGATCGGGCTCGGCGGAAAGGTCCGTGGCAAGGTCCACATGGGCGATGGCTATGACTATTTCTCTATCGAGACCAAGGCCCCGGGGAAGGTGACGATCCGCCTTTCGGGCCAGCCGGCGGACTGCGCGTTCCAGATTGGCGCCCAGGGATTCGACGAGAAGAATCCGAGCCGGGGGCTGGGATGGGAGGATGGCTTGCCGGGCGCGCCGGTCGATTTCTCGTTCGACGCGCCGGGCGGCGGGAAGGGCGTTGTGTATGTCCTGTTCCGGTCCACGTTCTCCTCGATGGGCTGGGTCGGGGGCGCGGGGGTGAAGGCGTCCAAGGACGGCCCCTGGCATTTGCAGCCGGGCCCCGACGGCGCCGTCGCGCCGCCGCCGGCCGCGCTCAAGATCGAGCGGGTCGAAGGGCCGATCGAATACGTCCTGGAAACGGGTTTCAAGCCGAGCGGCGAGCCCGCAGCGCCCGGGACGGAGCCGGGGAAGACGGCGGGAGGCGACGGGGCGAAGACGCCGGAACCGCTCTCGCCGGGGGCGAAGGCGGCCGAGGACGGGGCGGACCTCCTCTCGCTTCGGCGCTTCCCCGACGAGATCGCGGCGATGGAGAAGGCGAGGAAGGATCCGACGCCCGAAAACCGGAAGGCCCTCGCCGACCTCCGCCAGTGGTACGCCCTCGCGCTGTCCCGCGAGGGGGTCCGGGCGCGCGATTCCGACATGTATGCCCGCGCCGTCCACGCGGCCACCGAAGCCGCCGAGACAGCCCCGGAGGATCCGGCCCGCTGGCTGCTCGTCTCCCGGCTCTGGGCGCGCCTGCCCGACCCCTTCTCCCAGCGGATGGCCGAGGGCGCCTGCCAAAACGCGCTTGCGAAGGACCCCGAATCCGCCGAAGCCGCGATCCTCCTCGGCCAGTGCCTCTTCCGCCAGGAGCGCTACGCGGCCGCCCTCGAATCCTTCGAGGCCTTTTTCGGGAAGCACCCCGAGCGGCTGGACGCGGGGCTCGTCCGGATGATGACGCTCGCCTGCGTCCTCGACGGGCAGGCGGCGCGCGGCGAGGCCTTTTTCGCGGCGCGCGCGAAGGCGAACCCGGCGCCGGAAAACGATCCGGCCCGGCTCGCCCTCGCGATCCTTCGCCAGGAACTCGGCCGGATTCCCGAGGCCGTCGCCGAGGCCCGAATCGTCGCGTCCCGCCCCGGCGATTCGGCGCTGAAGCGCTACGCGGAGCGCCTCGCGAAGGCCTGGAGCGACCCGAAGGCGAAGCCTCCGCCGAGCGCGCCCGGGCCGGCGCCGGCCCCCTCGCTGTTTGATTGGATGAAGAAGGGAACCCCAACCCCATGACCCGCCGCCCCGCGCCCCGCGCGGCGGCCTTTTTCGCTCCCCGCCGCGCGCGCGCGCGCGCGATTGGCCAGGCCCCTTCCAACGAACCGACGACGCTCGAACTCCGGGCGCAGCTGGAGGCCGACCTCCGAGCGCTCGACGCGGATCTTCGCGGCCGGATCCCCGAGGACGCCTACGTCAAGAAGACGCTTCCGAACGGCAAGAAGATCGACGCGTTGAATCCGGAGCACCCGGACGTGAAGCGGCTCCAGGCCGAGGGCCGCGCGGAAGCGGTGAGGCTGCGCGACGCCTACGCGGGGAAATCGACCCGCGGTGCGCGCGTCCGGGACGCCCTCTCGCGCGTGCCGGAGGCCCCCGCCAACACCGGGACCCCTCGCGAGGTCGTCACGACGGACTACGACCTCACGGGGAGCCGCGACGTCATCGACGCGGTGAAGGACGAGCTCGCGGTCAAGTTCCCGAAGGCGCCGCCCGAGAAGACCCCGTTCGGCTGGCGGATCCCCGGCGAGGACATCAACCTCGTCTACGAGCGCCCGACGGACTTAAACCTCCAGGAATACCAGACGCTCCTCAAGGACTATCTCGCGCCGGGCAGCGACATGTACGCGGCCGAGGGGGGGCTGCACCACGTCTCGAAGGGCGCGGTCGGGATCTACGATCCCGAGGGCGCGGTCATCGCCCACGCGCAGAAATTCTTCGAGGCGGCCGGGGCCGGGGATCTTGCCGCGGCGAGCCCGCGGCCGCTCGCCAAGCCCATCATCAAGGCGGCGAAGATCGGCGGCACCTACAACCCCGACTCGCCCTATTTCAAGAAGCTGCAGTCCCTCGCCGATCACGAACACTGGTTCGAGGTGGACGGCTTCGGCGAGACGGCCGAGGCGCGCGAGGCGAGATTGAAGGAGCTTGTCGAGGAGGGGAAGGCCGAAATCGCGAAGGCGCGAAAGGGCGCCGCCGATCTGACGGCCGAAGCCGAGGGCGTCCGGGACGTCCGGATCAAGGAATACGAGGCGATGCCGAGCCGCACGGCCGCGCAGGAGGAGGAGCTCTCGATCCTGCGCTCCGAGCAGGTGCGCAGCCGCATCTCGCGCAACGCGACGGTGCAGGACCTCTTCCGCCAGAACCCCGAGCTCGTCAGCGAACTGCTCGGCCCCGGGAAGGTGACGAGGGTCGTGGGCGCCGACGGCCGGACCCGCTTCAAGGCGGCGGATGGCCGCGAGATGACCGCGAGCGAGTTGCGCGACGCCATCCTCGCGTCGGGCGAGGCGTCGGCGGCGGGCGGATTCCGGGCCGCGGCGAAGGAATTCCTCGTCGGCATGCCGCCCCCCGGCGCGCGGCTCCAGTTCGTGAAATACGGCGGCGGGGCCCTGCTGGTCTATGCGGTCGGCGCCGGCTTCTACCAGGCCTTCTCGGAATCCGATCCGAAGGACATCTACGACCCGCTCTACCTGAAGACCGTCCTCAAGGGCGGCGCCTACGCGACGGGAATCCCGCAGACGGCCCAGGCGGGATGGGAGTCGGGCACCGACGTCCTCGCCGACTTCTATCTCTCCGGCGGGACGGACGCGGATCTGGATGCGGGCGGGATGCGGGTGCTGAAGATCCAGGGCAAGTCGGCCGCGCTGTTTCTCTACCGGCTGGGCCGGGGCATGACCGTGGACCCCGTCCTCGAGGCCTGGCGCGCCCGGGAGTCGGCGAAGGCCTACGAGGCCTACGCCGACTACACGGACGCCGTCCAGAAGCGGATGCAGGCCTGCGTCGATTCCTACCGGGAGCTGACCCTCGACAAGTACCAGCGGCTCCTCGATGCCACGCTCTTGCGCGCCGAGCGGCTGCGCGCGGAGGCCGAGGCGAACGGGGACGCGCGCGGGATGCAGCTCGCCGACGATCTCGTCCGGCGCGCGAAGGACGCCATCGCGCAGGTCGAGAAGACGAAGAAGGCGCGGGGCAATCTCGACGAGCGCGTCGCGGACTACCGCAAGGCGGGAGAGGACCTCGACGGCTCGTTGCAGCGGATCCTGATGCTCTCGGCCGCGGCGAAGGCGCGCGAGAAGAATCTCGACCGGCTCCTGCCCCCGCCCCCCGCGGCCGGCAGCCGGGAGGACATCGCCGCCTGGCGCGACAAGTGCCTGAAGATCCTCGCGGACGACGAAACGAAGGATGCCTACCGCGAGCGGAACAAGAAGGCCTGCCTCGCCGAGGGGGGCAAGCCCCGCGCGCTTACCTGCAAGCGCTGCGGCTTCTCCGGCGAGCACTGGTGGTTCGGGGATCGCTGGTCGTGCCCCAGGTGCGAGACCTGCACGATGCTCCAGGATTTGAAGCGCGCCGACGGCCTCACCTACCGCGATTACGCCCAGCAGCGGATCGCGCTGCACCAGGAAAAGGCGAAAGAGGTTCGCGCCGCCGCGGAGCGGATGCAGAAGGAGCGGCTCGACCGCCCCAAGCCCGGCGCCCTCCCGCCGCGATAGCGACGGGGGGTGCGATGAACTGTTTCGTCGGGGGTGTAAACCAAGCACGGGCAAGGGGCGGGGGCTCGGTTCTTGCTCCCGGTCTCCGCGCGGTCCACGGCAGGTAGACGAATTCATGGCGTTGGACCGTGCTCCGACAGGTCGCCACGATCCGAGCCCCCG
>CAYHQZ010000182.1:0-8414 GCA_964358555.1 uncultured Planctomycetia bacterium
GCGGGGCCCATGCGGCGCCCGGCCTGGCCGCCCCGCCCTCCGCGATGCCGAGGTAGGCCTCGATGACCTTGGGGTCGCGCTGGATCTCGGCGGGCGTGCCTTCGGCGATCTTCACGCCGTAGTCGAGGACCGCGACGCGGTCGGAAATCCCCATGACGACGCTCATCTGGTGCTCGATCAGGAGGATCGTGATCCCGCGATCGCGGATCGCGCGGATCAGGTCCATGAGCCTCGCGGCCTCGGCGGGGTTCATCCCGGCGGCGGGCTCGTCGAGCAGCAGAAGCCTCGGCCGGGTTGCGAGGGCCCGCGCGATTTCCAGGCGGCGCTGGTCCCCGTAGGCGAGCGAGCCCGCCGGCTGGGATTCGCGACCTCGCAATCCCGCGAACTCGATGAGCCCCCGTGCCTCGGCCTCCAGCGCGCGGGCCTCCTTGCGGGCCCACGCCAGGCCGAGTTCCTGCGCCACGATCGGGGCGCAGACGTGCCGGTGCAGCCCCGCGAGGACGTTCTCGAGGACCGAGAGGCCCTTGAAGAGCCGGATGTTCTGGAACGTCCGGGCGACGCCCTGGGAGGCGATCCAGGTGGGCGTCCGGCGGGAGCGCCGCCACACGAGGAAGGCCCCGAGGCCGCCGAGAACAAATCCGATCCCGAACAGCGCGGCGCTTTCCGCGCCGTCCGAGCGGATGACGGCCGCCGCCTTCCCGGGGACGTCCGCCCAGGGGAAGGGGACGCCCTGGATATGGTGGCGGTCGTAGTTGTAGGGCGCCAGGAAGGCGGCCTTCCAGAGGCGCTCGAGGTTACACACGGCCAGAAAGCCCGTCCCGGCGAGGAGCGCCGCGAGCGCGATCCCCGCGATGGCCCGAAGCGAGACGGGCCGGCGCAGCCGCGCGCCCTCCAGCCGGATGGAGCCTTCGTCCGGGTCGTGGATCCCCGTGATGGCGTTGAAGGCGGTGGTCTTGCCCGCCCCGTTCGGGCCGATGAGCGAGACGATCCGGCCCGGCTCCACGACGAGGTCGAGATCGGAGACGGCCGTGAGGCCGCCGAAGCGGACCGTGAGGTCGTGGATCTCGAGCAGCGGCGTCACGCGTCGCCCTCCCCGGCGCGGCGGGCGGGGAACAGGCCCTGCGGCCGGAAGCGGATCAGGAGGATGAGCAGGATCCCGAACGCGAGCCATCGCCAGTTCGTATAGTCCGTGAAGAACCCGACGCTCCCGCCCGGGGCGGAGAAGAAATGCGCGAGCCTCGGGGCGACGACCATGTCGAAGCCCTGCAGCAGGATCACCCCCGCGAGGACCCCGCGGAGGTTTCCCATCCCGCCGAGGATCACCATCACGACGACCATCGCGGAGACCATGAAGTTGTAGCTGGACGGGACCGTCGTCGTGCCGAGGAGGGAGGCGTAGAGCGCGCCGGCAAGGCCCGCGTAGGCGGCCCCCAGCGAGAAGGCGGCGAGCTTGGCGCGGACCGTGGGGATGCCGCAGGACGCGGCCGCCAGCTCGTCCTCGCGCAGCGCGCGCCAGGCCCGCCCGAGGCTGCCGGCCTCGAGGCGGCGGTTCGCCCAGAACGCGATCGCGAGAATCCCGAGCGAGAAGCCGTACCAGGGCAGGGCGTCCTGGGAGGATTCAAAGGAGAGCCCGAAGAGGCTCGGCGGCGGCACCGCGATCCCCTGGGCGCTCTTCGTGATCGAGCCGAGGTTCTTCAGGACGCTCTGGATGATTTCCCCGAACCCGAGCGTCACGATCGCGACGTAGTCCCCGCGCAGCCGCAGCACCGGCAGGCCCAGCAAAAAGCCCGCGGCGGCCGCCGCGAGCGGGGCGAGCAGGAGCGCCCCCCAGAAACCGAACTCGAGATGGAACGGAAACGACGTGCATGTCAGGATCCCGGCCGTGTAGGCCCCGATGGCGAAGAAGGCGGCCATCCCGAGGTGCAGGATCCCCGTGTTCCCGACGACCAGGTTCAGGCCGAGCGCCAGGATCGAGAAGATGTATATCTTCGGCATCTCGGCGTAGACGTTCGCGCCGCGGTCGACGAGGGGCAGGAGCGCGAGGATCGCGAAGATCGCCAGGTCGCCCGGCCACGTCCGCCGCGTTGCGCCCATCAGACCTTCTCCCGCACGGACTCGCCCAAAAGCCCCGACGGCCGGAACACGAGGATCGCCACGAGGATCGAGAAGACGGCCGCGTCGCCCCACTCGTTGCCGATGGGGGTGAGATTGACCATCGCCCGGACGAGCCCGATGAGGATCCCGCCCAGGACCGCCCCGGTGAGGTTCCCGATCCCGCCCAGGACCGCCGCGGTGAAGGCCTCGATCCCGCGCGTGTAGCCCATCTGGAAGTGGACGTTGTTCGTGTAGAGCGCGCTCATGACCGCGCCGAACCCCGCGAGCGCCCCGCCGACGGCGAACGTCGCGCGGATCACGGCGTTCGAGTCGATCCCCATGAGGGCGGCGGCCGTCGGGTCCTGGGCGACGGCCCGCATCGCGCGGCCGAGCCGCGTCCGCTTCAGCAGCAACACGAGGGCGACGAGCAGGACGAGCGTCGTCGCCAGGATGAGGGCCGACTTGTGGGAGACGCGGATGTGCTCGGTGATGGAGAAGGCGGTGCCGTTGCCCACGAGGTTGCGGAAGTGCTGGGGGGAGGCGGGGCTCGTCCCGCCGTTGAAGGCCTCCAGGGGGGATCCGGCCCAGAAGAGCCCCAGGTTCTGGAGCGCGAACGAGGTCCCGATGGCGGCGACGAGGAGGCCGATCTTCGGCGCGCTCCGCAGCGGCCGGTAGACGAGGCGCTCGACGGAGACGTTCGCGAGCGCGCAGAAGGCGGCCGCGGCCAGGAAGAGGATCGGGATTCCGATCGCGGGCGACATCCCGCCCGCGGCCCCGATCCCGAAGGTGCCCAGGAGCGTGAGGGCCAGGAACGAGCCCAGCATGTAGACGTCCCCGTGGGCGAAGTTGATGAGCTCGATGATCCCGTAGACCATCGTGTAGCCCAGCGCGATGAGCGCGATGACGGACCCGTTGGTGAGGCCGATCAGGACCTGCTCGCCGATGCGTTCGAGCGTGTCCGGCGATCCCACCGGGACCTACCTGTCGGCCGCGCGCTGCAGGATGCCCGCGAACTCGAACTTTCCGTTCCGGACGGTGTTCCCGCTCATCGTCGTCAGTGTCGTGTCGCCGTTTTCGTCGAAGGACCACTTCCCGAGGGCCCCGTCGAAGTCCTTGATCGTGGCGCAGGCGGCGCGGATCGCCTCGCGGTCCTTCTTGCCGGAGCGGCGAATGGCCTCCAGGACGGCCGCCGCGGCCTCGTAGCCGTAGACCGAGTAGGCCTCGGGCATGCTGCCGTATTTCTGCCGGTAGCGCTCGACGAAGGCCTTGCCCTTGCCCGTCTGGTGCTCCGGCGGGACCCCGCCGAACGTGAGGTAGCAATCCGTCGCGTTCTCGGCGCCCGCCCCCTGGATGAAGGCGTTCTCGAAGCAGCCGTCCGGGCACATGAACTTGGCCGTCTTCGAGGCGGCTCGGAGGTCTTTCACGAGTTGGCTCGCCCCGGACTGGGTGGTGCCGCCGAAGTAGACGAGGTCCGCGCCGGACTGCGCGATCTTCGCCATGAGGGACTTGAACTCGGCCGCCATCGGATCGATGCCCTCGTGGCCGAGGACCGTAAGGCCTATCTCCTTCGCGCGGCGCGCGAAGATGTCGGCGACGCCCTTGCCGTAGGCCTCGCGGTCGTCGAGGACGAAGACCGATCTTGCGCCCAGGCGCTTGGCCCAGTCGGCCCCGAGGGATCCCTGGAGGTCGTCGGCCGGGACGACCCGGAAGTAGTTGACCTTGCCCGTCGGGCGGTAGCGGCCCGGCTCGTCGGGATCGCCGAAGCCGCTCTTCGTCAGCTCCGCCGCGGTGTTCGCGGGGCTCATCATCAGGAGGCTCGCCTGGTTGGTCTTCGGCATCGCGATCTTCGCGGCCCCGCTGTTGTAGGTCCCGATGTAGGCCATGATGTCGGGGTCCTTCACCGCGCGGTCGGCGTTGGCGGCCTCGACGGCCGGATCCCAGGCGCCCTTCGCGGCGGAGGCGTCGTCCCAGGGCTCGAACTCGATCGTGAAGGCCCCGGCCTTCCAGCCCGCGTCCTCGAAGGCCATCCGGATCCCGTTTTCCACGGTGATCGTCTGGGCCTGGGCGCTGCCCTGGCGTGGCAGGCTCGAGATGACCTTGATGACCTGGGCCCGATCGCCCGCCGGCGGCTCTTTTCCGCATCCGGCGGCAAGAGCGGCGGCGAAAAGCAGGCCAAGCGCGCGGAGGGTCGTTCGCATGGAGGTCTCCTGGTGCATCCGGGAACGGGGCCCGATTGTGGGGATCCCCCGCGGGGTTGGCAAGGCGGTTACCGTCGCGGCGGCGGATCCGCCTTGGCGAGGACAGGGATATTAAGGACCCGGCCCACCTTCAGGCGCTTGGGATCGACATTCCCGTTCGCCTTGGCGATGTCCTTCCAGTCCACCCCGTGGCGCTTCGCGATCCGGATCAGGCTGTCCTTGCTCTTGATGGTGTAGGGGACCGTTCGCGAGGCCGGGGCGCTCGATGGAGCGATTCCCGGGCTTTGGGTGAGGCGCTCGAAGGGCTGGGGGACGGGGAGGGGCGGGGATTCGGACGCGGGCGCGCGCGGCGGGGGGACGGCGGGGAGGGATTCCTCGGCCTCGTCGGGTCCGCCAATCCGGAGGGACGCCTTCGGGGCGGCCTCGGCCGGAGTCATCGGGGCGGGGCGCTGGTTGCGTTCCAGGTACAGCAAAAAGGCAATCTCCGCGCCGATCAGAAGAGCGGTTGCAAACAGGCGCATGGCGCCCGCGGGACGTCGGGAGGTCCGAGGAAGGAAGAGTATAGCCCTTCCCCCCTCGTCGCGCAAATCCGGCGAACGGGGGCTAGGACCCGTCCGTGATGTCCCAGATTCCCTTGATGTGCTTCACCACGGTGACGAACTGCTCCCGGTCGAGGGGCTTCTGGAGAAAGTGGCCGGCGTAGGCGAAGCCGATCCGGTCCACGACTTCGTCGAGGGCCCCGGAGAGGTAGATGATCTTGGCCTTCGGGTTCTTCCGGCGCAGATCCTCGGCGAGCTTGTTGCCCGTGTAGGCCGGCATGATCACGTCGAAGATGCCCAGGTGGTAGACGGCCTGGTCGATGCTGGCCTTCGCCTGGATGGGGTCGTCGTAGAAGTCGGCGAGGAGCTGGCCGCGGAAGCCGGAGGCGAGCGCCTCCTCGATTTCCTTCAGGGTCTCGGGCTCGTCGTCCACGACCACGACGCGGAAGAGGTTCTTCGTGAAGCGCTCGAGGTCCTGGGTTTCCAGGCAGGCCGACGAGCAGTAGGAGCGGCCCTGGAGGTAGAAGACCTCGTGGACGGCCGGGATGGGCCGGCCGCAGGCCTTGCAGGAGATCGAGGGCTGCTTGGGTTCGTCGGCCATCGGGCGCATTCTAAGGGCGCTCGGAAGAAGAAGTCCAAGGTCCTAAGTCCTAGGTCCTAAGCCTGCGAATCCGTATCCGGCGGACGGAATCGTCGTCGACCTAGGACTTAGGACTTTGGACTCTCTCCTCGAGTCCGCTGCCGTCACGCCGCCCGGCGCTTGCCGGTCGGATGGGCGTGTTCGGTTTCGTCCTCGCCTTCGGTCGGCAGGCCGCAGTCGTCGCAGATCGGAAGCCACGCCCATTCGGGATCGGACGGGAACGTGGCCCCGCAGAATTCGCAGACGACCTCGACGGCGGCCGGGACGCTTCCCGCCGGCTCGTTCGTGTTCTCGTTCATGGTCGCTGCCTCCGTTCTTGAAAACGTTTCGGGGTTCAATCCCCCCGCATGGAAGGGAGCAATCCCCGTGCCGAGGGGGTTTCCCTCCGGGGCGCCGCCCGGGGAGCCGCAGGGTGTGGCGAAATCCCCGGCAGGGGTGGCGGGGAAATGGACAGGGGGTGCATTTCCGTCGGGGGTGCAAACCGGGCGCGGGCTCGGGGCGGGGGCTCGTCTCGCGCTCCCGGTCTCCGCACGGTCCACGGCAGGTAGACGAATTCATGGCGTTGGACCGTGCTCCGACAGGTCGCCGCGATCCGAGCCCCTGCCCCTCGCCCTTCTTGTTCTTCGGGTCCAGGAACACAAGAACCGGCGTCGCCATGCCGCAATCGTGAAGAAGGTGGGTGGATTCATGGCGTTCGCTCCTCCCCGGTTGCGATATGCATCGGATGGACGGGGGAGATTGCGCGCGGGGCGGCGCTTCCGTAGGCTGGCTTTCGCCATGAGCCTTCCGCTTCTCGCACTCGGGGTCGCGGCCATCCTCTTCCTCGGCTACGCGACCTACGGGCGGTTCCTCGCCCGGTCCTTCGGCCTCGATCCTTCGGCCAAGACCCCCGCGGAGACCATGCGCGACGGCGTGGATTACGAGCCGACGTCGAAGTTCTATCTGCTGGGCCAGCACTTCTCCGCGATCGCCGCCGCCGGCCCCATCGCGGGACCGATCATCGCCTGCCAGCAGTGGGGGTGGCTGCCCTGCATCTTCTGGCTCCTGTTCGGGGCGATCCTCATCGGGGGCGTCCACGATTTCGCGGTCCTCGTGGCGAGCCTTCGCCACAAGGCGACCTCGATCGCAGAACTCGTCCGCGAGAACGTGGGCAAGACCGCCTGGATCGGGATGATGATCTTCACCTGGGTTTCGCTCATCTACGTCGTCATCGCCTTCGCGGACATCACGGCGCGGACGTTCATCGGCCGGTCCGAGGACCTGCCGGGGGGCGCCGGAACGCTGAACAAGGGCGGCGCGGTCGCGGCCGCGAGCGCCATCTACCTGGGGCTTGCGTTCCTGATGGGGGTGCTGCAGCGCAAGGCCCGCACGCCCCTGTGGCTGCTTACGCTCGTCTTCGTTCCCGCCACGCTCGTTGCGGTCTGGGCCGGGACGAGGATCGACACGCTCCTCAACTTCTCGGGGAAGACCTGGGACCTCGTCATCCTCGGCTACTGCTTCGTCGCCTCGCTCCTGCCCGTGTGGCTCCTGCTCCAGCCGCGGGGCTATCTCGGCGGGTTCGTCCTCTACATCGCGATTGCCGTGGGGCTGGTCGGGATCTTCGGCGGGGGCTTCTCCATCCAGCAGGACGCCTACAAGGGATTCGACTTCGTGGCGCGGAGCAAGGAGGGGCTCCCGACGGGGACGTTCCCGCTCTTCCCGTTCCTCTTCGTCACGATCGCCTGCGGGGCCTGCTCCGGTTTCCACAGCCTTGTCTCGTCGGGGACGACCTCGAAGCAGATTGCGAAGGAGCCCGACGCGAGGCTCGTCGGATACGGCGGGATGCTCCTCGAGACGTTCGTCGCCCTCATCGCCCTCTCGACGATCCTGATCGTGGCGAAGGGGACCGGCGGGCCGGGCCAGGTCTACGGGGAGGGGATGGGGAAATACCTCTGCGTCCTCATCGGCGAGGATCACCTCGCGTTCGCCAAGACCTTCGGGATGATGGTTTTCTCCACGTTCGTCTTCGACACGATCGACGTGGCGACGAGGCTGGGCCGCTACATCCTCCAGGAGCTCATGCGCTGGCAGGGGACGGCCGCCCGCGTGGTCGCGACGCTGGCGACGGTCCTTCCGCCCGCCCTGATCCTCGGGTTCTCGCCCACGGAACCCGCTCCCTACCTTCGATTCTGGAACCTCTTCGGCGCCTCGAACCAGCTGCTCGCCGCGCTCGCGCTGCTCATCGTGGCGGTGTGGCTCATCCGATCGGGCAAGCGCGCCTGGCACGTGATGGTGCCGATGTTCTTCCTGCTGGCGGTCGCCCTCGTCGCGCTCTTCTTCCAGGCGAAGACCGCGCTGAAGGCGGGAGCGGAGGATTGCGTCGTCCTCGGAACCTCAATCGCCCTCGTCGCGCTCTCCGCGATCATCGTCTTCGAGTCGTTCCGGGCCATCGCGCGCTCGCGGGCCAAGCCCCCGGCGGGCGCGTCGCCGCCCCCGGCGCCCGCCGCGAGTTGATTCCCCGCCACCCCCATGCCGTTCCAGGACGCCTGCGCCCTCGCGGATCTGCTCCCCGGCGCCCGCCGGGTCCTCCGGATCGGCAGGGCCGACATGATCCTCTGGAACGTCGGCGGCGCGATCCACGCGACCGCCCGCCACTGCCCGCACCAGGGCTTCCCCCTGGACTCCGCCTCGCTTCGCGGGACCGTGGCGACCTGCGGCCTTCACGGCCTGGAGTTCGACGTCGCCGCGGGCTATTGCCTCTCGCCCGAAGGGCTGCGTCTGCGGCGCTTCCCGGTGGAGATCCGCGAGGGAAGGGTCTTCGTGGATCCGGAGGGCTCCCTGCCGACGCAGACGGGGCCGCACGCCGGGGCGGGTTAAAGGCCCCCGGGGGGGGACACGGCGGAAGGTGCCCGGGCGAGGGGCGGGGGTTCGTCTCGCGCTCCCGGTCTCCGCACGGGCCACGGA
>CAYHQZ010000183.1:0-8283 GCA_964358555.1 uncultured Planctomycetia bacterium
CGGTCCACGGCCGGTAAACAAATTCATGGCGTTGGACCGCGCTCCGACAGGTCGCCACGATCCGAGCCCCCACCCCTCGCCCTTCTTGTTCTTCGTGCCAGGATTACATGGATCGGCACCGTCATGCCGCAGGCGGAAAGATGGAACCCTATGCTCCTACTTCTTGAACCCCCACGCCTCCTTCTCGACGATCTGGTCCAGCGGGAGGCACCTCTCCTTGCGCCCGACAGCCTTCTCGAATTCGGCGGCGGCCGCGAGCATCAGGTGCGCGATGGCCGTCGCCACGTCCACCTTGAGCGAATCCCCGCCGCCCGCCATCCCCTAGAATCCGGGCCATGCGCGCCGCGCTCCTCCCCCTCCTCCTCGGTCTCGCGGCCGCGGGGTGCGCCTCGCCGCGGGCGATGCGGGAGCCGGCGGGGCCTTCCGTCTCGGTGCTCACATGGAATTTGAACTGGGGGATGCCGGCCCCTGATGCGGCGGTGGAGGCGATCCGGGAGGCGGATGCGGACGTCGTGTGCCTGCAGGAGGTGACGCCCGAGTGGGAGGCGCTGCTCTACCGCGCGCTTCGGACCCCCTATCCCCACGTCCTCTTCCGCAGCGGACAGGCGGCGTCGGGGCTCGCGATCCTCGCGAAGCGGCCGCTGCGCGAGATCGCCTTCATTCCGTCGCCGGCCGGGTGGTTCCCGGCTCACATCGTCCGCGCCGAGACGGCCGTCGGGCCCGTCCAGGTCTTGAACGTCCACCTCCGCCCCGCCGTCAACGACCGCGGCTCGTTCAGCCCGGGGGTCTATGCCTTCAAGAACCCGGGGATCCATAAGGAAGAGATCGACGCGTTCCTCGCGCGCCGGGACCCGGACCTTCCCGCGATCGTCGTCGGCGACATGAACGAGGGGCCGGACGGCGCGGCCGTGGGGCTCCTGGAAAGGCGGGGCTTCCAAAACGCCCTGCCGAAGTTCCAGCCGGGCGCCTACACCTGGCGCCAGCCGACGTCGGTCGGAACGATCGGAAAGGCCATCGACCACATCCTCTACGCCAGCCCCCTCGACGCCCTCTCCGCGAGAGTCCTCGACCGCGGCGGCTCCGACCACCTTCCGGTTATCGCCGTGTTCGAGTTGAAAAAATGACCCCCCTGAACCTGATCGCCATTGCGGTGGGGCTCGCCATGGACGCCCTGGCGGTGGCGATTGCGGCGGGGATTTCGCTGAAAGCGCTGAACCGCGGCCACGTGGCGAGGATGGCGCTCGCCTTCGGGTTTTTCCAGGCCCTGATGCCGATCCTCGGATGGCTCGCGGGCCGGACCGTGGAGGCCTACGTCTCGGCCTTCGATCACTGGGTCGCCTTCGGGCTGCTCGTGTTCCTGGGCGGCAAGATGCTCTGGCAGGCCGCGCACGGCGGCGAGGAGGGCGCCGAGCGCGCCGATCCCACGCGGGGCCTCACGCTCCTGATGCTTTCCGTGGCCACCAGCATCGACGCGCTCGCCGTGGGATTGAGCCTCGCCTTCCTGCGCGTCTCCATCTGGACGCCCAGCCTCGTCATCGGATTGGTCTGCGCGGTTCTCACCGCGCTCGGTGTCCGGTTCGGCAGCGCCCTCGGGCCGCGCTTCGGCCGGTGGGCCGAGGGGTTCGGCGGCTTGGTCCTGGTCGGCATCGGGGTGAAGATCGTCCTCTCCCACCTGGGCGCCGCGCCCTAGGCGGTCATTTCTCCAGGAACGCCAGGGCGCTGAAGAACCTATCCCCCCTATCGCTCGGCGCAAGGAGGCCTACCTCGGCAGGGGCGGGAGGCGGCTCTGGGCGAAGAGGGCGAGGAGGCTTAAGGCCGCGACGAGGCCGAAATAGGCGGCGGCGGCGGCGTGGCGGCGCCAGGGCTCGACGGTTGCCTCTTCCGCGTAGCGCTCCTCCGCCTGCGCGAGGCGGTCCACGAGGCGTTTCGGGCCCGCGCCGGATCGGGCCCGGCGGGCATGCCACCAGGTCCGGGCCCCCTTGAACGCGCCGAGGAGGAGGATGAACAGAAGCGACGGATGCACCTGGCCCATCGTCTCGACTCCGACGAACGTCAGGGCCCCGACCGAGAGGATGCCGGGGATCCAGTGCCACGGGCGGCAGGGCTCCGTCATCCCGTCGCCGTCGAGGCCGAAGACGGGCAGGAGGTTGAAGAGGTTGATCAGCGCGCTGCACCAGGCGAGGACGATCAGGAAGCCGCGGGCGTGCCCCGGCTCGAGGGCGAGGCCGATCGCGAGGACTGCGGCGGAGGCGAGAAGGCCGGCGGCGGGGCCGCCGAAGGAGACGACCGCGGTCACCCAGGTGCTCTTCGGCTGCTCCTTGAGGGCGATCACCGCGCCGAAGAACGGGATGAAGATCGGGGCCCCGACCTTGAGATGCATCCGACGGGCCGCGAAGCCGTGGCCGAGTTCGTGGATGAGGATCAGCAGGACGAGCCCGACGGCGAACGGCGCCCCGTAGAAGCCGGCGTAGATCCACGCCGAGAGGCCCATCGTGCCGGCGGTCTGGAGGATCGGGCCCAGCTTAAGCGCGGCCAGCATGGCCTTGCCCTTGAGCAGGAGGAACAGAAGGATCGCCTTTCCCTTCCAAATAATCCGGCGGCCCCCCGTCACGAGCCCCGCCCCGCGCCCCCCGCGCTGCCCCCCCGGCGGGGCCGCCCCGGCGCCGGGGCGGGCCTGGGAATCCCGGGCCGCGCGGTCCTGCGCTTCGAGCCGACGCAGCCGCTCGAGGGGGCTTTCCTCAGGCATGGGAACCGCGCCGCTATCAGATCGCCACCTCGGTGGGCTTCGCCATCCGCCAGGCGATCCCGAGGGCGAGGAAGGCCCACAAGGCGTCAAACGGGGAAAGGGTTTTCGGAAGGAACTGGACGAAGAAATCCACCATCCTCGGATCGAAGTAGGAGAGATCCGGCACCTGCTGTTTCACGAAGTAGGCGATCGAAAAGTATTTCCCGAGGACGAGGCCGAGGATGGCGCAGAAGACCGCGACCGTCTGGATCGGCGTCCCCTTGCGCCCGCCGGCGCCGAGGAGGGCGCAGAACCCGGCAAGGAAGCCGACGCCGACCGCGACGTAGCCGATCTCGGCGTTCGTCACGACCCCGATGAAGGCCCACCCGGCCCCCCCGGCGATCGCGCCGACGAGCCCCAGGACGATCGCCCCGGGGAGCCTCGTGAAGCCCGCCCGCTCGGCCGCGAGCTCCTCCCGGATCTTCTTCCGGCAGGGCAGGCACACGCGGCGCTTGTTCACGAGAACGCGGCAGTTGCGGCAGGTGACCCTGCCGCACAGCGCGCACTGCCGCTGGCTCGACGGATCGGTGCGCCTGCAGCAAACCTGCCCCGCGTCCGGCGCGGGTTCGGCCGGCGGTTCTTCTGGCATCGGGCCGGCATTGTAGCCCGATCCCCGGGGTCTCGATCCTGCGCACGGGACTGCGGCGGGGCGAGGGAGCGCAAGCCGCGTCGAAGGGCCGGCCGAAGCCGGGCGCTCATCTCGCCAGCGGTTCTTGGACCTTCGCTTTCGCATCGACCGCCGGCTTCCGTGCCCGCCGCCGTCCGGGCAGCAGGACGAGGGGCAGCGCCACGCCGAGGAACAGGGCCATGACGATTCCGAGGCTGGCCCACAGGCCCCCGGCGGAGCGCGCCATGGATCGCAGGCTGCACTCGCCCGCAATCGGCAGGACGTAGACCGTGTCGTCGAACGAGCCGTACACCAGGGCGGCCTCCGGCCCCGATTCCAGCGCCGCGGGCGAACCCCAAAGGGTGTCGCCCTTGGCCACCTTGTCCCAGATCGGCTGTCCGGTGGCGTAGGCCGTGATGAGCGAGCCGTCGCGCGCGTCGAGGACGTAGACGTGGTTGTCCAGGGACGCCACCGCCACCATGTCCTTGCCTCGCTGCCGGAAATGGCAGGGCGCCGAGTGGACCTCGCCGCCCAGGCGCCGGCGCCACAGTTCCGCGCCGTCGGAGGTCCGGAAGGCGTAGACGTGGTAGTCGTGCGAGCCGACGAACACCGCGCGCTCGCCGCCGGCCAAGCCCACGCAGGCCGAGTTGTCGATCCAGTTGCCGGCCATGCGCTGCCAGCGCTCCCGGCCGGTCCGCGCGTCGATCGCGATGAGGTTGCCGAACTTCGAGCCCAAGAACAGCAGCGGCCCGCCCGGGCCGTCGTCGAGGACGGGCGAGCCCATCACCTCGTGCGGCATCTGGAAGGTCCAGAGGCGCCGGGGCGCCTTCTCGCCTTCGCCGGCCTCGAAGGCCTGCAGAAGCCCCTTGCGCGCGGCGACGAACAGGTGCAGCCGGCCGCCGATTTCAATCCCCGCCGGCGAGCTCACCGGGCCTTGGCTCACCTCCACGCGCCAGGCGATTCTCCCGCTGGCCTGGTCGAGGGCGTAGAGCCAGGCCTTCTGCCGGTTGCGGGTAAGCGCCCGGTCGTAGACGAAACAGGTGATGTAGAGCCGGCCGCCGTGCAGCAGCGGCGCGGACATCTCCGCCTCGTCTTGCGTGCTGGAAGGCGGCTCCAATTCCTGGGTCCAGAGGCGCCGGCCGTCGGCGGCCCGGTGCGCGTAGATCGTCCGATCGGACGAGCCCCAGAAGACGACGGGCAAGCCCTCCACCCTTCCGACGGCGGGCGCCTCGGAAATCACCCCGTTGGTGATCTTGAACCACGCGCGCTCGCGGGCCGCGAGGTCGAGCGCGTGCAGGGTCTGGTCGTATCCCCCGATGAACGCCATGGGCCGCCCGTCGACGGCCGCGAGCGCGGGCGAGGCCCAGACCGCGAGGCCGGAGCGGTAGCGCCGCTGGCTCTTGTTCCGGAACTGCCACTCCGCGATCCCGGAGACGGCCCCGGCGACGCCGGCCGGGAGGCGGCACCGGGCCTGACCCGACGGGTTGCCGCGCGGCGACGTCCAGACGCCCGGATCCTCGCCGCCGGGCGGGGCTTCCGTTGCCTTCGCGATTCCCGCCAGCAGGAACAGAATCCCCGCGGCGGACAGCGCGCGCCTCACTTCTCGGCCTTCCATTCTTCCTTCATCTCGATCGCCTGGGCCGGACAGTGGTCGACGCATTTGAGGCAGAAGTGGCATTCGCGGCGATCGACGCAGCCCTTCTTGATGGCGTCCACCCCGCAGACCTCTTCGCACCGGCCGCACCCGACGCATTTTTCGGGATCGGTTTGAAGCCGCCGCGCGCTGTGCTTGCCCGCCCAAGCGATCGCCTCGCGCCAGGGGCAGAGGTAGCGGCACCACACCTGCGGCACGACCAGCGCCGCCAGGATCACCATCACCGTGGAAAGAAGCGACGCCGGGTCGTACATCTTGCTGAAGCCGAAGTGCACCGGCGAGGAGACGCGAAGGCTCGCGACCGCCGCGGCGGCGACGACCGCGAACGAGATCACGCGAAGGCGCCGAAGCCTCGCGTCCCAGGCGGCCATCCGCCAGACCAGGAGGAAGAGAACGATGATCAGGACCTCCGACCAGTAGATGCTGGCGTCCTCGACGAAGAAGATGCGCGTGGCCGACAGGTACATCATCCAGGCCAGGAACACGCCGGCGACGGCCAGCGTCACGGCCAGCTGCATCGCGGAGAAGGGATAGCCCGCCCTTTTCCGCCGACGGTGCCAGCGCCCGGTCAGCATCCCGATGAACTCCTGCAGCGCCCCGGTCGGGCAGATCCAGCCGCAAAACGAGGGGCCGAACAGCATCGACATCGCCATGATCGTGACCGGCACCGAGCAGTAGTAGAGGGCGACGATGTTCTCCCGGCCGATTTCGGTGAGGCCCCTATGGAAGTTCCGGATCATCCCGAACACGCCGAGGCAGGTGAAGACCACGAAGATGAAGATGAAGATGCCGGCCACCTGATTCAAATGCCGGAAGAGCTGCCGGCGCCGGCGGGGCGCCGCCACCGGAACGATCGCGAGCAGGCCCAGGGCCAGGATGGTCAGCAGCTCGACGTAGCTTCCCTCCAGGCCGCTCAATCCCTTCTCCACCAGCTTGATGTTGGCGGAGAAGTCCGAGAGGCCCCGCTCCAGCGCGTCTAGCGCCTGCCGCAGCCACTCGGGCATGGGGCTATCCCCGCCTTTCCGGCGCGGCGGAGAGCGGTTCGACGCCCAGAAAGCCGGCGACGAACGGCGTGGCCGGCCGCGCGAAGAGATCGGCCATCGTTCCCACCTGCTCGATCCGGCCGGCGCGCATGACCGCGCCGCGCGTGGCCTCGCCCAGCGCGCGGGCCTCGTCTTGCTCGTGGGTCACGTGGATGGCGGACGTGCCAAGCTCCTCGTGCACGCGCCGCAGCGCATCGAGCAGCGCCCGACGCGCCGGAAGATCCAGCATCCCCAGGGGCTCGTCTAAGAGCAGGATCCGCGGCGAGACGGCGAGCGCGCGGGCCAATGCCACCCGCCGGGCCTCTCCCCCGGAGAGCGTCGCGGGGAACCGGCCCAGGAGCCCCTCGAGCCCGAGAAGCCCCGCGAGTTTCGCCAGGCGCTCGCGCTGCGCCGCGCGGTCGAGCCCCGAATAGCGAAGCCCGAACGCGATGTTGCCCGCCGCGTCGAGATGCGGGAAGAGATCCGAATCCTGCGGAACCCAGCCGACGCGGCGCCGCTGGGGCGGCAGCGCGGTCACGTCCATGCCGTCGAGGAGGATCCGGCCGCGATCCGGGACGCAGATCCCCGCGATGGTCTTCAGCAGCGTGGTCTTGCCGCAGCCCGACGGCCCCATCAGCGCCAGGTAGTCGCCGTCCGCGAGGTCGAGCGACAGTTCGCCCAGCGTGAACTCCCCCAACGCAAGTTCGAGGCCCTCGATCTTCAGCATCCGCCCGTCTCCTTCCGGCCCTCGGCCGAAAGCGTCCGGGAGACGAGCTGGAGCAGGAGGAACATGGCCATCGAGAACAAAAGCAGCGCCGCCACCAGCGGCCCGGTCTCGGCCACGCCGACGCTCTGGAAGCGGTTGAAGGCGGCCACCGGGGCCGTCTCGGGCGTGGGCGCGATGAAGATCACGGCGCCGAACTCGCCTGCGGCGCGGGCCCAGGCCAGGACCGCGCCGAGGAACACCCCCCGCGAGGCGAGCGGCAGGGCGACCCGCCAGAACGCCCCGAAGGACGAGGCGCCCAGCGTGCGCGCGGCCAGCTCCAATCTCTCGGGCACCGCCTCGAACGCGGCGACGGCGCTGCGTGCGATGAACGGCAGCGCGACGAACACCTGGGCCAGGCAGATGCCGGCCATCGTCGCGTCGAAGGAGACGCCGAACGCCGAGAACAAAGTCTCGCCCAAAAACTGCCGCCGCCCGAATACCGACACGAGCGCGATGCCGGCCGCCGACTGGGGCACGACGAGCGGCGTGTCGAGCAGCGACAGCACGAGCGTCCGCCCGGGGAAGCGCAGCCTCGCGAGCGCGTAGGAAAGCGGCACGGCGAACGCCACCAGGATCAGGGTGGAAATCGTGGCGGTGATTGCGGTGACAGCGATGGCCCGCCGGATCCGGGGATCGGAGAGGACGTTCGAGATGCTCTGGGGCGTCTCGCCCAGCATGGCGACGATCACCGGCAGCAGCACCAGAAACGCGAGCGACAGGCCCGCGCCGAGGAAGACGATCGGGGTGGCGGACGGCACCCGGCCGCGCGCCCCGAACAGCGCGGCCAACAGGACCAGCGAGCAGAGGGCCGCCTCCCACGCGAAGGGCTGCGCGAGCGTGAAGCTCAAGGTGACGGCCCAGAATCCGGCCAGCAGCCGCAGGCTCCTCGCGCAGGCGACCAGCCCGAACAAAAACAGCAAAAACAGGGGCTGGGCGTTGTCCAGGCAGAGGACGAAGATAAAAAAGAGCAAAAAGTAGCTGGCGACGAACGCCAGCCAGTGGCTCCGGGGCAGGTGCAGATTGATCTTCACGCCCACGTAGAGAACCAAAATGTTGACCAGCAGCAGCACCCCGCTGGTCAGTTCGTCCGGAACCAGCCGCCGGCCGAAGAGGGCATGGGCGGCCACCAGGAACATGATTCCCCCGCCCGTCAGCAAATCCATCCGGCCGCGGATCAGCGCCACGGCCAGGACGATGTTGCCCGCCAGCAGCAGCAGGTTGAAGGCCTCGAGAGGCCGGACGACCCCGCGCCGGGCGAGCAGCGCCGTGCCGAGCAGGTGCGCGGCCAGCAGGGCGAGCGCGATCCAGCGGGTTTTTGCGACGGGGAGTGAAACCGGGTTCGGGCTCGGGGCGGGGCTCGCCTCGCGCTCCCGGTCTCCGCGCGGTCCACGGAAGGTAGACGAATTCATGGCGTTGGACCTCGCTTCGACAGGTCGCTTCGATGCGAGC
>CAYHQZ010000184.1:0-8162 GCA_964358555.1 uncultured Planctomycetia bacterium
CCTCTGGGGGATGAAGAAGATCCAGGCCGACCTCGCCTGGGACGTCCAGAAGGGGCAAGCCTCGGTCGTCATCGCCGACATCGACACGGGCGTCAACTACGGCCATCCGGACCTCGCCGCGAACATGTGGCGAAACCCCGGCGAGATCGCGGGCAACGGCAAGGACGACGACCAGAACGGCTTCGTGGACGACGTCTACGGCTACGACTTCGTCAACACCGACGCCGATCCCATGGACGACCACGGCCACGGGACCCACACCTCCGGCACGTTCGGCGCCGTCGGGAACAACGGCGTCGGCGTCGTGGGCGTGAATTGGACGGTCCGGATCATGGCCCTCAAGTTCCTCTCCTCCTCCGGGTCGGGCTCCACGTTCGACGCGGTGGAGTGCACGAACTACGCGACCCGGATGGGCGCGAAGGTCATGAGCAACTCGTGGGGCGGCGGCGGGTCGTCTGCATCCATGAAGACCGCCATCGAGAACGCCAACACCGCGGGCGCCCTCTTCGTCGCGGCCGCCGGGAACTCAAACAACAACAACGACGCGGCGCCCTACTACCCGTGCGGCTATGTCGTCCCGAACGTGATCGCCGTCGCCGCCTCCGATTCCTCCGACAATAAAGCCTCGTTCTCCTCCTACGGCAAGACGACCGTCCACGTCGCCGCGCCGGGCGTCGGGATCCTTTCGACGACGGGCAGCGGATACGCCTCCTGGAACGGCACCTCGATGGCGACGCCGCACGTCTCGGGCGCGCTGGCGCTTCTCTTCGCACAGGCACCCGGGATGAACCACCTCGACGCCAAGGCCCGGATGCTCGCGACGGTCGACAAGGTCCCGGCCCTCGCGAACTACGTCGTGAACGGCGGCCGGCTGAACGTGAACAACATGGTCCGCGGCATCTCCGGAAACCTGCCGCCGATCGCGGCCGTCGCCGCGTCGCCCACGTCGGGCCCGGCGCCGCTCGCCGTCTCCTTCAGCGCCGCGGGCTCGACCGACCCGGACGGGACGATCGCCGCCTGCGCCTGGGACTTCGGCGACGGCGCTTCGGGCGCGGGCGTCACCGCGAGCCACACCTACGCCGCCGAGGGGACCTACACCGCGGTCCTCACCGTGACCGACAACGGCGGCGCAAAGGGAAGCGCGAGCGTCGTCATCGTCGTGGGATCGAGCGACGGCTCCGTCACGCTGCGGATCCCGGTCGCCGCCGCCGCGGACGACGCCTCGCAGAACAACGGCTCCAGCCCGCCGGGCAAGGTCACCGTGGGCGGCAGCGTCCTCGTCGGCAAGAGCCGGATCGGCGCATGGCGGTTCCAGAACGTCGCGATCCCCCAGGGCGCGCAGGTCTCCTCCGCCCGGGTCCTCGTGAACTGCTCGCGCAACCGGACGGACGCCATCGCGATCCAATACCGGGCCGAGGCCGCGGATTCGGCGCTCTCGTTCACCGACGTCCAAAACGGCATCTCGAGCCGGGCGAAGACGGCCGCGTCCGTCGTGGAAAGCCCCGTCCCCGCGTATCCGACGGGTATCGCAGCCGCGACGCCGGAGCTGAAGGCGGTCGTCCAGGAGGTCGTAAACCGCGCCGGCTGGAAGAGCGGCAACGCCCTCGCGGTCTTCTTCGAGGACGCCGGCAGCGGCCAGAGCCGGACGCTGAAGAGCTTCGAGGACGGCGCCGCGACGGCGGCGGTCCTCGAGATCTCCTACATCCGCAACCTCCCCCCCAGCGTCACGGCGACGGCGACGCCTTCCTCGGGCGACGCGCCGCTGCCCGTCTCCTTCCAGGCGAACGGCTCGGATCCCGAAGGCGGGGCGGTTTCCTACGCCTGGACGTTCGGAGACGGCGCGGTCTCGGACCTTAAGAACCCGAGCCACACCTACGCGGCCGCCGGCACCTACACGGCGACGGTCACGGCGAGGGATCCCGAGGGCGCCTCGGCAATCGCGACCGTTACGGTGCGGGTCGCCGCGCCCGGCGGAAGCACCCTGAAGGTCTCCGTCGCCAGCGGCCTGGACGACGCCACGGAAACGGTCTCCTCGGGCTCCGTCTCGACGAACGGAACGATTTCCTGGGTCGGCGCGGATCGCTCGAGCGGGATGCGATTCGCGGGCGCGGCGATTCCGAGGAACTCCACGATCCTGTCCGCAAAGCTCTACGTCTGGGCCTCGAAGAACAGGACGGACGCGGTGACCATCCGCTATTCGGGAGAGGCCTCCGACAACGCGGCCGCCTTCGCCGCGACGGCGAGGAACGTCACGGCCCGCCCCCGCACGGCGGCCTCCGTCGTGGAAACCCCCGCCGCCTGGGCGCAGGGCGCGTTCTCGGCGACCGCGGACGTCTCGCCCGTCCTGCAGGAAATCGTGAACCGCGCCGGCTGGGCCCCGGGCAACGCCTTCGTGCTGCTCGTGGACGACGCGGGCAGCGCGTCGCGACGGGGGCCGTCTGCCTACAACGACAGCCCGACCCGAACGCCCTACATGGAGATCCGCTTCCAGGCGCCGAGCCAATCCGTCGCGCGCTAGCCAACGGCGCCGGCGGATCGGGCCGTTCAAACCGAACAAACGGAATCCTTTTGGAGGAATTCCGCAAATTTCCTGAAAATCCTTTCTTCGCGAAGGTATGATTCCGCCAGCCGGGTCGGTCATCTCGGATCCGTCCGAAACCAAAACGATCAAGGAGTCGGAAAATGAAGAAGTCGACGCGCGCGATCCTGTCCCTTTCCGGGCTGACGGCTGTCGCCCTTTCGATTTTCCTCCTCGGAATCCCCGGTCCTGCGCGAACGTCGGATCCCGCTTCCCCGGCCGGCGCGCTCGCCCCCTCCGGCGGAGCCCCGACGCCTGCCTTCGCCGCGCCCTCCTCCCTCCCCGCGGACGCCGTCGCCTCCGAGACGCTCGCCTCCGACCCCGTCGCGCTCGCCGTCGCGCGCGAGAAGCACCGATTGGCGACGGGCCGCGCGGGCGCGGAAATCCTTTCGGAGGTTTCACTGCGCGAATCCGTGACGAGCGAGCCGCCCCACGCCATCCGCCGGCTCGAGGCAGTGGGCCGCGACGGCCGCGTCCTCGCCTTCCGAGAGATGGTCGCGGGCGAGGTCCTGCTCTCCTTCGACGACTCGATGGGCACTACCTCCGTCCGCGGCTGGCTCGACGCCCGAAGGCTCTCCCCCATCCGGAAAGCCGTCACGACGAACCTCTGGCGCGTTCGCGTGCCCGCCGGCTCGTCCATCGAAACCGTCCTCGCGCTACACGGCGGCGACGCCGGCGTCTCGATCGCGGAGCCCAACTACATCGTCCGCGCGACCGCGACCCCGAACGACCCCTCCTACGGCAGCCTCTGGGGGATGAAGAAGATCCAGGCCGACCTCGCCTGGGACGTCCAGAAGGGGTCCGCCGCCGTCGTCGTCGCCGACATCGATACGGGCGTGGACTACGCCCACCCGGACCTCGCCGCCAACATGTGGCGAAATCCCGGCGAAATCGCGGGGAACGGCATGGATGACGACGGGAACGGCTTCGCGGACGACGTCTACGGCTACGACTTCGTGAACACCGACGCCGACCCCATGGACGACAACGGCCACGGGACGCACACCGCCGGCACGGTCGGCGCCGTCGGGAACAACGGCGTCGGCGTCGTGGGCGTGAACTGGACGGTTCGGATCATGGCGCTCAAGTTCCTCTCCGCGTCGGGTTCCGGCTCGACGTTCGACGCGGTGGAATGCACGAACTACGCGACCCGGATGGGCGCGAAGGTCATGAACAACTCGTGGGGCGGCGGCGGGGCTTCCTCAACGCTTCAGGCCGCCATCGAGGACGCCAACGCGGCCGGCGCCCTCTTCGCCGCGGCCGCGGGAAACTCGAAGAAGAACAACGACCGGTTCCCCTACTACCCGGCCTCGTACAACGTCCCGAACGTGATCGCGGTCGCCGCCTCCGATTCTTCCGACAACTTGGCCTCGTTCTCGTCCTACGGAAAGACCTCGGTGCACCTCGCCGCCCCGGGCGTCGGCATCCTTTCGACGACCGGCGGCGCCTACGCCTCCTGGAGCGGGACCTCCATGGCGACGCCGCCCGTCTCCGGCGCGCTGGCGCTCCTGTTCGCGCAGACGCCCGGCATGGGCCACCTCGACGCCAAGGCCCGGATGCTCGCGTCGGTCGACAGGGTCCCGGCCCTCGCGAATTACGTCGTGAACGGCGGCCGCCTGAACGTCTACAACATGGTCCGCGAGACGACCGGAAACCAGCCGCCGATCGCAATCGCCTCCGCCTCGCCCACGTCGGGCACGGCGCCGCTGGCGGTCTCGTTCAGCGGCGCGGGCTCCTCCGATCCGGACGGGACGATCGCCGCCTGGGCCTGGAGCTTCGGCGACGGCGCCACGGGAACGGGCGTGACCGTCAACCACACCTACGCCGCCAACGGAACCTACACCGCGGTCCTCACCGTGACCGACGACGACGGCGCAAGCGCGAGCAAGAGCGTCGTCATCGCCGTCGGCCCGAGCGGGAAGCCTCCCCGCCCGAAGTCGCGCTGAACGGCCCGGGGCTCCGGCTGAAACGTCCGGGCGCGCCGACGGGGGAACATCGCCGGGAGGGGCGCGCGGGGAGTAGCCTGTGGGCATGGACGCGCTCTGGCTCGAGGCCGCCGCCATGGTCGCGCTGTCGGCAGGGCTTTTCGCGATCGGGCTTCGGATCGCGCGAAAGGCGCCGAAGCGGGACGTCGCCATCGTCGTTCTCGCGGCCTTCGGCTTCCTTATCGGTTCGGCGCTGCTCGTCCGGGAGGGCTTCCTCCTCGCGCGCCTCCTGCCGCTCGCCGATCTCGTCGTCCTCGGGAACTGGATTCCGCTCGGCGCGGGGCTGCTCGGCGGCCTCGCGTGGCGGAACATCCCCGGCGGCGCCGTCCGCCGGAGCTTGACGATCGTTCCGCTCGCGTGCATCGCCCTCTACGCGGCCTACGGCCGCCTTCCCGGAAGCCCGCCGGCCTGCGGCAACGCCTGGCGCAACGGCGTCTGCCTGCAGACGACGGGTTCGACCTGCAGCGCGGCCTGCGCCGCGACGGTCCTCAAGGCGCACGGCATCGAGGCGACCGAGGCGGAAATGGCCGCGCTCTGCCTCACCCGAGATTCGGGCACGACGCCGCTGGGCCTCTTTCGCGGCCTGAAGAAGAAGACCGCCGGGACGTCCTGGGACGTCGAGGCCTTCTCCTGGACGGCCATGGATCTGCGCCGCCCGGAGACGGCGCCGGCCATTCTCGACATCCGCCTGTCGCCGAAGGCTCTGAAGGACCCGCGCTACATCCGCGACTGGGGCTGGACGCCCGGAACCTTCCACACCGTCGTCTTCTTCGGCTTTTCACCCGACGGAAAAATCGAGATGGGCGATCCGTCCGTCGGCCGCGAGAAATGGGGCGAGGAATCGCTACGCACCCTGTGGTCCGGCAAGGGGTTCCGGCTCGTGCGGCGGAGGTGAACCGGAAATGGAGATCTGATTTCCCCCCGCCGCCCTGGGCAGGACGGGCTCGGTCGGCCAGAATCGGGGGGATGAGGCAAGACCCATGACGTGCCGCGCCGCGCTGGTTTTGGCCCTGTTGTCCGCCCTGGCCCTCGGAGCCGAATCGCCGAAGCCGGCCGAGCCGCCGAAGCCCATGGAGGCGCCGAAGGCGAACGAGGCGCCCAAGCCCGCCGAAGCCGCGAAACCGCCGGCCGCCCCTGCCCCGAAAGAGAAGAAGATGAACCGACTCGCGAAGGAAAAGAGCCCCTATCTCCTCCAGCACGCCGACAACCCCGTGGACTGGTATCCGTGGGGCGACGAGGCCTTCGAGAAGGCGAAGAAGGAGGACAAGCCCGTCTTCGTCTCCGTCGGCTACTCCAGCTGCCACTGGTGCCACGTCATGGAGCGCGAATCCTTCGAGAACGCGGAGGTGGCGGCGCTCCTGAACGCCGACTTCGTCTCGGTGAAGGTGGATCGCGAGGAGCGGCCGGACCTCGACGCCGACTTCATGCTGACGCTCCAGCTGATGACGGGCGGTGGCGGGTGGCCGATGAGCCTGTTCTTGACGCCGGATCGCAAGGTTTTCTTCGCGGGCACCTACTTCCCCCCCGAGAACGTAGCCGGGCGGCCGGGCTTCAAGCACCTCCTCGCCGCCGTCGCGAAGCAGTGGAAGGGCAAGCGAAAGGACGTCGACGACGCGGCGGATCGGATCGGGCGGGAACGCTCCCGGCTCGAGGCCTCGACGTTCGGCACCGCCCGGGGCGAGCCCGCGCGAGCGACCGTGGACGCCCTCCTGCGGGACCTCTCGCGCCACTTCGACGAGCGCTTCGGAGGGTTCGGGCGGGCCCCAAAGTTCCCTCCCCACGGGGCGCTCCGCGTACTGCTGCGCGAGGCGGCGGCCCGGAAGAACGTAGACGCCCTGCGCCTCTCAACGCGGACGCTCGACGCGATGGCGCATGGAGGGATCCGCGATCACCTCGGGGGCGGATTCCACCGCTACTCGACCGACGAGCGGTGGCGGGTCCCCCACTTCGAGAAGATGCTCTACGACAACGCGCTCCTCGCCGGAATCTACGCGGAGTCGGCGGCCCTCGGGAAGAACCCCGAGCACGCCCGCGTCGCGCGCGAGACCTGCGACTTTTTGCTGCGCGAGCTCGCCCTGCCGGGCGGCGCCTTCGCCTCGGCCATCGACGCGGATTCCGCGGGCGGGGAAGGCGCGTTCTACCTCTGGACCACGGACGAGATCCGGGAGATCCTGGGGCCGGACGACGGCGTCGCCTTCGCGATCGCCTACGGCGCGCTCGAGGAGGGCAACGTCGGCGACGCCCCGGGAGGGCCGGGCGGCCCGCGGAACGTCCTCTACAGGCCCCGGCCCCTCGAGGAACTCGCCTCCGCGTTCCGACAGGACCCGATCGAATTCCGGCGACGCATCGACGGGCTGCGCGCGAAGCTGCTCGAGGCCCGATCCCGGCGGGAGCGCCCCGCGCTCGACGACAAGGTCCTCGCGGACTGGAACGCACTCGCCATCTCGGGGCTCGCAACGGCGGGGCGGGTCCTCGGCGAGAAGCGCTACACGGACGCGGCGTCGGCGTGCGCCGATTTCCTCCTGAAGAACCTCCGGATCGAGGGAAGACTCGCGCACATGTGGCGGGGCGGCGAGGCTCGCGTGGACGGGATGCTGGAGGACTACGCGTTCCTCGCGGACGCCCTGCTGGATCTGGGCGAAGCCACGAACGATCCGTTGCGACTAGCGCAGGCGCGCGAACTCGCGGACGAAATCCTGAAGCGGTTCCTCGACCCCGCCGACGGGGCGTTCTTCCGGACCGCCGCGGGGCCCGACCCGAAGGTCGTTCGCCGGAAGGAATACCACGACGGTCCGGTCCCCTCGGGCAACTCCATCGCGACGCGGGTCCTCATCCGGCTCGCCGTCGCGACCGGCGAGGAACGCTATCGCGAGGCGGCCCGTCGGGCTTTGCAGGCGTTCGGCGGCTACGCGCGCCAGATGCCCCGCGCCGCCGAGATGCTCGTTGAGGCCACCGCGATGTGGCTCGACGGTCCCGGAAGCAAGATAGCCCCGGGCGAAGGATCCGACGCGGCCGGCCGCGAGGACGTCCTCGCCGCCGAGGCGTTCCTGTCCGCCGCGCGCGCGGCGCCGGGCGAGACGGTCCGGCTCGCGTTCCGGATCGCCCCGGACCCGGGCTATCACCTCCAGGCGAACGACCCCAAAGACAAGACGGCGCTCGCCGTCCTGGACGTAAAGCCCGACGCCGGGATCGCGGCCGGCCCCGTCCGGGCCCCCAAACCCTCGGAGGCCGTGCTCGGCGGCGAGAAGATTCCCATCCACGAGGGCGGCTCTACGTTCCGCGCGGACCTCGAGATCGCGAAGGACGCCGCGCCCGGCAAGCGCCGGATCCTTCTTGCGTTCAAGTTCCAGGCCTGCAACGACAAATCCTGCCGCCTCCCCGCGACGCTCTCCCTCGAGGTCCCCCTGGAGATCGTCGCCAAACCCCAGGGCGACAAGCCGAGGCACCCGGAGGTGTTCAAGGAGCCGTAGCGGTTGAACGTTTTCGTCGAATTCCCGATCGCGGCTTGGCGGCGCCGATTCGTGTATTCCTGGTACGAATAACTAGAAGGGCGCGGGGCGGGGGCTCGGATCGTGGCGACCTGTCGGAGCACGGTCCAA
>CAYHQZ010000185.1:0-8144 GCA_964358555.1 uncultured Planctomycetia bacterium
GGCCGCGCCGCAACCCGGGCGGACGATTTTCAAGGCAGGACTTAGGGCTTAGGACCCTATTCTGGAGCCCCATGACCCTCCGCGCGCGAATCGCCTTGCCGCACCTTGCGTTGATCGCGGCGCTCATCGGGATCGTGACGCTGCTCGCCCGCGAGCGCGTCCGGCGGCTCGTCCGGGAGGACGCCGACCGCGCGTTGTCCTCCACGGCGAGCCTGTTCGCGGCCCGCGTGGTGGACCTGCCAAGACTAGAGAAGGACCTGCGAGAGAAGGTCGCCCCCCAGCTGGGCCTCGACGTCTTCGTCCAGCCGCGCCAGCCCGGCGAGACGGAGGCCACGACCCTGCCGCCCGCCGCCGCCGCCGCCTTCCGGAGCCTGCTCGCCGCCGCCCCTCCGTCCGAGGGGCAGTTCCCCGTCCCCGTCCGCGAGAACGTCCTCGCCCGCGAAGGCTATCTCTGGGCCGCCGCGCCGCGCTCCCGGGCGTTCTTCCTCAAGCCGCTCGCGGCCGTCCGGAAGGCGCAGGACGAGGCGACGCGGCCCCTGCTCGCGGCGGGGCTGGCCGGCATCGCGCTGGCCGTGATCCTCGGCGCGCTCGTCGCGGCGGGGATCGCCTCGCCCCTCAAGCGCCTCTCGGGCGAGGCCCTCGCCCTCGCCGGGGGCGATCTGAACCGCCCCATCCCGGAGACGGGCGGCGGCCGCGAGGTCGAATCTCTCGCGGAGGCCTTCCGCCGGATGGTCGAGGGCCTGCGGGAATCGCAATCGCGCCTCGTCCGGGCCGAGCGCCTGGCCGCGAGCGGCCACCTCGCGGGGGCGTTCGCCCACGAGATCCGGAATCCCCTCCAGGCAATGGCAATGGCGGCAAGGATGCTGCCGACGCTTCCGCCCCCGAAGCAGGCGGAGGCCTTGGACATTTTACGCCGCGAGATCGCCCGGCTCGAGGGAATCCTCGCCCGGCTCGTCCGCGCCCTCGATCCCCCGGCCCCCGATCGACGCCCGAACGATCTGGCGGCCGTGGCGCGCGAGGCCGCCGCCGTCGCCGAGGCCGGCTTCGCCCACCGGGGGGTCGCGCTCGAATGCGAGGCCGCCGTCCCGGTCCCGCTGGATTGCGACAAAGACCTCCTCCGATCCGCGGCGCTCGCGCTCCTCGAGAACGCCGCTGACGCCACCGGCCCCGGCGGGCGCGTAACGATCCGCTGCCGCGCCGACGGCCCCGAGGCGGTCCTCGAGGTGGACGACACGGGCCCGGGAGTGCCGGAACGCCTCGCCGATTCCCTCTTCGAGCCCTTCGTCTCGGGCAAGCCCGAAGGCACGGGGCTGGGGCTTTTCCTCGCGCGCAACGCCGCCTCGGCCCATGGCGGGCGGATCGCGCACGAACCGATCGAGCCGCGCGGAACGCGCTTCCGGATCTCGATCCCGGCGTCCGGAACCGCCCCGGCCGCGGCGGACGCGAATGCGGGCGCATGAGCCTCCTCCTCGACGCCTTCCTCCTTTCGCTCTCCGGCGGGATTCCCCTGCGAATCGCCCTCGCGCTGGCGCGGCGGGCGTTCCGCCGGGGGGGAGCGGCCCCCGCGGCCGCGACGACGGGAGGCGCAGGCCCCGTCGGAACGGCGGGCGCGGCGACCGCGACGGAATCCCCTCCCCGCTCGGCCCTCCCGCGGCTCCTGGCCGGCGCTCTCGCGCCCTTCGCGCTCGTCCTCGCCGCGCTCTATCTGTGGTCGGCCCCCGTCCGGGCGGAAATCCCCGGCGGCGAAGTCTTCATGGCCGTCGCGGCCCTCTGCTGGGGGCTCGCCGAGGCCGCCTTCCGCGCGCGGCCCCCGGTCGTGCGCCTCGCCTCCGGCCTCACGCTCGCGACGCTCGTGCTCGCCGTGGGATTCGCCTGCCTTCTCTTCGGCCTGATCGGCTCTCCGGACCGGCTCTTCCGGGGCCGCACCCTCCTCGCCCTCGTCCGGATCACCCCCGGCGTCTTCGAGGAGGACGTCCACATCGACCGACCGCCGGTCGTCGCGACCGTCCAGAAGGGCGCGCCCCGGGTGGACATGGAGGTCCGGATCCTCGAGGGCGGCCGGCCCGGCGATCCCCGCCGCGCCCGCCTCGCGGGCGATCAGTGGGGCGTCGGCATGCAGACGGTCGTCGTGAAGCGCTGGATGATCTTCCTCGGCGAGCGCGTCTTCTACCGCGTGACCTCCGCGGAGGCGAAGTTCGCAGACAACCGGATTCCCCACTACGGCGAGGAGATCGAGCATCCCCTCGAGGCCGAGGCGAACCTGAAGCGCGACATCCCCCTCGTCGGCCAGACCCTCGAGGACATCTCGGGCGCCAAGGCGAGTTCCTACCAGACGCAGGTCTTCGTCCCCGTCCGCGACGGCGAATACTTCGCGATCTGGGCCTCCCCCGGCGGCGCCCCGATCCCCGAGAAGATCACGCCCGAGGAGTGGGCGCGGAGGACGACGGCGGGGCCCTGAAGCGGATTCCCCCGTAGGGGCGGACCGATGTGTCCGCCCAACGCGGCACGGGCGAACACATGGGTTCGCCCCTACACGTTGCCCAGACACCGATGGGCGCCCACGAGAATCGCCCCTATTTCCCCGGCGGCCGGATCTCCGCGGCGTTGTTCTCCTCGGTGATCTCCGGGATCGCGTTCTCGGGATCGACCGTGACTGTCAGCGGGACCCGCGGGACCTTGATCTCGACGAACCTCGCCTTGAGATCCATCGGCGCCGCGATCTCGTCGATCACGGGCTCGCCCAGGATCTTGCCGTCGGCCCCCTTCACGACGATCTTCACGTTCTTCGCGGGGGCGCAGCCGATGTTGTGGATCCGGACGCGCACGCGATCCGGATCGTCGTCCTTCTGGACGTCCCGGGCCGTAACGGCGAGGTCGGGGCGCTTGCGCACGTCATCGAGGGGCTCGGAGAGGGTCACGTCGATCCGGCAGAGCGTCCGCGGCGGGACGGAGAGCGCGATCCGGTCGCCCCGGCGCAGCTCCCGGCCCTGCTCGTCGAGAACGGCCTTCTCGATCTTCTCGGAGGCGTCGACCGGCCCGAAGCGGACCGAATATTTCCCGTGCGCCACGTTCCAGACGCGCATCTTCGCCGCGACATCCTTCTCGGCAAACGAGTAGAGCAGGACGGACAGATGCTTGTCGTCCTCCTCCGGCACCAGCGCCGCGAAATCGCTGCCGAGCCCCTCCCAGGAAACCGCGAGATACGGCGCCGTGTCCCGATCGAAGCCCTGGCCGCCTAGATACATGTGCGCAATGAGTTCGGCCCCCGTGAGATACGATCGGTCGCTCGGGGGGTCGGCCTCGGTGTTCAAGAAGCGCGTCGCGAGCGCCTCGGAGAGTTTCGCGCGGCAGCCGCGGGCGAGGAACGCCTTGTCCTTCTTCAAGAGCCACGCCCGGTAGTAGTCCTCGACCCGGGCCGAGTCGCCGGCCGCCGACGTCAGGATCTCCTCGTCCCTCGCGTGGTAGTCGGGGGTGTCCTTGCGCGCGATTCGCGCGAGGATCTCGTCGGCGTAGAGGCCCGTCGAGTCGGGGTTGCGCTCGTGCATCTTCTCGAAGGGCTCGAGGAACAGCGGATCGCGCGTGAGCGTGAAGGCCGCCTGGATGGCCCCCATGAGGTTGCCCGAGCCGCCGGGGTAGTACTGGCCGCCCTTCGTCGAGCAGTCGATCCAGTCGATGTTCCGCGGGACCGCCTTGGCGCCCTTCCCCTTCGCGGGGCGGCGCTTGCCCTTGGCGCCCCCTTCCTTCGACTCCCGGATGTCCTCGACCCACGACTTCGCGTATTCCGAAAGCCACTTCTTCGCGAGCGGGTGATCGTTGTACCAGATCGCGGCGTAGCCCGGGACGAGCGCATAGGCGTTGTAGGGGTGGTCGAAGGCCCTCTGGTCGGTGTCCTCCCGCTGGAAGGCCTGTCCCTGGAACCAGACGCTCCGGAAGTGCCGGTGGCCGTTCGGGTTCAGCTTGCCGCCGGTCCAGAAGTCGAAGTTCGAAATCGTCAGCATGTTCCGCTCGACGTACTCGGGATCGCCGTAGCGCAGCAGCACGAGGTAGGGCTGCGTGCAGGACGTCTCCTCGCAGGCGTGCTCCACGTCGAAGAGACCCGGCACCTGGCAGTAGCCGTTCTTGTGGCTGATCCGTCCGCTCGCCCAGATCCCATCGGCGTAGCGCTGGACGGCGTCGCGGGCCTTCTCGGAATCGGCGACGAGGCCGAGATACGTCCAGCGGTGGACGAGTTCGCAGTCGTCGTTCCAGCCGCCGCCCATCTGGCCGTCGGCGAGCATCCGCTCGTCGACCCACCAGGACATGATGGACTCGTGCTCCTTCAAGAGCGCCCGGGCCGCGACGGCCCACTCGGGCGCGCCCGGCGGGGATTCAAACCGAGACGAGGGATCGGGCTTGGGGACGTCGGGGCGCTCGCTCTTCTTGGGCGACTTCTTGCCCCCGCGAATCCGGTTCAGGTAGACCTTGGTCAGCAGGCTCTCGGGCTCCAGCGCCAGGATCCGGTCAAACGTCGGGCCGGCGATGTCCGGCCGGTTCTCGGTGCGGCTTTCCCACTGCCAGCCCTCCGCGCCCTCCGAGTACTCGAGGGCCGCGCGCTTCCGCAGGGCCTCCGCGAACTCGCTCGCCGCCTTCGCGGCCTCCATCGTCGCGACCCGGCAGGAGGCGATCGAAAGCCCCGAGGCGCCGCCGACCGGCTCCAGCGCGATCGAAAGGGTCTGACCCTTGTCCACGACGACATCGCCGAAGTCGAGCGCAATCGGGCCTATCTCCTCGCCGGCCTTGGCGCTGGCCGAGAAGAGGAAGCGCGAGACCGAATATTCGGCGGCGCCGGGGTCCTTGACGGAGAGGACGAACGCGCCGTTCACCTCGCCCGCGGCGGCGAGCGTCAGCTCCGCACCGTCCACCCCGGTCCGGTCGGGAAAGGTCGCCTCGGCCTTCGCGCCGGACGTTTTCGCATCCGTCCCCGCCGCGGGGAAATCCTTGCGGGGCGCGCGGGCGATCTCGTAGGCCCCGATCTCGCGGGCGGCGAAGGACCTCTTCTCCTTCGAGCCCGTGGGCGTGAGCCGGAGCGTCAGCCTCGAGGTCTCGACGGGCGAAACGCGCAGGGCGAGAGCCTCGGCGGCGTTGTCCTTGAAGGACGCCGAAGCCTCGCGGGCGAGGCCCTTGGAGGCCTCGTTCCAGGCGTGGACCTCCCCTTGCGACGCGGGGTATGTCGCCCCCTCGACGGCGATGCAGTTCACGCGCGAAACGCGGTCCGCGAAGGAAGGCGCCAGCGTCTTCGGATCGAGCCCCATCCGGCCGATCCGGATCTTCACGTCGTAGGGCCTCGCATCCAGCCTGCCTGCGTTGGGGACGCCTTTTCGGTAGCGATCATAGCCGGCCATCTCCGTGTAGCAGACCGACTTCGTGTCGCCGTCGATGAGGTGCAACCGGCGCCACTTGTCCAATGATGCGTCGCCCAGGACGTGCGTCCGCACGGCCAGGCGGTCGGCGACGCCCTTTGCGTGGCCCTTGAGGACGAGCCGGCCGTTCTCGAACGGAAGATCCTTGTCTTCCTCGTAGGCGGCCGCCTTCTCGGCGGTGAACGCGAGCGCCGGGACGTTCAGCACCGCCCCCTCGCCCGTGGCCTCGGGCAAAACCTCGGGCGTGGCTCCGCCAGCCGCCGCGGCCCCCCGGTTTGAAAGCAGGATCAAAACCGACCCGAACAGGGCGACGGCGACGGCGAGACGCAGGCGCATGTGGCTACCCCCTTTATGTGGAAGAGAGTATAGGCGGGCAGGGGTTTAGTTCAGTCCTAAGTCCAAGGTCCTAAGTCGACGCACCGCTGGGGGACGTGCCGCTGGGTACCGCTGAGGGACGCACTCTACTTGTCAACTTGTTGCACGGACTTCGGTTCCTTCGCCCCCTATCCCCTGCCAGTGGCCGGCGATTTCATCCGCGGGAAGCAACGCCCCTCGCGGCCTCGACAATCCCGGCCAGCCGGGAAATCGTCGGGGCGTCGAAGAGGGCGCGCGCGTTCAGCGACACGCCAAACGCCGCGCCCGCCCGGGCGGCGATCCGGATCGCCATGAGGGAATGCCCCCCGAGCTCGAGGAAGTCGTCGTGGATGCCGACGTCCGGCACGCCCAGAACCTCGCCCCAGATCCGGGCCAGGGCCTTCTGGGTTTCGGTGGAAGGCGGCGCGTAGGGCGTCGGGAGTTCCCGCCGCGCGGGACCGGCCGGGCTCGTCCCCGCGGGCGCCGGCGACGGCAAGAAAGCGGCCGCGCGATCGTTCGGGGGATCGATGTCGAGCGGGGCCGTGGAGACGACGATCTGGGACGACGCGAACCCCGCAAGCAGCCGGGCGCACGCGTCCGCGCCCTCGGATTCCCGGATGGAAAGCCCCGACGACCAGCGGTAGCCGTCGGTGCGCCGGATCCCGCGCGCCTCCCCCGGCCGGGCCCCGGCGGACGCGCCGCCTGGAGGCTCCCAGGCGTCCCAATTCACGCTGATCCACGGAACCCGCCCGCCGCCTCGCGCGCCGGCGTAAGCGTCCAGGCAGGCGTTCGCCGCCGCGTAGGCCGCGTGCCCCAGCCCCCCCGCCACGGACGCAATCGAGGAGAACAGCACGACGAAGTCGATCGGGCGATCCCGCAACGCCTCCTCAAGGGCGCAGAGCCCGAGAACCTTCGGCCGGAAGTGCGCGTCGCAGGAAGCGCGATCGAGCGACGGGATCGCGCCGAACAGGCGCTCGTCGAGGACGCCCGCCGCATGGAACACCCCGTTCAGATCGCCCCAGCGGCGTTGCGCCTCGTCGACGGCCGCCCGCACGGCGGCCGGGTCCGCGACGTCGCCTTGCGCGAAGGCGACCTCGGCGCCGAGCGCTTCGAGTTCGAGAACGCGGCGGATCCGATCGGCGAGGCGCGGGTCCGAATCCCTCGAGGCGATGACGGCCGGCCACCCTTCGCGCAGCGGAAGGCCGGTCCGGCCGAGGAGCACGAGCCGCGCGCGGACCGCGGTCGCAAGGTGCCGCGCCGCGACGAGGCCGAGCTGGCCAAGGCCGCCGGTGATGAGGTAGGCCCCGCGCGGCCGAAGCAGGCCCGGGCCGGCCGGCGGGCCGAGACGGACGGGCTCGAACGTCCTCGCCCAGCGATGCCCCCCGCGAAGCGCGAGCGTCGCCTCGGGCGCGTCCGACAGCGCCTCCGAGACGAGGCGCTCCGCCAGCGCCGGGTCCGGCTCGCCCCCGCGCCCGCCCCGGCGCACATCGACGATCCGGAATTCGTGGCGCGGCATTTCCTGCCGGGCCACGGCGCAAAGGCCGGAGAGCGCGGCCCATTCCGGATTCGCCGCCTCCGCGCCCGTCACGGCGTGAGCCGCATCGGTGACGACGGCCAGCCGCAAGGGGGCGGACGCGGCGCGCCGGTCCCAGGCCTGCAGGAACGCCAGCAGCGAATCGAATCCGCGCGCGCGGCAGAACTCGAACCGGGCGGCCCCTCCCAAATCGGCCGGGACGGCGCCCGCGCTCCATAGAAACGCCACGCGATCCGGCAGGGCGCCCTCGGCCGCGAGGGCGGAGACGAGAGCCTCGCCATCCTCCCGCCGGCCCGGCCGGAGGGAGAACGCACGAGGGCCGAGGCGCGCGAACGACTCGCCCTCGGACGCCTCGACGACCGGCGCGCCCGCCCTTTCCAGGCCCCGGACGAATCCGCGCGAGAGCGCGTCGCCCGATCCGAACGCGAGCCAGCGGGCAGACGCCGGTGCCGCGGCCGGCGGCGCGGCCGGAAGGCGCTTCCAGCCGACGGCCGAGAACCAGTCCGCGACGTCCGCGCGGCGCCCGGAAGCGGCGACCGGCGCCGCGGGCGCCCCCGTCTCCGGCTCCATCCAGTGCCGAGACCGCTCGAACGGCGTCGCCGGCAGCCGGACCCGCCGCGGCGCTCCGCCGTGGACCGCCGCCGCGTCGAACCCGGCGCCGCGGACCCAGAGCCTCGAAAGCGTCCCGAGGGCGAATTCGAGATCGCTTGCGCCGGACCCGGGCGGGCGGCACGACGGGAACGCGGAAACCCCCGGAAACTTAAGCCGGCGCGCCAGCGCGGAAAGCCCCTGGCCCGGGCCCATCTCCACGAGGATCCGCCCCGGCGCCTCGGCGAGCGTCCGCAGGACCCCGAAGA
>CAYHQZ010000186.1:0-8066 GCA_964358555.1 uncultured Planctomycetia bacterium
GGGGCGTGGTCGCTGAAGGGCGGCGCCTCGAATTGGCGCCTTTCGCGCGTGGGCGTGCGGGCGTAGGCGGGTGGTAGTCCGGGTCGAGTTTTGGAAACGGGCGCAACGTGGGCCAAAAGGGCGCCAAACGTGGGCGTCCGGGGGTTGGCGGGGGAAGGCCACGGGCGATGGGTAACGGGCATTGCGGCCGGCAACCCCCGATATAAACACACGATTACGGGGTCGGACCTTCCGGATCGACCCAAACCACCAATCAGATGAACGCGGGCCAGAGAGTGCCTCTTTTTATATGCTTCCGGCGAAAGAAACGGCCTTTTCAGGGGCTTCGGGAGCCGCTCGTAATCGTCGCCGCAGTCCTCGCGTCCGAAATAGAGGACAACATCCTCGTCCGATAGGAGCATGGGTCACCTCCTTCAAACGAACTTCTCGTCCGGTGTCCGGACGGGCATCTCGGCCTTGCCGGTGCGCTCGAGGATCGCGGCCTTGCCTGTGAACATTTGCCAGCGGTCCACGATGACGTCCGAATAGAGCGCGTCGAGTTCCATCAAGAAACATCGCCGGCCCGTCTTCTCGGCGGCGATGAGCGTGCTTCCGGATCCGCCGAACAGGTCGAGCACGTTCTCGCCGGGGCGCGAGGAATAGGTCATCGCACGGACGGCGAGCTCCGTCGGTTTGGCCGTTAAATGCTTCATTTGCTGCGGGTTCACTTTCTTGACGTGCCAGAGGTCTCTTGCGTTGTTGATCTCCGGGTTGAACCAGTGCCCGGCGCCCTCGCGCCAGCCATAGAACGCTAGCTCGAAGGCACCCATGAAATCCTTCCGGGTGAGCACCGGATGCTCCTTGTCCCAGACGATGCCTTGGCTGAAATAGAGGCCGTTTTCCTTCAAGGCCGAGGGGTAGTTCGCGAGGTTTGCGTAGCCGCCCCAGATGTAGAACGCCCGCCCGGGCTCCAAGACGCGGGCGATGTTTCCAAACCACGCTCGGAGCATCGCGTCGAATGCCTCCTCGGAGACGAAGTCGTTCTCTAGCGGGCGATCCTTCGGGCGGAGTTTCGCCGTCGTCTTGTGCGCCTTGGCGAATTCCCGGGACAGATCGAAGCCCTGGTGGTGCGTGAGTTGCCCGCCCCGCCGCGCCTCCGGGGCCGAGAACGACGACAGGCCGGCGGCGATGGCGTTGTTCGAACGCGGCTCGACCTTCACGTTGTAGGGCGGATCGGTGTTCACGAGTTGGATCCGCGCGCCATCGAGCAGCCGGTCCACGTCCTCGGGCTTGCTGCTGTCGCCGCAGAGGAGCCGGTGGTTGTCGCCCAAGACCCACAGGTCGCCGGGTTGGGTGATGGCCGCATCCGGCGGCTCCGGGACGGCATCCGGGTCGGTCAGGCCCTCGTTGCCGTGGATGCCCGCCCCGAGAATCTTTTCGAGTTCATCCGACCCGAAGCCAAGCATCTCGAGGTCGAAATCCGCCGCCTGCAGGTCCTTCAACTCGATCGGCAGGATGTTGAAATCCCACTCGGCCAGTTCCGCGAGCTTGTTGTCGGCGATCCGATAGGCCTTCACCTTCTCCGGCGGAAGGTCGGTCGCCACATGCACCGGGACCATCTCGAGGCCGAGCTTCTGCGCCGCCTTCCAGCGCGTATGCCCGACGATGATGACGCCGGCCGGGTCCACGACGATCGGCTGGCGGAAGCCGAACTCGCGGATGCTGTTGGCCACGGCATCGACCGCCGGCCCGTTGACGCGCGGGTTTTGCAGGTAGGGTTGGATGTCGGCCGTCTTGCGCATCTCGATCTTCATGGCATTGCCTCCTATTTGTTGGTGCTCAAAAAACCGTCACTGGAAAGCGGGTGGGATTGGGGGGTGGCGGGCTGCCGAGGGGCGCCCCGGCGCGGGCTTCCAGCGGCGCGCCAAGGCCGCCCGTTCGCGTTCCTTTGGCCCCAGGGCGCGCCCAAACGAGCGGGTGGTAGTTGGGCTCGACCCGGGCGGCCGGACGCGGCGTAGGCCACGGGAGGGCGTCCCCGGGGGCCAGGCCGGGGGGCGCGAGGAGCGGGCCAGGTGGCGACCGGGGGCGCCGGGCGCCAGGAACGCGACCGTGGAAACCTTGGACTCCGCGTAACCCCCGTGGCCACCGAACGTTCCACGTGGCCAGGAAAAATCGGACAGGCGGGTAAAACTGTGTCCTGTACCGTGAGGTTCCCCCCGGGCGTCAGGAAAAAAGCCGGCCCTGGTAGGACCCGTGAAACCTATTGACCTATTGTCGTAGGGGTCTCGCGTACGCGCGTGTACGCGCGTTATACACGCGTGCGCGGGGGTAGGTGTAATAGGATAATAGGTTATATATATTTCTATATCTTCTTTTCTTTCTTGGACTTCTGTTTTCAAACCTATTGCCAACCTATTGACCTGTTGCTCGGCAATAGGTTCAAAACCCCCACCTATTGCGCCGGCAATAGGTTTGAAATCAGCAACAGGTTCGGCAATAGGTTCAGGCCAGCCGATAGGTGCGTTGTGGCGTTCCACCGGTGCTCCTTTCTTCGTAATGGATCAGTTCCTGACCCACGAGCGACTCTCGGACTTCCTCGTGCTCGCGCTCGGACCAGGGCAGCCGGCGGTGGAGCTTCCAATACGGGACGCCGTCCTTGTCCCCCTTGGCCTGCAAGTCCCGTAGCAGCGCCAGGAGCTTCTTGCACTTCGCGTGAAATTCGCTCTCGTAGCAGTGCTCGTACGCCATGAAGAGTCGTCGTTTGGTCTGGTGCATCACGAACTCCGTGGCCCACTCAACGGCGGCGAGGCCGATCCGGGGGGACTCGAGGTTCTCGCTGACGGCGTAGAGCAGCGCCAATTTCCTGCTCTGCTCGTTTACCCGACCCCACACGGTTGTGCCGACGGTGTCGGATTTGGCCTCGGCCTTCTTGTATTCGGCATCCGCTTCCTTGCGCGTCGAGATGAGCGCCTGCCGGGCTTCCTCGGTCTGCTCGACGGCGACCGGGACGGGATGCCAGGTTTCCAAATTCCCCGTGCCGGGCTGGAAATCCGCCCACCACCTCGCCGTGGAGAGGATGCGAGGCGGCAGCTCGATGACCCTCGCCTCCTGTCCCTCCGGCCTCGGCCCGCTTTCGAGGACGATCATGCGGGCGAAGAAGCCGTTCGTGAGCATCCGCTCGGAAAGGGCCTCGTAGTAGTGGTTCGGGATGGCGGTGCCGAAAATGACGAGCGAGGGCTGGTCGATGGACAGCGGCACCGTCTGCCCGGCCTTTTTCCGCATCGAATAGACCGAGTCCGACGACGAATACATCGTGAGCAGCGTCGTCATGATGGCTTCGTGCCGGGCGTCCTTGGCCTTGCTCATCGACAGCAGCATTCCGTCGATTTCGTCCGTCTGGAAAAGCGACGATGGGCTCAAGAAAAGCGCATCCTGCAGCCCTTCACCGGATGCGAACCGATCGCCAATGGAGGTCGAGAGGTCGACCTGGTAGGCGATCCGGACGTTCACCTTTCGCGGCCAGTCCTTGCCTGCGGCCGAGTGGGCCAGCCCAAGGAGGTAGATGTTCGGGCGGATGCCGCTGGGGTCGCGGACTTTTCGGCCGGCGAGGAAGGCTTGGAGTGAAATGGCGCCGGCGAAGGCCATGACGACGTTCGGATAGGGAGCGGTCTCGAGGCAGTGGTCCATCACCTCGGAGACGAAACCCGGAACGCGCAGAAGCGAGTCGGGTAACGGGCCGGGATCGGGCGGCCCCGGAGGCTCGGGCGGAGCGGAGAACGTAGCGGCCGGCGGGGTCTTCCCCTCCGCGAGATCTCCGAGGGCGTCAACGCCGTGGAGTTCCGCCAGGAGAGCGACTGCCTCCTGTTCTACGTGCCGTCCCCAGGTGATCCGAAGTCGGCCGCCTTCGTCCAGCCCGAACCGCGCGAGCGCGCCGTCCGGACCTCGCCCGTCCAGGGGGCGTCCAAGTTCGGGGGCTTCCGCAATCGTGAATCCTGCCGCCTGAAGCGCCGGTATCGGGCGCCGACGGATCTGATTCCCGAAAAGTTCCAGCATGTCCGCTTCCTCGGCCTGCGCCTCGGCCTGAATCGACCGGCGTTCCGCTTCCATCTCTGTTCCCGCAGTGGGTCCGCTCTCGGGGAGGTTCATCGCGTCCCCCTCGCGTGCCCCTGCAAACGTCTCTCAGCCGCCTCCACCTCATCGGACAAGGTTTCCATCCATCGATGCGCCCGCGCGCCCGTCTCGCGCCCCATCGGGCGGCCGTGCCGCTCCTCGAACCGGCGCACTAGCCGCTCATGTTTGACGTAGACGTCTACGTCCAGCCCCATCCAATCTTCTACCCTCTCCAGGAAGGCGTGGAGTCCGTCCGGTTCCCGATAAGCTCCGCACCCTCGAAATTGCTCTCCGGCCTCGAGCCGGAAGGCGGCGAGCGCGGCGTCCGCCTTCTTCGCTCGGAGCCGTGCTTGTCGGGCCAGCCGTTCCGTTCGCCGGGCTAGCCGGCGGGCCTCGCGGGCTGCCACTTCAAGGGGGAGCTCCCGACGATGATCAAGAGCCTCCATTTCGTCGGTGGGGTCGGGATTCATCGGTTCCACGGCATCCCCCCCTTGTTCGTAGCCGTGAGGCCAGACTTCTTCGCGTCTCCGCAGGGCGACCTACGCCCTCGCGCCTGGAGGAACTGCACGATCAGGTCCGCGACGACGTCTACGACCTCGTCGACTTCCTTCGGGGTCAACGCTACGCAATGGCGCTTGAGCTCGAGGGCGGGAGATTGCATGGTTACGCCCTCCGCAGCTTCTGAATGAAGCCCTGAATGGCCGGATGAGGCTGCAAGTTGAGCCGACGGCCGAGAGCCTTCGGGGTCTCCGGGGCGTTGCGCTCCTTCAACTGCCGGAGCGCTTTCACCCGGATCGCGTCGAGGCTCTCGATCAGCTTCCAGACGAAACTGTCGTCAATCCCATGGACCGCCACAAGGCCGCCGATCACGAGCGCCTGCTCTTCGCACAGGTCGTCGATCAGCATCTCTACTTCCGTTCTTGAGAACATCTATCCCTCCTCCAATAAAAGGCCCCTCAGGGGCTTTGGTGGGGACATGAATTCGCAGTTTTTTTGAACCCTCAGGCTTTCCAGAAGCTACGAATCGCCTGAATGGCCCGCTGCGCGCGCTTTTTCGCAGCCTCCCGGGTGATGCCTGCTTCCTGCGCGCAGTCGCGGATCGAGCGCCCGTAAACATGGATGCCGACTAGCAGGAGGAAGTCGGCCTCGCTGATCCGGCCGGCATCCACGTGCTCGCGGAGGACAGCCTGTGCTTCCCGTCCCTGACAGTAATCCGCACTGAATTGACCTTTATCCAGGACGCCGCCGGCGACCCCCTCGAGATTTTCCTGATCCATGCTCATCTCCCGCGCCGATCGATTCCGCGCACGCCGATAGATGTCGTGTAGCCGGTGCGCGGTCTTGTTCAATATCTTCTGGACGAACCGGCCCTCGCAGGCAGCGACGTCGATCAGGCAGACGTTATTGAGAAACGTCATCAAGATGTTCGCCCAGAGGTCGACGTGACTCGGATCCAAGTTGATTTTTTGGCAGTGAAGTTTTGTCAGCCCCGGCCAGAGGATGGCGAGTAGGATCGTTCGCCAGCGGTGGTCGGACTCCTTCCTATATGCCTGGCAGATCGCGGTGAAAACCTGGTTTTTTTCTTCGACGCTTCCGCTCCTATTTCGCATTAATTCCAGGACCTCGTCCCAGTCCTGGAAGCGACTGAACGATGGAACCTCGAGTTGAAGTCTCCGGAACATCTCGCCGAATCCTTCGCCACGAATTTCCCGCTTGATCTGATCCAGTTCGTACGCCCAGTTGGGACCTTGCACGACGCCCTGCCTTTTCGGCCGGGCGTCTGGCGCCTCCGCTGGCCAACTAGGGCGTCATGCGCCTCGCGGTTTTGATTTCTATGCGACTACCCGCTCGTCACGATGGACTTCGGGTGGCTCTTCCTTCCGGTCCGCTCGTTCACCGTGGAGCAGTTGCGGCAGACGGCGATTACGGTGTAGTCGCCGCCGTCCACGACGTATTGCGCCTGCTTGTATCGCAGGTGCAGCCGCACCCCGCTCTCAACGCCGAGCAAGGTTTCGCATTCCTTGCAACGCCACTCCTTATCAGCTCCCATGCGTTCTCTCCTTTCGGCGTGAGCGAAAGGCCGAATGGCCTGTCCGTCACGCCGAAGTCAATCCTCCAGATCGGGAGAGAACATGGAGGAAGAAGGGAGGAACAATCGAGGAACGAAAAAGGCGCCCGCTAGGACTCAGCCGGGTAGGACCATGCAGTAGGTCACGTTCTTCGGCGGGGAGAATTCGTAGGAGTTCAGCTTTCGATCTGATGGATTCTGATGCAAGCGGAAGAATCGGTATTGGTAGCGCCTGAGATTTACGTCCACCTTTTTCCGCACTTTCTCGAGGAGCTTGATCGCTGCCAAGTCACTGTTACATCCTTTACCGGTTTTCGTTTCGTGTGGTCGTAGTGGTTTCCCCGCCTCGATGTACTCGCCGAGGATGCCGAGTTCCTTCGCCGTGAGCTTCACGTATTTTCGCTTCCCCTTTCGGTCTCGGCAGGCCACCTCGCGTGTCATCCCGTCGATGAATAGGTCATAGCCATCCCGTTTCTTGACGAGCGCCTCATAGGCGTCCCTGGAAATGTCGCGGGCGCCAGAGCGTTCCACCACGCGACAGTAAACGTTCTTCGCGGGTTTTGTCGTTTTCGGATCGGCCAGGGGGGGGGGCGCCTTGGCGGCTTGGGCGGCAAAGTCATCCATCTTCGCAACATACTGATCGAAGGATTTGGAAAGTCGGTCGATGCTTTCATTCAAATTCGCGATGCGCACTGGGATGGGAGCCGCGCTCTCGGTCTGCGGGTTGATCTTCGCCGCCTGGGCCCGCTCTTGAAGTGCCTTCCGGGCTCGGACGTGTTCCAGCACCATGAGGGACTGAAGTTCCTGGGGTCTTGGTAGGCCGGGCAGGTGCGACGAGTGAAAGAGGTGCGAGGCCGATGTGGGGTAAAGATAACTCGGGTCAGTCCGGCTCCGCTGGGCGATTTCTTTGCAGGAACTCCACGCCGCGGCGGCATGGTCCATGACCCTCGACGCCAGCATGTGCGCGCTCTCGGCCGAGCGATCCTCACACCGGACCGGCTCGCCCTTGCGATCCGCCTGGAGCTCGGCCAGGAAAGTAAAGACCGTCGCCACCTGCTCCTTCCGCAGGGGGAGTTTCGCCTCCATCGCCTCGACGTACCCGTCTACCTCGACCTCCCGCCGACGCCACGCGTCATGGTCGCGCTGGTCCGTTGCGATGGCGATGACCGCTTGCAACATCCGGCTGTAAGCCATGAGGCGTTCCTCGTAGGCGGCGCGGAAGGCGTCGAGCATCGCAACATCGATGGGACGCTCCGCGTCGGCCTTGAGCATCTCTCGGAACCGGTCCTCCGTGATGCGCCCCTGGTTGCAGTCGACTTCCGCCTGCTCAATGGCGCTGCGCGGCGGCCGCAGACCATACCGAAGTTCGAACCGGTCCTTGTCCATCTCGGCATGGAGCTCGGCAAACTTCCGCCGCTCCTCCGCGTACTCAGGCACGCTGCGCTCAAGCGACGGCATCTGGCGAGCGAGGACCGCCTCTGCGGCCCGGAAATCCTCGTCGCTCGGCTCACGGCTGGGGGAATGCGAGTTTTTCCTCATGGCCGAAGACAGCATACATACCTAACGAAATTAAAAATTTCGATGGCGGCTTGCACCTTTCATGTCCCCAGTTACGGCTCTGAGGGGCCTTTTATGAAAGGAGGGATACATGTTCTCAAGAAGGGAATGCGCTCTGGGCGTTTTGAAAGGAGGCGGCAGCCGTGAGTAAGACGTCGCCGGCAGTTTATTCAGGTCCCGTCTACGCCGACGCCACGACCGCCGCGAAGGCGCTCGGCATTTCCGCCTCGTCGCTCTGGCGGATCGTCTGCACGGGCCGGCTCAAGGGCATCCGCATCCGGATCGGACGGTCATGGCGATACCACCTGGCAAAGCTCATCCGTGCGGCGGAACTAGGTGAATTGGACTTGAC
>CAYHQZ010000187.1:0-8012 GCA_964358555.1 uncultured Planctomycetia bacterium
AGAGCGATGCGATTCGGGGGTGGGGGTCGTGGATGAGGCGGAGGATCTTCCGCATCAGGGGGTCGGCGATGAAGTCGGAGAGCTCCTTGATCAGGAGCAGGCCCTCGACGCGGAGGTCGCTGTTCGCGCTTTTCAGGCACTGTTCGAGGGTGGGCATGGCGGCCTGCTTGAGTTCGAGGAACCCCTGTTCGCACATCATCCGGATCCGGTCCGATCGGTCCGCGAGGCCGCGCAGGAAGAACTCGATGACCTTCGGACGGGATTCCGATTCGAGCAGGATTTTCAGCAGCTTGCCGCGGGCGACACCGTTTTCCGTGTTCAGGCCCTCGTAGATTTCATCGAGGGCCCGCTCGCCGATTTTCTTGAGGGCGCTGATGGCGCTGTCCACGGCCGCAGTCTCCGAAAAGGACTGGACCGTCTCGACGAGGTGCCGGGGGACCGTCGGCTCGAATTCCGAAATCTTGACGAGGGCGTCTTCCGCCCGGGTGCGGACATCGTCGGTGGCGTCCTTGTCCTTGAGGGTCTCGATGAGCGGGATGATGGACTTCCCCTTGAACTGGACGAGCACGTCCCGGACGGAGTCCATCGTCAGCCGCGTGCGCGTTTCCCAGGGCGTGCCTTTTTTCCCGACGAGGGCCTCCTGGAGGTGGCGGATCGTCGAGGGGCCGCCAATCCGGACGATGATGTCCACGCAGGCCTTTGGCGTCTCGCCCTCGCTTTCAAACCCCTGGATGCAGGCCTTGATCGTCGCCTGGCCGATGGGGACGAGCGCGGGATCGGAATGGGAGGCGAATTCGCCGAGGGCGACGAGGGTGTCCATCAGGGCGGTGCGCTTGTCCCCGGTCGCGGCGGGGATGGCGTTCTTCACGATTTCGGGGACGAGTTCGATGTTGTCTTTGAACTTGATGAGGGTGATGAGGGCGGAGGAGGCGGACGCGCGGACGGAGGACACCGCGTCGCCATGGGCGTTGATGAGCGGCTCGAAGGCGATCTTGTCCTCGAAGCTGCCCAGGATTTCACAGGCGGTCGCGCGGACCTCGGGATCCTGGTCGCCGCGCCCGGGATCGAGAACCATGGCGGCCTTTGTAAGGACCGTGCGCTTCTCGTCCATGTAGGCGTAGGCCGCCAGGGCGGATTGGCGGGTCTTGGCGATCGGCACCAGTTTGGGGTCGAGTTTCTCCTTGATGAAGGGGAGGCTTTTTTCCTTGTCGTCGAGAACGAGGGTCTCGAGGTGGGTGACGGCGTCGGGGTGCAGGGTCTCCAGGCGCTTGAAGCGGCTTTCGGGGAAGTCCTTCCGGACGGCCCGGATCATGCCGATGGATTGGTCGAGGAGGGTCTTGTCCTCGGGCGACAGGGTGGTGTTGACGAGGCGGTGGCAGTAGGACCATCCGCGGAACGCCCGCCATCGCTTGAAACCCGGATAGGAGAGAAAGAGGATGGTCGCGACGAGGGCAAACCCGAAGAAGCCGACGAGGAAGAACATCTGGCCGCGGGTGAGACCGCGCTTGGCGGGCGGGCGGATCTTGGGGTGCTTCTTCTTGAGCGCCATGGGGGCATTCTAGCCGGCTATAATCCGCTTGCGCGTGCCCTTTCGGCCCGCATTCCCATGCAAACCCTCGACACGCTCTCGTTTGCGGACGCCTGCCGGGCGCTCGAGGTCCCTCCGGGGGCGACGGAACCGGAGATCAAGGCCTCGTATCGCCGCCTGGCGATGCGCTACCACCCGGATCGGAATCCCGGGGACCCCGCCCTGTCCCTGCCCCGGTTCCTCCGGGTGAAGCGGGCCTACGAGGTCCTGCGGGATTCGGGGCGGCGGCGCGCGGAGGAACGGGAGCATCGCGCGTCTTCGGTCGGGCGCAGCATTCGCCCGCGGCCGCGCCGGCCCCGCCCCTTCTGGTTTTCCCTGCTGGACGATCTCCTCGGCGGACGCGAGGTCAAGGCGCTGCGGGCCTGGGAGCGCTGCGCCCGCCGCCCTCCCGAGCCCTCGATCCTGGAACGCGACGAGGACGTCTTCGACTGCAAATTCCTCCTGGCGGAGGCCTACGAGCGGGAGAAACGGCCGGAGGACGCGGCGTCGCTCTATCGCTCGAATCTGGAGGCCCTTTCGTCCCTCTCCCGCCGGACCTTCCTCGCCGACGAGGTCCGCTCGCGCCTGAACCGCGCCCTGGGGGCGGTTCCGTGCCCCTTGGGCGAACAAGCGGCGCAGGAAAGGACCGCGTCATGAGCGTCCGATGTTCCGGGTGGCCGCGGCGCGCGATTCCGCTTGCCGTCCTTCTGTTGTTGTCCGGATGCGCCCTGCTGGGTCTCCGCGAGCCGGCCTTCTCGGCCCGGATGACCCGTGCGACCCTCGACAACGGCCTCACGATCCTCGTCTTCCCGAAGCCCGGCAGCCCCGTCGCGGCCACGATGGTCTGGTACGACGTCGGCTCGAAGGAGGAGGCCGCGGGCGAGACCGGCTACGCCCACTTCCTCGAGCACATGATGTTCAAGGGCGCCGGCCGGTTCGGGCGCGGGGACATCGACCGGCTGACCCAGAAGAACGGCGGCCAGAACAACGCCTTCACCGGAACCGATTCGACCGCCTGCTTCTTCGCCTTCCCGGCCGAGACGTGGGACGCGGCCCTTCCGGTGCTCTCGGCCCAGATGCGCGGCCTCACGCTCGCGCCTTCGGAGGTCGACCTGGAGCGGGGGCCGATCCTTAGGGAGCTGAAGACCGCGCTCGACGAGCCGTGGAACCGCCTCTCGATCCGGCTCTGCGAGCAGATGTTCGGGAAACACGGCTACGCGCACCCGATTCACGGATGGGAGAAGGACATATTGGCGGCGACGCCCGAGTCCCTCCGGAAGTTCTTCGCCGGCCGCTTCGGTCCGAACCGGGCGGTGTTCGTCGCCGTGGGCGATCTCGACCCCGCGGAGGTCGTCTCGCGCGTCCGCCGCGAGTTCGGGGACATCCCGAAGGTGGGCGCCCGCCCTGCGACGGAATCGGCGCGCCGGCCGAAGGGGGGCGGGGCGAACATCCAGTTCGAGGACTCGATCCTCAAGGCCCCGCGGATCCTGCTGGGGTTCCCCTCCTGCCGCGTGGGCGATTCCGAGGACTACGCCCTCGACTTCGTCTCGGAGGCGCTCACGGGCGGCCGGACCGGCCGGCTCCACCGACGGCTCGTCGAGAAGGACCAGCTGGCGACGGCCGTCGAGACGCAGAACGACTGTCGCCGCGACCCGGGGGCCTTCTGGATCATGATCGAGTGCCACCCCGGATCGGACCCCGAGCGCGCCCTCGAAGCGGCCATGGATGAGATCGAGAAGATCCGCGCCGAGGGGCCCGCGGCCCTGGAGATGGAGCGCGCGAAAAACCGCTTCCGGGCCTCGTTCGTGCGGCGCAAGCAGACGTCGCTGGGCCTGGCGACGGACATAGGCGAGTTCGAGACCCTCGCGGGGGTCCGCTACCTCGATGAATACATCGACCGGATGGAGCGCGTGACGCCCGAGCAGATTCGCGCGGTCATCGGCGACATCCTCGATCCCAAGAAGGCCTCCGTCGGGATCGGCCTGCCGAAGCCCGAGGGCGGGCGGGCGCCGAAGTCCCGGGGCAGCGCCCGGCGGGAGGGGCCGCCGGCCGCGCAGGCGTGGGCGGCGCGGGCGGCTGGCCGGGACGGCGCGGGCGCCGGGGGGGCAGGGAAGGACGATTCCCTTCCCGTCGACGCGCGCACGCTTCCCAACGGGCTCAAGGTCTTCGTGCTGCCGCGCCGGGAGCTTCCCATCGTGGCGCTCGATTGCTTCGCGGAGGCTGGCGCGCGCTTCGAGACGGCCCAGAACGCCGGCGTCGCGGGCCTCACGGGGCAGATGCTGTCGGAAGGCACGACGAAACGGACCTTCGGCGAGGTCGCGGACGCGATCGAGCAGGTCGCGGGCGAGATCGGTTCGGACGCGACCGGCCCCTCCGTCGAGGTTCTCTCGAAGGATTTCGCTCTCGGGCTCGAACTGTTCGCCGACGCGATCCGAAGGCCCGCCTTCCGTGCGGACGATTTCGATCGAAAGCAGAAGGAGGCCCTCTCGGAAATCGAGAAGGAGGAGGAGGATCCGGAGTTCCAGATCTCCCGGAAGTTCCGCGAGATCGTCTACGGGAAGCACCCCTTCTCCCGCTCGGCCCGGGGCACGCGGACGTCGGTCTCGCGGCTGACGGCGGACGACTGCCGGGCGTGGCACGCGAAATACTTCGTGCCCTCGAACATCCGGATCTCCATCGTGGGCGACGTGGACGTTGAATCCGCCCATCGGGCCGCGGCGAAGGCCTTCGGGGACTGGGCGGGGCCGGCCGTCGAGTTCCCGAAGATCCCGGCGCCGCCGCAGGCCGCCGCGGCGAGGGTCCACATCCCGACGGAGCGGGAGCAGATCTACATGGTGGCCGGGCACCTGGGCATTTCGCGGACGGACCCGGACTACCCGGTCCTGCGCGTCTTCGACGGCGTATTCGGGACGGGGTCCGGGTTCACCGACCGGCTCTCGCGGCGGATCCGGGACGCGGAGGGGCTGGCCTACACGGTCTACGCCACCATCGCTGCCGATGCCGGCGCCGAGCGTGGGACGTTCCACGCGATGGCGGGGCTGGAGCCGGAAAAACTCGATCGCGTCCTCGGGGAGATTCGCGAGGAGATCGACCGGATCCGGAGCGCCCCGCCGACCGAAGGCGAACTGGCGGGGGCGAAGGCGGTGCTGCTCGGGGAGCTGGCGTTCGCGCTCGAGACGAACGGGCGGCTCGCCGTCGCGATCCTCGAGTGGGACCGTTTCGGCCTGGGATTCGACTACCCGGCGAAGTTCCGCCGGGCCGTGGAGGCCGTCACGGCGGACGACGTCCGCCGAGCGGCCGAAAAGCATTTGCACCCCGATCGGATCGTCGTCGTCACGACCGGTCCGACGCCGACGCCTGCGAAGCCGCCCGGGAAACCCACGGAAAAGCCGCCGGCGAAGCCGCCGGGAAAAAAGGCCGGGAAGCAGCCGTGAAGGCCGTTCACATCCTCATCTACCGCTTCAAGCCGGGCGTCGATCGGGTGGACGAGCATCTCGAGGCGATCCGGGCGTTCGAGGGAAAGACCCCGGGGCTTTCCTCGCTGGAATGCGGCCGGAACCTCTCGACGTCGCCGTCCGGCGAGCGGTTCACCCACGGCTTCGTCATGACCTTCGATTCGTCCGAGGCGTTGGAGGCCTATCGGAAATCCCCGGCCCACCGCGAGTTCGTCAAGCGCTTCAAGGACGACGTGGAGGCGAAGGCGATCTTCGATCCGGCGATCGATTGACTCCCGGAAGACGGCAAGGCAGGATCGTTCATAGGAGGAGAGGAGAGGGAAACCCGATGGGCTACGTCATGGCGGACATCCGGCTGAAAAACCCGCGCCTTCCCGATTTGAAGCCGGTCGAGATCGAGGCGAGGGTGGACACAGGCGCTCTCACGCTGTGTGTTCCCGAGCACGTCGCGCTGCAGTTGCGCCTCGAGACCCAGACGATGCGGGAGGTGACGACCGCGGACGGCCGGAAGCAGATGGTGCCTTACGTGGGGCCCATCGAGATCCTGTTCGCGAATCGCAACTGCTTCGCGGGCGCGCTCGTCCTCGGCGACGAGGTCCTCCTGGGCGTCGTTCCCATGGAGGACATGGACCTGGTCGTCTCTCCCGCTCATCGGAAAGTGGTCGTCAATCCCGCCAGCCCGAATTTCCCCCAGGCGCTGGTCAAGTAGGCCGGGCGCCGCCGGCTCCCCGCAGCCGAACGAGGGCCTCCGCGAGGGCGCGCGGCAGCGGCGATTCGAGGCGCAGCGGCTTGCCGGTCGCGGGGTGGGGCAGTTCGATGCGCGATGCGTGGAGGAAGGTGCGCGTAAGCGCGCACGACTGCGCGAGGGCGCGGTTGAATGCGGGGTCGCCGTAGAGGGGATCGCCGGCGACGGGATGGCCGGTAGAAGCGAAGTGGGCGCGGATCTGGTGGGTCCGGCCGGTTCGGGGGAGCGCCTCGACGAGGGAAAGGGAAGTCATGGGGAGAGAAGCAATCGAGGGTCTAAGGTCTAAGGTCGAAGGTCTAAGGTCACGGAAATATTCCAGGGTGCGGTAGTCGGTGCGGGCGGGGGTGCCTCCCTTGCCTTTCGCCGCGCGGGTGCGGCGGCCGCTGGGTGCGTCTTCGAGGGGCAGGCCTATCGAGCCGGAGGCGGGCTGGTTTCCCTTCACGAGGGCAACGTAGGTTTTCGAGACGTGCTTCATCTTCCAGGCGCGGTTGAGGGCGCGCAGGGCCAAGGCGGTTTTCGCGACGACGAGGATCCCCGAGGTCTCGCGATCGAGGCGGTGGGGCAGGGCCGGCGACGACGGCGAAAGCCGCGTTCGCGCCCAGTCCAGGGCGGATTCGCCTTGCGGGACGCCGCGGCCGGGATGCGCGGCGAGGCCGGAGGGCTTGTCGAGGACGAGAAGGGAGGCGTCCTCAAAGAGGATCGGCGGCGATTCCATGAGGAGAGGATAAGGAATGGAACGGGAAGCGGGGGGGGCTGTCGGATGCGGATGCGGAATACGAATGTCGGCGCCGCCCTCGTAGAATCACCGTTCCTTGAAACCGAACGAGATCGAATGGGTCCTGCGCGCCCTCAAGGGGGACCGGGAGGCGTTCGGCCTGCTCTATTCGGTTTTCTATCCGGTGGTCCTCGCGAGGATTCGCGGGATCCTCCACAACACGCGCGACTGGGAGGAGGCCCGGGCGCTCGCCCAGGACGTGTTCGTGAAGGCCTGGCAGGCCATCGCCTCCCTTCAGAAGCCGGAGAACTTCCTCGGCTGGATTCTCACGATCGCGGACAACGAGTCGCGGATGGTGATCCGGACGAAGATGCACCGGCCGGCGGTTTCGACGCTCTCCGAGGAGGACCGGACGGAGACGCCGGAGCCGGGGCCGGAACGCGAGGCGGAATCGGGCGAGATCCGGCGGGCCCTCGACGAGGCGCTCGCGGATTTCCCGGAGGCCCACCGCGAGGTGATCCTGCTCAAGACCGTCGCGGGCCTCGGCTGCGCGGAAATCTCCGGGAAGATGGGGATGTCCTACGATCAGGCGAAGGGGATCCTCGCCAGGGGGCTTACGAAGGTGGCGATGCGGATGCGGTCGTTCGCGCCGGGCAAAAAACAGTAGGGTTCGTCCCGCGTGCCCGCCGGGACGTTCGTTTTCCGGCGGCGCCTATTTCACCCGCCGCACGGATTCCATCGAAAGGCCGGCGGCGGCGCGGGCGCGATCGATCTGGCGGAGGAACCGGCGGGCGTCCTCGGGGTAGCCGGCGGTGGGCGAGAGGCCGGGGACGCGGGATGCCCAGAAGGCGTTGAGGCGCTCCATCGCGCGCTCGCGGGCGAGTTTCGCGGCCATCGAGGCGAGCGCGATCGGCAGTTCCAGCGCGTCGCCCTTCACGATGAACTCGGCGGCGCCGGCGCCGGAGCGGTAGACGATGCGCGCGTCGGGATCCTCGCCCCGGGCGGCGGCGCGCCGCCACATCGTCCCGGGAAACGCCCGCAGGAGGAATCCCGCGTAGTCCTTCCGGCCGCCCTGGCGATCGAAGAGGAAGCGGCCTTCCGTGGCGGGCCCGAGGGCTTGCGCGATGAACGCCGCCCCGGCTTCGGAAAGGACCACGCCTTTCGAATGAAGCCTCGCGAGGCGCGCGTTGAATTCGTCCTCGGAGAGGAGGATGGCGCCGAGGAACCGGGGACGGATCCCGAGATCGCGGAGGCGCTCGCGCAGGCGCGCCGACGCCGGTTCGTCGGCCGGCGCGGAATCGGGGGAGAGCGCGCCCCAGTAGGGCGAGCCGAGGACGCGCGTCTCGCCCGAGGCCCCCGCGAGCCGGAAGGCCGCGACGGCCCGCGCGAGCCGATCGAGCCCCCGCCCGCTTCCGTAGAGTCTTTTCGAGTCGGCGACCGCGATCGGATCCTCCGGCCCGTCGCCGGCCGTCGCGCGAGAAACGGCCGGGGCGAGGGTTTCCCAGAGAACCGCCGCGAGCAGCGGTTCGG
>CAYHQZ010000188.1:0-7944 GCA_964358555.1 uncultured Planctomycetia bacterium
CGACGACGGCGTCGGCTTCGCCGTTCTCGACGCCCTGCGCCGCGCGAAGCCGCCGGCGGACGTCTCGCTCGAGTGCGTCGCGGAGGCGAGCGGGCTAATGCCAATCCTCGCGGAGGGAGGCCGGGTGATCGTCGTGGACGCGGTCCTGCGGAAACCTGCGGGGAAGGTGTTGGTCCTTTCGTCCCGCGAGATCGCGGAATCCCGCCTCTCGACGGTGTCGACCCACGGCATGGGCCTCTCGGAGGCCCTCGCGCTTGCGCTTGCCCTCGATCCGTCCGCGGCCGACGCCGACGTCCGGATCGTCGGGATCACGATCGAGCGTGTGGAGCGGGGCGCCCCCGGCCTCTCGACGCCCGTCTCCGCCGCGATCCCGGAGGCGGTGGCGCGGATCCTGGCGCTGGCGGCCCCGGCGGGGCCGGCCGATGGAGGCCCTCGCCCCCCGGGCGGTCCGGCTCCCCCGATTCGGGCGAGCCGGTCTTTTCCCCGGCGATAGCAGGATCGTCCCAAACTTCGGCAACCGGATCCCGCGCCGGGCGCCTATACTTCCGCCATCAATTGCCGAACGCCCGGGCCTGCGCGTAGAACGGCGTTTCCTGAACCCATTGGAGATTCAACGATGAAGAGTCCTGGCAGCCGAAGAATTCGGTTCTTCCCGGCGGCGATGGCGGCGGCGTTCCTGGCCATGCTTTCCTTTCAGCCCCGGGCGGATTCCACCCCCGTGCTCACCGTGAACCTCGTCGTATCGTCGGTGTACGCTTCGACCCCGACGGGAACGGTCGGCAACACGATCACGGTCAACGACTCCATCCGGAATCTTCTCACGGGAACCGTCGCCGTTCCGTTCGAGGTGAGCTATTACCTGGTGCCCGGCGCTTCTCTGCCCCTGTACACGGGCCCGTCGGCGCTCACCACCCCGGGCTCCGAGGCCATCTACCTGGGGTCCCGGACCGTCAGCGGGATCGGGGCCAGCGCGACGAATTCGGCCTCCTCCGTCTTTACCCTCCCGGCCGGCGTCCGGGACGGATCGTACGGCGTTCTGGCCCGGGTGGATTCGAACAGCCAGGTCCTGGAGACCAACGAGAACGACAACATGACGGCCTCCTCGCTGTTCACGGTGGCGACCACGAGGCCGGACCTCGTGTTCACGGCGCTGACCGCGAGGATCGAGACCGGGAATGTCGTCATCACGAGCACGGTGAAGAACCAGGGCTCGGCGCCGACCAGCGGCACGTTCGACTGCGGGTACGACCTCGTGCCGCCCGGCGTGTCGTCGGCAGGCCAGGTGAGGGCCGCCAGGGTTGAACTGCGCTGGACGCGGACGCGCTCGACGGCCCTGCCGCCCGGCGGATTGTGGACGACGACGTCGTGGTTCCCCCTGACCGCGGACATCAAGCCCGGCGAATACGTGGTGCAGGGCGTCGCGGATGTGACCATGACCCAGGCCGAGAAGAACGAGTGGAACAACATGAAGAGGACGACCACCGTTCTCAATATCTTTCCCGACCTCGTCATCACGGCGATGTCCGTCATCCGGAACGGGACGACGCTCACGGTGACGGACACGGTGAAGAACCTGCGCTCGCTGCCGACGAACGGGAAGTTCCGGGTGGACTACCTTCTCGTGTCGAATTCGTCCGTTTCGCCTGCGGGTTCGGTGGGGGCCTTTTTCCTGGGCAGCCGCACGATCTCGTCTTCCCTGCCCTTCAACGGGACGAATTCCGCGACGACGGTTCTTGCCATCCCCCCGATATTCTCCGCGGGTTCGTACCTGCTGCGGGCGTATGTGGACGGGGGATTGGCCATCTCCGAGTTCGACGAGACGAACAACACGAAAACCTCGTGGCCCCTTTCGCTCCTGCCGGATCTCGTGGGGGTTTCCGTCCAGGTCGTTGGGATCTATCGGAGCCCCACCGCGATAGTCCTCGACACGGCGGCGTACATCCAGAACAACGGCTCGGCCACCTCGGGGCCGTTCACGGCGACGTTTCACCTCTCGTCGGACGCCATCATCGGCCGGGCGGACCCGATCGTCGGGACCTGGGACATCCCGAGCATTCCGCCGAGCTCGACGAGCCTGTCCTTGTTCCGCCGGACGATCACGATTCCGTTGTCCCCCACCCGGCTGGTGCCCGCCGGAAACTACTATCTCGGTTTCTGGGCGGACGAGCCCCTGGTCGTTCCGGAATACTCGGACACGAACAACAAGGCCGTGACGGGGACGAAGATCGCCGTCCCGTAGGAAGATGAGATTCGGGCTCGCGGGGTTCGGGATGCACGGCCGGAGCGCCGTCGCCGAGGCCTTCCGGGCGCACGCGAGGAAGGCGGTCCTCGTCGCGGCCTGCGATCCAAATCCTGCGAATCGAGAGGCCGCGGCCCGCTCGGGGCTCGCCGCGTTTCCGGATCTCGCCGCGATGCTTGCTCGCGAACGGCTCGACGCGGTCTACATCGCCTCGCTGCCGGACACCCACGCGGCGCTCGCGCTCGAATCGTTCGCGGCCGGGTGCCACGTGCTGTGCGAAAAGCCGATGGCGCCGGCGCCGGACGAGTGCCGGCGGATGATCGCCGCGGGGGAGAAGGCGGGCAAGCGCCTCTCGGTTGTGTTCGAATTGCGGTTCGACGAGACGATGCGAAAAATCGGCGAGTGGATTCGGGAGGGGCTGCTCGGGCGCGTCGAGGCGGTCCACATCCAGCACTTCTGGGACGGCCACAAGAGCATCGGCCCGAAGGCCGCTCGTCGTGCCCGCCTGCTTGCGGCCACGGGGGCGCTGGACCACGGCTGCCACTTCCTGGACATCGCCCGCGCCTGGGCGGGAGGCCGCTGGTCGGAGATCCGCGCGATGGGGGCGTGGCTCGGCGAGGATTTCGAGAAGCCGCCGCACGTCTCCGTCCTCGCGCGACTCGATTCGGGGGCGCTCGTCACCCTGAACGTGAGCCTGTCGTTCACGGCGCACATCGAGCCGAAGGCCGTGAGCCACGCCCTGTCCGTCGTCGGGACCGAGGGGGTCGTGGAGCGCAAGGACAAGGTCTTCAGGCTCGTCAGCGCCCGGCGGACGGAGGAGATCGAGCGGAAAGCGTCGGAAATCGCCTCCATCGGCCGCCTCATTGACGCATTCGCAGCCGCCGCGTCCGGCGACGGGCCGATCGACGCCTATCTCCCCACCGGTGAGGACGGCCTCCAGGCCGCGATCATCACCGAGGAGGCGAACCGCCAGGCCGCGCGAGAGCGGCCCGCCGGGACGGCTCCAAACTCGTCCTTGCGCGGAACGGATTCCCCGGCTTGATGTTCCATCTTGGCGCATCGAGTTGGGGTGGAGGGCCTGCAAGGCGATGGGGGCCGAGGGCGTGTCCCCGACGCTTCGTTGACCGGCTGGTTTCCGACCAGTACCGTGGGCGCCCGCGAGGCGCTTGAAACGCTGCCATCGGATCGAGGCTGATACGAGGAATACCCAATGAAGGGTGGTTGGCGAGCCGGGGTGTTGGGCCTGGCGGCGGCGCTGGCGCCGCTTTTGGCCGGCTGCGGCCGCGGCGGGGCCGAGAGCGGAACGGTGACGCTTCGCTTCTCCTGGTGGGGCAACGACAAGCGCACCCAGGTCACCCTGCAGGCCATCGAAGCCTTCCAGAAAAAAAACCCGAACATCCGGATCAAGGCCGAGAACGGCGACTGGGGAAGCTACTGGGACAAACTGGCCACCCAGGTCGCCGGCAACGACGCCCCCGACGTCATCCAGATGAACGAGAGCTACATCGCCGAGTACGGCAAGCGCGGCGCGTTGCTCGACCTGGAGAAGGCAGGCGTCAAGACCGACCGGTTCGCGCCCGGCGCCGCCGACGCCGGCCGGCTGAAAAACGGCCTGTTCGGCATCAACGCCGGCATCAACGCGCCGGCCTATATGGCCAACCCGAAGATCTTCGAGGCCGCGGGGGTGCCGCTGCCCGACGACAGGACGTGGAATTGGGACCGGATGGCCGACACCGCCCGGCGAATCGCCAAGGCATGCCCCAAGGGCACCTACGGCATGGAGAATCCGGTCGGCGTCGAGCCGGTCTTCAAGCTCTGGCTGCGCCAGGCGGGCAAGGATCAATACGGCGAGTTGGGGATGGCCTGGGAGCCCGCCGACGGCGCGCCGTTCTTCGAGTGGGCGAAAAAACTCGCCTCCGACGGCGCCACGCCGTCCGCGTCGGAGGTGTCCGAGGAAACGGCCAAGCCCATCGACCAGACGCTCGCCGCTACCGGCAAACTCGCGATGTGGTCCCAGTGGTCCAACCAGGCGAGCGCGGTCGAGAAGGTAGCCGGCACCAAGATCCTGCTGCTCCGCCCGCCCAGCGCCACCGGCCGGTGCGCCGACAACAAGACCTGGTACAAGGCGTCGATGCTCTGGTCGGCCTCGGCCAAAACCCGGCATCCCAAGGAGGTCGCAGCCTTCATCGACTTCCTGGCCAACAGCCAAGACGCCGGCCGGATCCTGGGCACCGAGCGCGGCGTTCCCGCCAACCTCGACGTTCGCAAAGCTGTCGAGCCCTCGATGAGCGAGACCGACAAGCGCGTGGCCGCCTACCTCGACGCCATCGCAAGCGATCTCGGCCCCGTTCCGATCGTGACCCCGGTCGGCGGCGGCAAGTTCGAGAGCATCCTGCAGCGCCACGGCCAGGACGTCCTGTTCGGGCGCAAGTCGCCGGCCGCCGCCGCCAAGGCCCTCCACGAAGAGATGAAGGGCCTGCTGAAATAGTCCGCCCGTTTCCATGAACGCGCTCGGCGAGCTCGGCGCCCCGGGGCGGCGCGCGATGGGGCGGAAGGGCGACACCCCCGACAGCAAGGCGGGCTTTCTCTTCCTGCTGCCGTGGCTCTGCGGCCTCGCCTTCATCACGGTCGGCCCGATGCTGGCCTCGCTCTACCTCTCCTTCACCGACTACAACCTCCTGGAGGCGCCCAACTGGGTGGGCCTCGACAATTTCAAGCGGATGCTGGGCGACGGGCGGTTGCACAACTCGCTCAAGGTCACCTTCGCCTACGTCCTGATCGGCACGCCGCTGCAGCTCGCATTGGCCCTGGCGATTGCGGTGCTCTTGAACCGGGGCATGCGGGGCCTGGCCTTCTATCGCTCGATCTTCTACTTGCCCTCCCTGCTGGGCTCGTCCGTGGCCATCGCCATCCTGTGGCGACAGATCTTCGGCACCGCGGGCCTCGTGAACCAGGCGCTCTCCGTCCTGGGCGTCGCGAGCCCTCCGGGCTGGATCGCCGATCCGCGCACCGCGCTGGGGACGATCATCCTGCTGCACGTCTGGACCTTCGGCTCGCCCATGATCATCTTCCTCGCGGGGCTACGGCAGATCCCCGCGGAGTACTACGAGGCGGCCGCGATGGACGGCGCCGGAAAATGGCAGCAGTTCCGGCGCATCACGCTGCCGCTCCTGACACCGATCATCTTCTTCAACCTGGTGCTGCAGATCATCGCCGCCTTCCAGGCCTTCACGCAGGCCTTCGTGGTCTCCAACGGCACCGGCGGCCCGTCCGACGCCACGATGTTCTGCACGCTGTATCTCTACCAGCGGGGCTTCGGCCTGTTCGACATGGGCTATGCCTCGGCCATGGCGTGGCTGCTGCTTGCGATCGTGGGCATCCTCACCGCGGCCAACTTCTTCTTCTCGAGATTCTGGGTGTTCTACGATGACTGATGCCCGCGCCGGCTTCCGGATCCGCTCGGCGGGCAAGCACGCCCTGCTGATCGCGGCGTGCATCCTGATGATCTACCCGTTGCTGTGGATGCTGGTCAGTTCGTTGCGTCCCACCGAGGTCATCTTCCGCTCCCCGGGCCTGTGGCTGCGCGACATCACCGCCGAGAACTATGTCTTGGGCTGGAACGCGCTTACGCACCCCTTCAGCCACTACCTCTTGAACTCAGGCGTTGTCGTCCTCGGGTCGATCCTGGGCAACCTGCTCTCGTGTTCGATGGCCGCCTACGCCTTCGCGAGGCTTCGCTTCCGGGGCCGAAACTTCCTCTTCGCGATCATGCTGCTCACGATCATGCTGCCCATCCACGTGGTCATCGTCCCGCAGTACATCCTCTTCTCGAAATTCGTCTGGGTGAACACGTTTTTGCCGCTGGTGCTGCCGAAATTCCTGGCCACCGACGCCTTCTTCGTCTTTCTCATGGTGCAGTTCATCCGCGGCCTGCCGAAGGAGTTGGACGAGGCGGCCCGCATCGACGGCTGCGGCCACTTCCGCTTCTTCACCCGCATCGTCCTGCCGCTGATGACCCCGGCGATTGCGGCGACGGCGATCTTCACGTTCATCTGGACGTGGAACGATTTCTTCTCGTCGCTCATCTACCTGACCAGCCCTGATAATTACACGGTGCCGCTGGCGCTCCGATCCTTCCTCGACTCCTCCAGCGGGTCGAACTGGGGCGCGATGTTCGCCATGTCGATCCTCTCGCTCCTGCCGGTCTTCCTGGCCTTCCTGTTCGGCCAGAAGTTCCTGGTGAAGGGCATCTCCACGACCGGGATCAAGGGCTAGCGGCCGGCCCGCGCGGGGCGCCACCGATGCAGGGCGCCTGGGTTCGCCCACGGCGCACCCGCGGCGGCGAAGCCGCATCCCTTCTCCAGGCAGCGATCCAGCCATGACTCGATGCCGGCGACGACGGGGTGGGCGTCTTGGCCCGACAGGCGCCATTCGACGAACGCCAGCGGGATCGGCGACGGCGCGGGGCGGTCCTGGGTCGCCTCCAGGACCGCCATGAAACCGGCGGCGCCGGCCAGCGGCGCCAGGAGGGCGGCCTCGCCGGGCCGTTCGCGTGCGTCGAGCAGGTTCTCGAGCAGGTCGATGCTTCCGAAGGTCTCGCGCGAATGCACGCCGTCGAGCATCCGGTCGATGCGGTCCTCGGCGTAGGAGAGGCTCGCCCGTCCCCGCGGGCCCGACAGCGTGACCGTCGGCGGGATTTGCTCGCGGCCGCACAGCGTCAGCGCGGCGACGATCGGCTCGCCGTGCGCCGGGCGCACCCGGACCCAGGCGGTGTCGTCGGATTCGATGTCGTGGGCGTGGTAGAGCTCCGTCTCGATCTCGGCGATGTCGTCCGGCGAGCGCACCCCCGCGATGGCGAAAGCCGTGGCGACGGCGTGGGCCAGCGGGTTGGTCGCGACGCCGTCGGCCACCCGGGTCCCGTTGAGGAGCCTTTTCCCCGCCCAGGCGGAACGGGCGTAGTAGGCCCGGTCGCGGACCCAGCAGCCGCGGGCCCGCAGCCCGGCGCCCACGCCGAGCGCTCCGGATTCCATGAGCCCGCGCATCCGGGCCACGCCTTCGCCGCCGAGCGACTGGAACCCGACCTGGACGAGCCGGCCGGTCTCCTCCTGCCGGCGGAGGAGCCGCCGGAAGTCCTCGAGGCTCGCCACCGGTGGCTTCTCCAGGAAGACGTCGGCGCCGGCGTCCAGCGCGAGGAGGGCGAGGGCCGCGTGCGTCCCGATAGGCGTGGCGATGCTGACGACGTCCGGAGCGTGGCGGGCGAGGAGCTCCTCCAGGCTCGGATACCACGGCACCCGCCTATCCTTCGGCGCGCCCGCGGGGTCCGCGACGGCGACCAGCCGCGCGCGCCCGGCCGCCGCCAGCCGATCGATGCGCTCCAGGTGGATGCGCCCGAACCCGCGCGCCCCGACCTGTGCGATCCGGACCTCGCTCACGATGCCCCCCGCGGACGGTGTTCCATTGCGCGCCTCCGGATCGCCTCCAGGCGCTCCGGCGTGCCGGCGTCGGACCATTCGTACTCGTCGGAACGGAAGGCGAGGATCCGCTCGCCGGTGCTTGCGAGGCGGAGGTAGGCCTCGACGAGGGAAAAGGTTCCGGTCTCTGTTAGTTTCCCGAAGATCATAGGAGAGACGATTTGGATTCCATCGAAAGCCAGGGGTGTGAACGCAGGGTTCGGGGGGGGGGGGGGTTTGGCGCGACCAGGCGGG
>CAYHQZ010000189.1:0-7914 GCA_964358555.1 uncultured Planctomycetia bacterium
TCCAACGCCATGAATTCGTCTACCGGCCGTGGACCGTGCGGAGACCGGGAGCGCGGGACGAACCCCTCCCCCGACTTGCAACTTCCCCAGCAAAGGGATGCACCCAGCGCTTGGGAAACCCTGGCGACGGCCTGGGGCGAGCCCGTGGCGGCCCGGCGGCGCTTTCCGGGCGGGGGATGGATCGTCGCGATCGCCGACAGCCATTTCTTCGAGAACCGGAACTTCGAGTCGCTCTCCTCCCGGCGCGAGCCGAACGTCCGGTTCCTCGCGAAGATCCTCCAGGGGGGCGCGCGATGACCGCCTTCTGGGTGTTCGCGTTCGCAAGCCTCGCCTTCTGGCGCGTCAGCGGGGCGGCGGGGACGGACCCGCCCACGGCATCGGGTCCGTGGTGGGCGTTCCTCGCGGTCGCCGCAGGAGCCGCGATTCTCGCGTTCTCGAATCTCGCGCTCCCGGCGTCGCTCGGCCGAAGGGCGCGCGCGGGATGCGCGATCCTCGCCGCCCTCGCGGCGATCGCTTGCCCGTTTCCCTGGTGCGTCCCGCCGGCGTTCCTCGCGGCGGGAGCGGCGCTGGCGGCCGCGGGGACGGAGGGCGGAGGTCCCGGAGCCCGGGGGCTTTCCGCGGCGGGGGCTTTGCTTTCGCTGCAATCGATCGTCGTCGCGCTCGGGGGCGTCCTCCTCGCCCGGCGCCACGAGGTGCCGTTCCTCGGGGAGGCCGTCGCGGCGTTCCTCTCGGCGCTCGGGATCGACGCCGCCGGTCACGGAGCCGCCTTCTCGATCCGGACCGCCGGCGAGACGATTCCCTTCTCCGTCCGGTTCGAGAACCTCCTGGCGCCGGCGTTTGCGATCCTCGCAGCCACGGGGGCGGCCGGAAGGATCCTTTCCGGCCGGCGCCGCGCGGCGGGCCTTCTCGGATTCCTGCTCGCCGTGGCCGCCTACGCTCTCGCGAGGTTCGCCGCGGTCTCGGCGGCTTACGCCGAAACGCCCGATCGCCTCCTCTTCCTCTCCTGGCCCTTCCAGCTCGCCACGATCGCCCCGCTGGGGCTCGCCCTCCTCGCGATCGATCGCGGCCGCGCGATCCTTGCTCCCGCGAAGCCGGCGGCCGCGCCGGCCGGCGCGGCGAGGCAATCGGGAATCGCCCTCGCGCTCGCCTCCGTCGCGGCCGGCGTCGCGCTTCTTCTCCTCGCCTGGCACGACCCCGCGTCGGGGGCGCGGAACGGCGGCCGGATCCTCTTCGACGATTCCCACGGAAAATGGGAGCCCGTGGGCGATCCCTTCGGGTCGAAGATCTACGGGAGCGGGAACGTCTACACCTACCGCACGATGGCGGATTTCCTGCGCCTTCACTACCCGGATGTCGGATCGATCCGCGAGCGGCCGCTCGGCGCGCCCAAGGAGCGCGAAAGCCCGCTCGAGGCCGAGATCCGCTCGGGCCGCTGCGACGTTTTGGTGCTGAAAGTCCCGACGAAACCGTATTCGACGGCCGAACAGGAGGCGCTGCGGCGGTTCGTGGACGCGGGCGGGGGGCTGTGGCTCCTCGGGGATCACACCAACGTCTTCGGGTCCGGCACCTACTTAAACGCCGTGGCGCGGCCCTTCGGGATCCAGTTTAAGCCCGACGCGACGGCCGACCTCGAGCACGGTGGGCGGCAGCTCTACCGGAGGCCCGCCTGGTTCGCCCATCCGATCGTCTCGCGGATGGAGCCGATGCTGTTCGCAACGTCGGACTCGCTGGCCGTGCGGGGAAGCGCGTCCGCCGCGATCGTCGGGAGGGACCTCTATCTCGACGACCCGGACTATTCGGTCCTCAACTTCTTCGGCGATTTCCGCCTGCGGCCCGACAAGCCTTACGGGCTTTTCGTCCAGTGCGCGGCGAGGCGCTACGGGAGCGGCCGGGTCGTCGCGTTCACGGACTCGACGCTGTTCTCGAATTTCTCCTTCCACTTCCCGGGGGTCGAGTCGCTGGCGATGGGCACGATCGAATGGCTGAACCGCCGCCCGCTTCCGCCCGCGATCCCGTGGTCTGCGGCGATGGCGGGAATCGCGGCGCTTGCGTGGGGGGCCTGGCGGCTTCGCGCCGCCGGAACGCTTCCGCTGGCCGCCGTGTGGGCCGGCGTGGCGCTCGCGGGCATCCTGCACGCGCATCTCGCCTACGCCGCCGCGCGACCGCCGGCCCCCCGCCGTCACGTCCCGCGGGTCGCGTTCTGGATGGAGCCATCGGGCGGCCGGCTTCCGACGGACCACGACACCCACGAAGGCGATCCCGACAACTACCACACCCTCTTCGTGTCGCTGCAGCGGATCGGCCTGCACCCCTTCGCCGCCGGCGGCCTCGCGGACGCCCTCCGCGCGGACGCGGTGGTGATCCCGGATCCCGTGCGCGACGTCTCGGACGAGGAGACGGCGGCCCTCCGACGCTACCTGGAGTCGGGCGGCCGGGTCCTGCTGATGGACTGGGGCGGCGGGGGGGCGAAGAGCGCGCCGCGAGGCGACAACGCCCGCTACCATCCCCCGCCGTCGCCGGCCGCGGCGCTCGCCGGGCGGTTCCACCTCGCGTTCGGATCTCCCCTGCCCGAGCAGGAGTTCCATCCGACGCTCGCCTCCCCGGATTTCAAGCCGATCCGCCTCATGGGACCGATGGAGGTGTTCGGCGGAACCAGCGTGCTGGCCGGACAGCACGGCGCGCGCGCCGTCGCCTCCCGCCGGATCGGAAAGGGCCTCTTCGTCGCGTTCGGCGGTTCGCGGGCGTTCTCCGTCGCGCAGATGGGCACGCCCATGCAGGTCCCCACGCCTTTGCAGCAGGACGCCCACCGCCTCGCCTACTGGATGTTTGCGCGCGTTTTGGGCGTGGGGAAGTGGGGGGAAAGCCCTAAGCCCTAAGTCGGCGGATACGACGAATTGCCGTGCAGGCAGATTCGTAGACGTTGGACTTTAGACCTTGGACTTTGGACTTGGCTTGCCTGATCGCTACTTCCTCGGCCCCAGGATTCGATCGAGCCGATCCTCGCTGTCCGCGGCCGTCTTCTCGCGGACGCGCTTCTGCTCGTCAACCATGTCGCGAACGGTCCGGACGACCTCCTGGAACGTCGAGTGGCTCTTCAGGCTCGAAAGAATCGCCCGCCAGCGCGAGGCGAGCCGATCCTCGGCGGCCCGGGCGGACGCGACGGCCGGGGGGGCGTCGGACGCGAGGGCGGCGGCGTCCCAAAGGCCCGTAAGCGCCCCGAGGTCGCGATCGACCGTCTCCCGGAACGGAACATAGCCGTCGGCGCGGAGCGCGGCCCGGCGCTCGGGGATTCCGGCGCGCTGGATCTCCATCTCCCGCAGGGTGAGTTCGAGATCGTCCGCAAGCGGCCGGGCCGCCGAGCGCAGCGCCCGCGCGCGGTCCGACAGGGCGCGCAACGCCTCCTTCCGGGAGGCCTCCGGCCCCGCGAGGGCCTTCGCGGACGCGGCACGCTCGGATTCCAGCTCGGAAAGCCGGCGCTCCAGGCCCTCCTGGAAGGCGAGGATCTTGCGCTCCAGCAGCGCCTCCACGCGCGCGGGTTCCAGCACCTCGAAGGCCCGAATCGCGGAGACCGCCTTCTTCGGGCCGGCGAAGGCGTCGTTGTCCGAGGCCGCGGCGAGGATCCGGATCGAATCGCCGGGCGAAGTATTCGTCTCCGAAAGCGGGATCTCTGCGGAAAACGACCGCCGCGCGGGAACCGGCGGAGGCGCGGCGGGGGCAGCGCGCTCGAACGGCGCGCCCGGGCCCGCGCCGCCCGGGAAACGCTCGAGCCGGATCCGGAGATCCGCGACGCCGTAGTCGTCCTCGGCCGAGGCCTCGATCGGCAGGACCGCGAAGGAAGAGAGGACCGCATCCCGCAGCGGGACTGAGACGGCCGGCCGCGGCGCCAGATCCGGAACCGCCTCCAGAACCGCGGCGGGGGGCGGCTTGGCGGCCAGGCCGTCGGCGTCCGAGATTTCGATCTCGATGCGCACGGATTCGGCCAGCCTCCAGGCGCCATCGAAGCGATCCCCCCGGATCTCCATCGGGACGCGGACGCGCCCGCCCGAAAGCGCGCCGTCCCGCAGCGAGCAAGACGAGCGCCCCCGAACGCGGATCGTCGAGCCCGCGGGGGCCCGGATCCGATCGGCGGAGGCATCCGTCTCGGAGGGCAGGATCCCCGTGTAGGCCGGCGGCTCGATCCGGAAGCGCAACTCCTGCACGCTCGGCCGGTCCTTCACGCGGACGCGCCCTCGGGCGGCCGGGGCGTCCCCTCCCTCGATCGCGAACTCGAAGGACTTCGAGATCGCGTGGAAGACGCGGCGGGCCTCGCCGCGGCCCGAGACCTCGAGGGTCTCGAAGGCGCCGTCGATCGAGTCCCGGACCCAGAGCCTTGCTATCGGCGGGACGGACCCGGAGAACGTCGCGACGATCGCGAGGTCGTCGCCCCGCGCGACCGTGACGACGCCCTCGGGACGGACATGGAGGCGCGTCCGGCTCGGCCAGGGGGTTTCCCGGAGCAGGACCGAGCGGCGCAGCGCGAGATCCGCGCGGGGATCCAGGAAAACAAAGAGGGCGAAAACCCCTATCGCCGCGGCCGCAAGCGCGGCAGCCCGCCGCGCGCGGAAGGTGCGCACGATCGAGCGAGGCTCGGTCCGCTCGAGCCCCGACAGCGCGTCTGCATCGGTCGCGGCCTTGAACGAGGCGTCCGCTGCGGGACACGCCGCGCACGAAAGATCCACGCTCGTCACGAGCGCGGATGCAAGGAACGGGAACTCGCGCTCCAGCAACGAGGCGATGGCGGCATCCGAAAGCGGCTCGACGAGCGGCCGGACAAGCGTCCGGGCGAGCGCGAAGGCGCTCGCGAGGCCAAAAGTCCCAAGCAGGAGCACGCGGACCCCGAGGGCCGGCCGGAAGCGGATCTCGATCAGCGCGAGGATGAGGGCCGCGACGGCCAGGGCCGCAAGCGAAATCGCCGCGCCGCGCAGCGCGAGAACCCGGCGGGCGCGCGCGCGGACAGCGGCGAGCGCCGACCGGACGGCCGCCGCGGTATCGGGCCCGCTCACGGCGCCTTTCCCGGGCGGGCCAGAATCGCCTGCAAAATCCCCCGCTCGACGCCCGCCTCCTCGCGGCGGCCGACGCGCTCGAAGGCCTCCGCGCGGAGCCGCCGGATCTCCGGATCGAACGGGGCGATGCGCAGCGCCTCGTCGAGCGGCGGGATCGCGGCGAGCGCGTCGTTTGCCGCGAGAGCATTGGCCGCCAGCCTCCGGCGCGGCTCGATCGCCTCGGGATCGCGCGCGGCCCAGGCGGCGTGGACCTCGCGGGCGGCGGCCTCCCGTTTCGAGGCCTCGAGGATCCGGGCAAGCATCCGGTAGGGATTCTCGAAGCCCTCCGGGGGATGGACGAAATCGGGGGCCAGCCGGATCGCCTCGCGGAGGCGGCGCTCCGCCTCCTCCGTCCGCCCGGCCTTCGAGTCGAGGGCACCGAGGGCCAGGTTCGCGCCCGCGTGCATGGGGTTTGCCTTTAGGGTCCGTTCAAAGGCGGCGCGGGCGAGGTCCGGGGAGCCCGCGCGGGACAGCGCGATTCCGACGACGAAATGCGCCTCGGCGCGCGCAGGCTCGATCTCGGCCGCGCGCATGGCGGCGGCCTGCGCCCCCGGGATGTCGCCGGCCGCGAGCTTCGCGCGGGCGAGGCGCTCGAGGAGGTCGGCGTCGTCCGGGCGCGCGGCGGATTGGCGGGCGAGATCCGGCAGCCCCGCCTCCGTCCCCGGCGGATCCAGCGGGTAGCGGTTCGCGGCGGCCCGGACGGGGCCGGCCAGCGCGGCATCGAAGGAGGCGGCATTCTCCCCGGTTCCCTCCTTCAGCATCTCCTCGAGCGTGGCGTTCCGGCCCGCGGCGCGGAGCATCGATCCGAGCGCCGCCTCTCCCTTGTCGGCCGCGATCCGGTTCGCGGCAATCCCAGCGACGGCATAGGCGGTGCGGACGTCGTCCTCGCTGTGCGGCCGGCGGAACTCGGCGTCCAGCCCCTGGATCGACGGGACCCGATCCAGCGCGAGGGCGGATTTGATGCGAATGAAAAACCAGGGCGACACGTCCCCCTGGACGTGCATCGAAATCCCCTCCCCGAGCCAGCGCGGCACGCGGTTTTGCGAGAGCGCCCCCGAGAAGGCGTGGGCCATCTCGTGGCGCAACGCAGAGTGCCAGGGGAACGGAGCGCGCGAGGGGGAGGGCATCGCGATGACCCGGCCGAGGCAGACGCCCTCGACGCCCAGGAGGCCGTCAAGGCCGACGGCGCGGACGGAGAAATCAGATCGATCCGCGAACATCTCGACGATGAGGGGCTCTTCCGGCTCGAAGCCGAACGTCTTCGAGAGTTCCGCGTGGATCCGCTCCGCGGCGGGCAAAAGGTGCGTCCGCAGGAACCACCCCTCCCCGAGATCCCCGCGGACGGTCACGCGCGAGCCGCGGATCGTCTCGAAAACCTTCGGGTCCAGCAGCCGCTCCGCGAGATCGATGCGGTTCTTCAGGCGCGCGTCGAAGGGATCGAGCCGGAAGGCCTCGGCGAGGACGTTTTTGGCGACCTCCTCCTGGCCGTCGTCGAAGAGGGCCGAGCCGAGGGCGGCGAGGATCTCGGCGCTCGCCGGGTCGAGGGCCCGGGCCTCGAGGAAGCAATCCAGCGCCTCGGCGCGGCGCATCCGCCGCTCCTGGATCCGCCCGGCCTCGAGGAAGGCCCGGGCCCGGCGGGCGGCGGGAAGATCCGCCGGGGGCAATGCTACGTCGAGGGCCCGCAGGACCCCGAGGGCCTCCGCGCATCCCGGATCCTCGCGGATGGCCGAGGCCGCAAGCCTTCGCGCGTCGGCCTCCCGATCGGAGATCGCGCACAGCATCGCCAGGGAAGCGAACGCCTCCGGGTCCCAGGGCGCGATCGCGAGGGCCCGCCGCAGCCCCCGCTCGGCGCGCTCGAATGGCGTTCGGCCCTCGACGATCCGGTATTCCGGCCCGTCGAGGAGGATCCGGGCGTAGAGCGTCCAGGCGGCGGGGATGTTCGGGTCCGCCTTCACCGTCTCCGCGAGCGCGACCTCGGCTTCCGGGAAGTTGTGCTTCGAGGCGAGCAATCGCGCCAGATCGATGCGAGCCTCGTGCGCGGACGGCGGCTTCGCGGCCTCCGCGAGCGCGGCGCGCGCCTCGGAAAACCGCCCGAGGATCCCGAGCGCGATCCCCTTCGCCCACGGGGACGCGGGACGCGCGCCCGCCGGAGGCTCCAGAATCCCGCGCGCGACCAAGACGGCAGCCGCGCGATCGCCGACGCCTTCGAGCAGGCGCGCCTTCCAGGCGAGGGCATCCGCATCCGCGGGGCGGCGCTCGAGGAAGGCGCCGAGCGCCTCCAGGCCCGAGCGCGTCCGGCCCCGGCGCTCGCAGGCCCGCGCGACGAGAACGGCGCCCGAGGGCTCGGAGGGCGAGATTCGCGAAAGCCTCCGCCCGGCCTCCTCCGCCTCCTCGAGCCGCCCGATCTGGAGCACGAACGCCCCGTATTCCCGCAGCACGTCGGCATCGGCGGGCTTCGCGGAGGCCACGGTCCGAAGCGTTTTGAGCCGCGCCATCGGGGATTCCTTCGGCGGCGCCTGCGCCGGGACGGATGCCGGGGCCTTCCCCGCCGCGGGTGCAGGCGCCTTCCCGCCGCCGTCCGGCGCCCCCGCGATGGCCGCGAGCGACAGCGCGATCGTCCAGGCGAGGCGGTGCATGAGCGGGAACTCCTCCTCGATTCTACTGAACTTTCACGCCCAACTTCCCGATCGCGACATCGCGGCGCCGATTCATGTATTCCTGGGCACGAAAAACAAGAAGGGCCCGGGGCGGGGGCTCGGATCGAAGCGACCTGTCGACGCACGGTCCAACGCCATGAATTCGTCTACCTGCCGTGGACCGCGCGGAGACCGGG
>CAYHQZ010000190.1:0-7680 GCA_964358555.1 uncultured Planctomycetia bacterium
TTGGACCGTGCTCCGACAGGTCGCCACGATCCGAGCCCCCGCCCCGCGCCCTTCTTGTTATTCGGCGTCAGGAATACAAGAAACGGCGCCGCCAAGCCGCAACCGGGAACCCAAACGCAACGATTTCGCTAGAATGTGCGGCGGGGAAATGGCGGGAGGGCGAACGATGCGCGGGCGCCGGGTGTTCGCGGCCGGGCTTTCGGTTCTCGCCGCCCTCCTTCTTTCGGCGGCCGGGTCCGGGAAGGGCTCGGGGAAAGGCTCCGGGAAGGGCGGGGGAAAGCCCAAGCCGCCGGTGAAGACGCAGCCGGCGAATCCGGCGCCCGGCTCGGGAACCCTCGTGAAGCCGGCCGGGATGAAGGAGATCCCGACCCGGCACTATCGGATCTGGACGGATTCGGCCGGCGACTGGTCCGCGACGACGGGCCCGCGGATGGACGCCTTCCGGGACGCCCTGGGCAAGACCCTCGCCCTGCCGTGGCCGGCGACGGGCGGCTCCTGCGTCGTCCGGATATTCAAGAACACGGCGGACTTCGCGGGCTACGCGAAGAAGAGCGCGTCACGCTCGTTCTCGTATTCCTGGTCGTCGGCGCCGGGGATGTGCGAAGTCATCGGCTTCTGCGGGCCGACCGGCGCCCCCGATCCGGGGCCGCTCTCGCACGAGTGCGTCCACCAGTATTTGCGTGCCCGCGTCTCCTGGCCGTCGCCGTGGCTTAACGAGGGCCTTTCGGAGTTGTTCGAGAGTTCGGAGGTTTCCGCCAACGGCACGCTTTCGCCGACGCCCCAGCGCGGCTGGCTGTCGCGCCTGCGGTCGGTCTCGCCGCAATCCAAGCCCCTGTCCCTCTCCGCGCTTATCAACCTCGACGACGCGGGCTGGGACCGCGCCGGCCCCGACGGCTACGCTGCCGCGTGGGGGCTGTGCTATTTTTTGTGGACCTCCCCGAATCCCGCCCGCCGCGAGATGCTGAAGCGGTCGGTTCTCGCGATGAGTCCCGGCGCGGCGAAGGACGCCAACGTCCGCCCCGCCGCCGACGCCATCCGCTCCGGCGGCGATCCGGCCGCGCTGGACAAGGAGTGGCGGGCGTTCCTCGCGGAAGCCTGGAAGGCCTCCCTGCCGCCCTCCCCGTTCCCCGTCCCTCCGCCCGCCGCGCCCGCGAAGAAGGGCCCGGCCGGCAAGAACGCCGCCCCTCCCGCGAAGAAGCCCCCGCCGACCGAGGAGGAGGGCGAAGAGGGATGACGAGCGTTCGTTAAGGGTTCGAGTCCTAAACGCCTCCCCAATTGTAACAGTGTTAGAACCGGCAATCAGGAAGCCCTTATTCCAGAAGTTATTTTCCGAATCTTCCACCTAAGTATAGATCCCCCAAAGGGCTGCGTCAACTACCGAGAGCAGGCCGTCGAGATCGCCATCGGCCTCAAGGGCGCCTTCGAGAACGGCCGGATCGGCGTCCTGACGCGCCGGGTGCCCGCCGAACGGGTGGTAAGCGCCCTCCCGGCGCGTAGGACGCGCCCGAAGCCCGCCAGGGTGCCAAGGGTGCCCGCCGCCGTCCGGGCGCTCCAAACGGCCCGGGAATGGCAGGCGCTTCTCGACTCCGGGAAGGCCAAGACCCGCGCCGACATCGCCCGCCAGGAAGGCGTCACCCGCGCCCGGGTGACGCAGGTCATGGGGCTCCTACGATTGCCGCCTGGCGTCCAGAAGCGCGTCCTCGCCATGCCGGCCACGAGGGGGGTGCCGGGAGTGTCTGTGCGAGCGCTTTGGGCGATGAGCGTCTCGGCTGGGGTTGGGCAGAGGTAACAACGGGTTTCGATCTTTGTTGGCTTCTGAAGGTCGATTCTTAGCATCCTCCTCTACCGGGAGAGATCTTCGGCGTACAATGTCCTCCAGCGTGCCCCAGAAGCGTTTTTTCCTGCTTGCCGCCGTTCTGGCCATCTCCTTCACCTCCTGGGCGCCATCCGGAAAGGCGCCCGCCGTCCCTCCAGCCGACCTTGAAGCCCCGTGGGGCGATCTTTTGGGGAAGGACCCCTCGAAGATCTACTCGGCGCTTGGCCGGTTTTCCCAATCCGGCGCGGAGGGCGTTTCGTTCCTCGCAGCCCGCCTAAGGATAATCCCTCCGGACCCAACGCGGTTGAAGCGCCTCCTCGCCGAACTCGACGCCGACGACTTCTTCGTCCGTGAGAAGGCCACGGAGGAACTTGGGAAGATGGGGGAGTCCGTCGAGCCCGCGCTTCGCGCCGCCCGGCAGGCCACCACCGAGCCCGAAGTGAAGGACCGGCTTCAGGTACTCCTAGCTGCTATCGAGGAATCGCGGGGAATTCCGATGCCCCCCGGCGAGCCTTTGAGGAGGCTCCTATCGCTTCAGGCCCTCGAGATGTCCGGGACGAAGGAGGCGTTCTCTGTCCTGGAGGCGCTCTCGAAGAATTCCCCGTCATCCTTCGAACGCGACGAGGCGGCACGAGTGGCATCGAGGCTCAAGTCCAGGGAAACGCGCGGTGATCCGAAGACGTTGGGTCGGCCCCCTTCACCTTCCTCCGTGCCTCCTCTTTCCCTCTCCATGGAGAATTCCATCGGGATGAAATTTCAGTACATCCCTTGGGGCTCGTTCCTCATGGGAAGCCCGGAGGACGATCCAGATCGAGATGGAGACGAGGTCCCGCAGCATCCCGTGAAAATTACGAAAGGCTTCTATCTGGCAACCACAGAAGTGACGCAGAAACATTGGAAGACCGTGATGGGGGAGCAAAACAACCCGAGCGATTTCAAGGGCGACGATCTTCCCATAGAAAACGTCTCTTGGAACGATGCCGTCGAGTTTTGTAGAAAATTGAGCACGAAGGAGGGAAAGACTTACCGTCTTCCCACGGAGGCTGAATGGGAATACGCTTGTCGGGCGGGAACAACGACGAGGTACAACACAGGCGATGATGAGAACGCCTTGAAGGAAGCAGGCTGGTACGATAACAACAGCGACTGGAAGACACATCCCGTAGGCCAGAAGAAACCGAACATCTGGGGCCTGTACGACATGCACGGGAACGTTTCGGAGTGGTGCCAGGACGGATATGGTCCCTACCCCACCGGGATGGCTATCGCTCCTAAAGTCGCGGGCGATGGCGCCCGGTATCTAGTGAGCCGTGGCGGGTGCTGGGTCACCCTTGCCAGGATCGCGCGGTCTGCCTTTCGAGGTCGGAACACTCCGGGGGACCGCCCAAGTTGCATCGGGATCCGCCCCGTTATGGATCCGTAGCCTGAAGTATTGGGTGCATGGGAGGAAGATCGCGTCTCTCAACAATCAGCGGGGGCTGTTACGGGGGGAGGAGCCCGAAGAGCGACCGGAGTGGCAGCCCTCCGCTGATGCTAATTCGCAGCTGTCCGTAACAACTGACACCCAAGGGCGTCCCAGTAACATTTAATGGGAATCTCCGGTTTTCCGATCAGCATCAGGTTTCGGCTTAGGTTCCCAGCGAACCTTAAAGTAATATCGCTCAAGCAATTTCCTTGCTGTTTCGGGAGTCTGACTATTCTTGATATACTCTTCAACAACGTGAACAGCCAGATCCCCCTCCACGTATTCGAGTACGCGTCCGGCACCCGAGAGTTCGCCATCCGTTGCTTTGTCTGAACTGGCAAGGGCTAAGATATGGGGGATGGAGGGCTTCCCGATCTCTATAAGTGCATGAACGATTGGCATGGATTCATCCATTTGAAATTTAGCACGTGGCAATTCAGTAGGATTCGGTTTGGGACTCAACTTTATTATTTTTACCAAGGCCGGAGCACAGTCTTTAAGGCGAAAAGCGGCAGCAATTTTCGCTGCCTGAATAACAACCTCGGGATCTTCCGTTATTAACTTCTTGTCTTCAAAGATAGCGTTGAGCTGAAGCGCCAGACTTTTGGGCAGTGATATTAGATTTTCAACTTTTGCCTTGCGTTGAATAGCCTCGAACTCCATTTCCCCTTTCTGTGCAACAAGTAGAGCGCGGATGTTAATGGATACGAACGCTACGTGCGTGCCCTTGGACTTTTCATCGGGACTCTTTTCTGCCACAGATAGACTTCCCATGCTTAGTAATAAAATAACGATACAAAATGCGGTAGGTGCAACCCTCATGTTCACTTCCTTTCGCTATGGGTTTGTGACCACAATCTCATACAATGTTTCGGACAGACCTCCACCTTCTACTTTGAGCCTAAGGTTTCCTGCCCCCGTCAATGGTATGTCAGCATAGTACTCTCCGTATTTCCCAAAGACTTTGAATGGTCCTATTGTGGCGGTGCCGCTGTCTTTGGTTATGGTTGGAGGTGGCTGACCTGGCCGAGTAACACGCCTAGTATCAAGCTTGTAGTCGTCAGTAGCGATCACTTTAAGCGACAATGTGTCCCCGACGTTCGGCGTTTCGGAGTAGGTGGGCGGTATAAACCATGAGGCCAACGCGTTCTCGGTGATGGTAAAATTGCCAGGCGCCTCTTTCATCTTATCCACGTTGATTACGCGTAATTTGTAATTGCTTTTTGCAGGCGCAACAAAATCGCCTCTAAAATCGAACGTGGCCGTTAGTGTTGATCCATCGTCCGAACGGCTAACTTCTTTTGCTACAATGATATCGTCGGAATACGGGTCTATAGGATCCCCCGAATGTTCAGACGGACAGGAGGCAAGAAGGACTAGCCAATTAGACCCAATACCATCAGGAAAGTTTCCATTCACCGTAAGTTTGAAGGATCTATCTGTGTTTGAAGCTGTATCTGGCGTGAAAGCTGTTACGTTGAATGTGGGGGCAGTGCTTGCGTCAAGACCATAGGTCAATGGCGTCGTTGCATCCTTCTTTACCTCATTGTCTCCATCCGCCCCTTTCGCTTCGACCGAACCGTCCGTCTTACGGTGCCACGAGGCCCTCCAATACCAGTTGTAGTCGGAGGAACATTTTACCTGATTTCCATCGTCGTCATCATACGTAGCCCACTGGCTGAAGTTCATGCGTTCGCGAGCGTAGTGCTCATCGTTAGGATTCTGCGGATTGTCAGGAGGAAGATTACTTTTAAAGTTGGCAGGAGAGTCTAGGTCATAGATAAACAAATTAGTGTCCACTTCGGTTTCTGGTTCGGTTTCTGGATTTGCTACCAAGTCTTTGCATGCCAGAGAGGAATCATCTGTCCCGTTGTCAAATGCCTGGAGACGTAGGGTGCCATCCTGATAAAATCGTCTAGTAACCCGCCGATGAATATCAAATCCATCGCTCGGTCCACCTTGCTTGAGATCGTTTTTGGGGATACCATCTGGCAGCACTTTAAAACGAATCAAAATGAATCCTGAGGATCTTTCGCTGTTATTGGTATTTTCGCAATATCCGAGTTGGTTCTTCTTGTCGTCTCTTATTTCCGACACTATTGATTTAAGCGAACGGCCTGTTCCCCCTGTGGCGGTATCAGGCACGGCCCCATCGTCCAGCGTAGCAGAAGGATCAGTCCAGAATACGGTAAACTTAGCAGTTGCACACGGGGTAGTTTCTCCGGGCAGAAATGCCTGCAGTTCCATGTTCCTTGCCACATCGCTTTGATCGCCTCCGCGGACCTTAATGGGATCCGTGGTTCCCGAAATCTCCATCGTATCTGAACCTGTAGAAACAAAGAAAGCGCTTCCCTCGTCGCCTTGCGTTCTTTGCAACTTCAATTTTACCTTTGGTCCGATGGGCATTCTGTTCACTGTTGCTGTAAAGTAGTTCACGCCACCTGCCCCTCCGTTCTTGGCCGCGACCACTGCCGGGCGGTTGTCTTTGTCGGCAATGTTCACCTCAACATTATCACGGAAGAAAGCCTCAGTCTTTACAATGACCTTCTTCTTTGGAGGTCCGCCCCAGTCGGTTTCCATTTCGACTCCAATCGGCCGGGGACCTTTAGGCGATTTTTCTGAAATTTTTACTTCCCCTCTTTGGTAAACGCCTTGAGGAGATAGTTCCTTATCTTCGAAATCGAATTCTCTGGGTGGTCCTTCCGGCATTTCCGCCCCTCCCGGCCCTACCACGCGTGGAGGATTAGGATTGGCAGCAACCTTGGGAACAAACTGCAAATAAATCTGGTTGTTATGGTCGCTAGTGCTGATAAATGTAATGTTTGATTTTATTCCTGGAGCCAACTGTTTATCCGACATCGCACTTAAGGCACCATCTTTTAATGTCCAGAATCGATCTGTATCGATACCTATTGTATCATCTCGGTTGAGGAAATTTTTGTAAGTTCGAATGGAATCCTCTCCCGTTTTCTGCTTTCTGCTTACCACCCATGCCTGCAACGTATGGTGCCATCCATCTTTCTTTGCATAGACGAAAAATGGCTCCGTCCATCCTGCATATTGTGTTTTTCCGCCCCTTTCCACTGCACTCTTTTCATCTACATAGGCGATATTGACATAAACGTCTTCTTCGAGGAACTCACCTATAGGTTCAGCAGCATTAGGAGGAGTAGCAACGTTTCGGAACCGAATTCCGGAGTTCATTCCTTCCTCAATATAGGTAACTCGAACCGCTTTCCAAGCCGTTCCCTTCTTCGCTCCCGAATCGGTCACAATATCTTCGTTTTTAATGACTGGAAACACGCGAACCGAGCAAAGATCTCGACTCCATTCGCCATCGGGCAGTTTACTTTTGAGCGCTAGCTTGTCAGCAGGAAGAAGCGAATGACCTAGCACTTTTGGAAAATCATCATCTGGCTCTGCCCACTTAGGCTTTACAGTATCAAACCATCGTTTATGATCATAATTGGGCTTTACTTCCTCTGTCTCATATCCCAAGTTCATGTGATCGGTCGGAACATACGCATTTTTTTCTTCCCCTTTAACCTTGCACGTTCCCAATTGTAAACCGTGAACTTCCCGAATATCCAAAACTTGCTGACCTATTACAACGTCAAATGGGCCTCCATGCCATCCACAATCGGAAAACATCAATTCATCGACACCCTCAACTTTCAACATGAACGAAATCGCATTTTGCTCTTTATGTAGTACTGGAGTTACTAGTCGCTTTTCTCCATCACATATGATTTCTATAACTCCTGGTGCGGTTGCACTATCCGCAGCGCCAGCGAAGAAGGTCAAATAATCATAGTGCTTGCCTAATCGATAGGTGAACCAATTGTGATCCACAGAATTCCCATCATACTGGAATCCCTTCACATTTTGCCCATCGATTGTCATAGTGCCCGAGGATCCACCACGATCACCATATCGCGTGACATTTCCTACTTTCTCGTTCCACTTATAGTTCTGCAGTTCCGCTAAAACCGATCCATCTTGGACGTCCAGCTTGACGGGAGAAGTGCCTGTCATTCCACCCGAGTCAGTTGCTACAAGCGAGATAGTCTGAAGTCCAACCGGCAGTTCTTTCAGGGCAACCTCCGGTCCCCAGCCAAGGACCACCTCGCCCATCTTCCAATGCAGGGCAGGTCCGTCAATCGTGCCGTCCGTAGCATCAGTTGCAATGCCCTTGAGGAAGACCTCTCGGCCGTTGTTCACCGGCATCTCATCGAAAGGCGAGATGACCGTAGCGATGGGAGCAGCATTGGCTGGCGGGGTGCCGCTAACGATGGTGATGGAGACTTGCGCCGTCTCATCTCCCGCCGACTTCTTTGCCGTAAGCTTGATCGTGTAGGCGCCAGCCTCGGCAAGGGTCGCCGAGAACTTCATCCCCTGC
>CAYHQZ010000191.1:0-7648 GCA_964358555.1 uncultured Planctomycetia bacterium
GACGGGGAAAATCCTGCGAAGCCTCGAGGGCGATCCGGTCAAGGTCACGTGGTATCTCTCGGAAAACCTCCCGGCCTCGATGCAGGACCTCCCGCGGCGGACCCTGGATCGGCTCGAGGGGATGTCGCGGCTCGCCCCCGGGAGGCTTCGCTTCGAGATCGTCCGCCCCGAGAAGGACGAGCGAATCCGCGCCCGGCTCCAGGAGGATCGCGTGACGCCCGCTTCGATCCGGGAGGAGACCTTCGACAGCGTCTCCTACCGCGAGATCTACACCCACATGGCGGTCAACTACCACGACCGTTCGACCTACTACATGCGGTTCGGCCAGGACGAGGAGCTGGAGTATTCGCTGCTGCGGGCGGTCCTGTGGCTGCGCCTCGGGAGGGAGACGCCGAGGATCGCGGCCCTGATCCCGCCGCCCCACGGGGACACCGGCGTGATCGTCCCCGGCCAGGTGCCCGCCGCGCCGGACCCCTTCGAGGCCGTCATCGATTTTCTGAAGGCTTCCTTCCGCGTCGAGCGCCTCGACCCTCGCGCCTCCGGCCGGATCCCCGAAGGGACCCAGGCGCTCCTGCTCGTGAAACCCCGCGGGGCGGGGCCGCTAGACGCGCTGCCCGATCGCTGGCGCTTCGAGGTGGAGCGCTATCTCGCGGAGGGCGGCACGGTGCTGGCGTTCATGCCCGCCATCCAGATGGGCTACTGGCAGGCCGAAAACCAGCAGACCTGGAAGTCGGGGGAAACGCTCTCCGACCTCCTCGAACCCCTCGGGATCGGCCTGCCGCCGATCTTCCTCGCGGACAACCAGATGCACGCGCTCGCCGTGAACACGGAGGACCGCATCCAGAACATTCCGATGCCGCTGGTCCTGAACGTCTCCCCCGACCAGATGGATTCCCGCTCCGCGCTCACCCGCTCCCTAGGCGGGCTGATCCTGCCGTTTGCGACGCCGATCCTCGTGGATCCCGACAACGCGGCGCGGAAGAAGGCCGGGATCCAGGTGACGCGCCTGGCGTGGAGCTCGAACCAGTCCGGCACCCGGCCCTTTTCCGCGAACATCTACGCGGAAAAGAACGTCCCCCTCTATTTCACCCCTCCGAAGCGGAACGAGTGGCGCGAGGGGCAGAGCGTCGCGGTCCTGCTCGAGGGACGATTCCCGTTCCCCTTCGAAGGCTTGCCCGTGCCGGCCTGGCCGAAGGCCTCGAAGCCGCCCCCGGCGGATCCCGGGGCCACGCCCGGCAAGGCCCCCGTCCCGCCCCCGGATCCCGAGGCGGGCCGGGTCGCGCGCGCCGATTCCCGCCCGGGCCGGCTCCTGCTCGTCTCCTGCGCGGACATGCTCTCCACGGATTTCATCCAGCGCTTCCAGCAGGACTACGAGATGACGAACCTGGAGTTCCTCGAGAACGCACTCCTCGCCTTCACGCTCGGCGACGACCTGCTCCAGGTCCGCCGGAAGGCCGCGCGCAACCGCCCCCTCGCCGAGATCGAGCCCCCGCCGTTTAGCGACTTCGTCGTCGCCAAGCCGGGCAGCCCCGTCACGACGACGGCGGAAGTCCGGCGGAACGACAACCCCGACAAGAAGCCCGACGCGCCCCCGTTCCGTGACTTCGTGACCTTGTTCACGTCCGAGCCCGTTCCGGAGGAACTCGCCGCGGCGGCCCGGTCGGCGGGCGGCATGGTGCTTGTCCTCGTGCCCGAGGGGATCTCCGTCGAGGAGCTTGAGAAGATCCGCGATGCGGCGGATCCGGATCTGGAGAAGGAAGAGAAAAAGGGGAAGACGGACGAGAACCTGGGAACCGCGCAAAAGGCGGGCTGGTTCGCCATGGCCCCGGAGCCCCGCGGGGTCCGCAGCGCCTTCGGCCTTCCCGCAGGCAAGGCCGCCGTATACGTCGATCGCCTGGGCGCGGTCGTCTTCTCGGGCTCGCTCAAGGACGCGTCGGCCCTCGCCGAGACGGTCCGGACGCATGTCCCCGGCCTTGAGCCGCCCCGGGGGGCGCGGACGAACCGGTTGAAGGCGCTTCTCGTGGGTGGGGGGCCCTGCCTCCTCGTGCTTCTCGGTTTTCTCCGGTCCCTCATCCGGCGCGCCCGCCGCCGCCGCTACGAGACGGGATTCGGGCTATGAAGCCGCGGGCCTTGGTATGGCTTCTCGCCGCCTTCGTCGCCTGCGCCAGCCTTTATGTCCTGGCCCATCGGGTTCAGGGGGAAATGGCCGTCGGCCCCATCGATTCGGAGACGGGCCAGGCGCTCCTGCCCGGAATCGATCCCGTCAAGATCCGCCGGATCGGGATCCGCCACCGGGACACGGCCGTCATCCTCGCGAAAAAGGGCGATCACTGGGTCTTCGAGAGCCATCGGGACCGGGCGGCGGAACCCCTGGCGCTCGAGAATCTCATCAAGAGCCTCGCGATCGCCCGGATCGTGGACGTCCGGTCGCTCACGGATTCGAACCTCGCGGTCTACAACCTTAAGCCGGAGGACGCCGTGCACGTGTCCATCGAGGAGGAGGGCCGGCCCTCGCCCCGGCGCTTTTCCTTCGGGAAGTTCTCGGAGGGAATCGTCCCTACCCGGTTCGACTTCTTCGTCCGGTTTCCGGACAGCCCCCGGGTCTTCCTGGTGACCGACCTCCGGGAATACCAGTTCGGATTCGAGCGCCTCGGCGAGGAACGCACCGGCGAGCACGAACTGCGCCCCGATCGCTTCTATGTCCTGCAGGTTCTCGAAGCCGAGCCCGCCGATCTCGACTGGATCGAGATCGAGTCGGGCGCCCGGCGGCTCCGGCTCGCCCCTTCGGGGGAAGGCTTTGCAGTCTTGGAGAAGGCGGGCCTGCCCCCCGATTTCGCGCTCGACGCCCTGCAGGTCCGCTCGATCCTCTATCCCTTTGAATTGCAGAACCTGTTCGTTGCCGGCTTCTATGACGGTCCGTCGCCGCCCCCGGGGCTCGATCCCCCGGCGAGCATCCTCCGGGTCCGGCGGAAGGACGGGAAGTCCTGGACGCTCTCCGTCGGCTCGAAGGAGATCCGGGTTCGCGGGGAGCCCTTCTACGCGATGCGCGTCGACGGCGATCCGGACGTCCGTCTCATGAACCAGCCCCAGTGGGGGCGCCTCTCCCGGCCGCCGGAGGCCTACGGGATGCGCCCGCCGGGGCTGCCGAAGCCCAAGGCCGCCGCCCCCTGACGGGGCTACTTCTTGCCCTTGGCGCCGCCCCGCTGCGCCGCGGGGACGACGAGGCCGGCCGCGCCGTCGCCGCCGGGGGCCGTCTCCTTGATCGTGAGATAGGCCTTGTCGATGGCGTCGCGCGGCATGCAGCCGGCGCCGTTCGTGTCGGACTCCACCGCGGCCTGGGCGGTCTTCGCGTCCGTCTGGCCGTTGATGCCGGGGGCCTGGACGACGGGCGAGCTGGCGCCCCCCGAGTCCTTGCTGCAGCCGATGAAGACGTTTCCGGCGGAGTGGAAGGTGCCGCCCTGCGAATAGAGGGCGGAGTCCTTCTTGCCGGGGGCCCAGGACTCGAGGATCCAGGTGTTGTTGACGAAGTTCCCCTTCGCGCCCGACTCCACCCGCGTGCCCCACATCTTCCAGTTCGAGACGACGTTGTTCCGGAAGTCGATCGTCGCGGTCGAGCCGCTGTTGAGGGGGTTGCGGATCCACGCGCGGGTCAGGATGGAGTGGTGGATCGTCAGGTTCGCGCCGCCGTACTTGTAGAAGACGTTGCGGTTGCCGCCGGCCGCCAGGCACCAGCGGATCGTGATGTTCGAGCAGTCGTAGGCCACCGAGAAGTTGTCGTCCCCGGAGCCCGTGCAAGAGACGTTCTCGACCAGGACGTCCTTCGTGCCCTTGAAGGAGGACGAGCCGAATCCGAGGTTGTCTCCGGAGTTCCGGATCCGAAGGTTCCGGATGACGACGTTCGTGCCGTAGATGCTGAGGCCCTTGCCGTTGTGGTTGGAGCCGGGGAAGTAGAGGGTCGCGCCGCCGCCGTCCACGGTGGAGTTGCCCTTGATGATGCACGCCTCGTAGGGCAGGTCGTAATCGCCCTTCTGGATGTTGATGCTCCCGCCGCCCTTCATCGCGGCGGCGATGCCGCTGCCGCTGACGCTCTTGCCGCCGCCGCCCGCGCCCTTGGCGTTCTTCCCGAAGCCGTCCGCGGCGCCGTGGCCGCCGCCCTTTCCTCCTCCTCCTCCGCCATCGTCTCCGCCGCCTCCGGCGTCCCCGCCGGCATCGCCTCCGGCGTCCCCGCCGCCGTCGCCGCCGCCATCCCCGCCGGCGTCACCTTCACCCTCTTTGGGCTCCTTCTTCTCGGGCGGCTTCTTGCCGCCCTTTCCGCCCTTCGCGGCGGCGTCGGCGACATTGGCGCCCCACAGGGCCACGAAGAATCCCAAGGCGAGCGTGCTGAAGAGTCGGCTGGACATCGAAATCCTCTCTGGGGTTTTCTGCGTTGAACTCCCTGGGGCGTGATTATACGTTTCCAACAACCTGAAAGACAATGAATCGATGTGGTTTTTAACGCTCCATCCGAATCATGCCGGGCGGCAGGGGGTTTTCCTCCGGGGAAGCCGATTCCGGACTGGGTGGGGCGGGGAGGGACGTCGGTATAATGCGCGAACCATGAAATCCTTGACGACGGTCGCCTGCGGAGCCCTCCTCGCTTCCTTGCTGATTCCGTTCGGGGGCTGTGCGGGCGGCATCGCGGCGCCGGGCGGGGGCGCCCGAGTCGATCGCGGCGTCGATCCCCTCCCGGAGGGCGCGATCATGCGCCTCGGCACGGTCCGCCTCCGGCACGGCCTCGCGGTTTCGGCCGTCGCCTATTCCCCCGACGGGACGATGATCGCCTCGGGCAGCACCGACAGGATCGTCGCGATCTGGAACGCCCCCTCCGGAAAGGAGCGGTTCTGGCTGACCGGCCACAAGGGCCCGATCACGAGCCTCGCCTTCTCCCGCGACAGCCGGATTCTCGCCTCCGCCAGCGAGGACAACACCATCCGCCTCTGGGACACCGCCACGGGGAAGGGACTCCGCACGCTCACGGCGCACACGAACTCGGTCCTCGCCGTCGCCTTCTCGCCGGACGGCAGGACGTTCGCCTCCGCGGGCGTCGATCACCGGATCCGCATCTGGGACATCGCGACCTGGACGGAGAAGGGCCAGATCCCGGAGCAGCCGGAGCCCGTCGCCGCCGTCGCCTTCTCGCCGGACGGGAAGATGCTCGCCTCGGGGGGCGGGGACTTCACGCTCCACGTCTGGGACGTCTCGACCGGGGCCGAGGTCTGCTCCTTCGAGGGCCACGAGGACGCGATCCGGGCCGTCGCATTCTCCCCGGACGGCCGGACGATCGCCTCCGCGGGGACCGATCCTTCCATCTACATGTGGGATCTCGTCCTCCGGGCCGAGACCAACCGCCTCCGGGGCTTCTTCGGCTACATCACCTCGATCGCCTTCTCGCCCGACGGGCGTTCCCTCGTCTCGGGCGGCGGCGACGCCGCCGTCCGGGTTTGGGACGTTCTGTCGGGAAGGCTGCGCTACAAGAACGAGGATGCCGTCTACGAGATTACCTCGGTCGCCTTCTCCCCGGACGGGCGTGCCGTCGCCGCCGCCTCGATCGACCACAAAATCCGCCTCATCGACCCCCTCACCGGCCGGCAACTCATGAAGCCGCCGGGGCACGAGACGGACGCCCGCAGCCTCTCCGTGTCGGCGGACGGCAAGACCCTCGTCTCCGGCAGCGACGAAAAAGCGGTCATCGTCTGGGACCTCGAGAAGGGGGTGGAGAAGGGGCGGATCGACTTCTTTTCGGACGTCGTGTACTCCGTCGACATCTCCCCGGACGGGAAGACCCTCGCCGCCGCGGTCGGGGATCACACCCTGCACATCGTCCGGCTTCCGGACGGCAAAGAGATGCACCGGATCCCGGCGGTTCCGCCCGGGATCATCCCCGTCTCCGACCGCGAGGGCCGTCCCCGCTGGATGTCCCCCGTCGTCTTTTCCCCGGACGGGCGCACTCTCGCCATCGGGAGCGCCGACCACTGCGTCTACCTCTTTGACGTCGAGTCGGGAGCCCTCGTCCGGAAGCTCGCGGGCCACTTGAACTGGGTCCGGTCCGTCGCGTGGTTTCCCGACGGGAAGTCCCTCGTCTCCGGCAGCCTCGACAAGACGATCGTCGTCTGGGACGTTTCCACGGGCGAGGCGCGCCTGAAGATCTCCGCGCACGACGATCTCATCCGGGCCGTCGACGTCTCCCCGGACGGCCGGCGGATCGTCTCGGGAGGCTCCGACAAGGTGCTGAAGTTCTGGGACGCCTTGACCGGCGCCGAAACCCTGAAGATCCCGTTCGAGAACATCATCCGGCTCGTCTCCTTCTCTCCGGACGGAAAAAGGGTCGTCGGAGTCGAGACGGACAGCTCCGTCCGGCTCTACGACGCCGCTACGGGCAAGGAGTGCGCCAAGTTTACGGGACACGCCGGCGTCGTCCTCGCCGCCGTCTTCACCCGGGACGGCCGCCGACTCGCGACCGGGAGCCGCGACACCTCCATCCTCGTCTGGGATCTCTCGAAGCGGTAGGCGCGGGGGCCGGCCTGCGTGCCGGTCCGGCGCGCTACTTCTTGTCCTTGGAGGATCCGCCGCCCCGGCGGTTCGTGCCCTCGACCTGGAGGCCGACCGGGACGGTCTTGCCCCCGACGGATTTCGCCTTCGAGGCGAGATAGGCCTTGTCGATGGCGTCGCGCGGCATGCAGCCGGCGCCGGTGGTCTCGTTCAGGACCGCGTCCAGCGAGGTTTTCGCGTCCGTCTGGCCGTTGATGGGCGGGGCCTGGACGACGGGCGAGTTCACGCTGCCCTCCGTCCGCTGCGAGCACCCGATGAACTGGTTGCCGGAGGAGTAGAACGAGCCGCCCATCGTGAGGATGGCCGCGTCCTTCTTCCCGCCGGAAAACCCCTCGAACCGCCACGTGCTGTTCACGAAGTTGGCCTTCCCGCCGGATTCGGTCCTCGAGCCCCAGTCGCCCCAGTGCTCGACGAGATTGTTCCGGAAGTCGACGCTCCCGCCGTAGATGAGCGGCCCGCGCATGAAGTAGTGGGAGAGGATGGTGTGGTGGATCGTGACGTTCGTCCCGCCGTATTTGATGAAGCAGGCGCGGGTGGAACCGAGCGACGCGGTCCACCGGATCGTAATGTCCTTGCAGTCGTAGGCGGGGGAGAGCCCGTCGTCGCCTGAGCCCGAGACGGTGACGTTCTCCACGAGGACGTCCTTCGTGCCCTTGAAGTGCGCGGAGCCGAAGCCTAGGTTGTCGCCTGCGTTGCGGATCCGGACGTTCCGGAAGATGACGTTCGTTCCGTTGATCTCGACGCCGCGGCCGTTGTGGTTATTGGCGGGGAACCACAGCGTCGCGCCGCCCCCGTCGAACGTCGTGTTGCTCTTGATGAGGCAATCCTCGTAGGGGACGTCGTAGTCGCCCTTCGCGAGTTGGATGTTCCCGCCGGCCTTCATCGCGGAGACGACGGCGCTCGCGCCGCCGCTGACGGCTTTCGGGCTGCCGCCCGCGCCCTTCGCGTTCTTTCCGAAGCCGTCCGGGGCGCCGTGGCCTCCCCCGCCTCCGCCCGTGTCCTCGGCCGCCGGGGCCTCGCCGCCGCCGTCCCCCCCGCCCGCCTCATCCCCGGCCCGCGC
>CAYHQZ010000192.1:0-7614 GCA_964358555.1 uncultured Planctomycetia bacterium
ACCGCAAGAGCAGCCTCATCGGGCAATTCGCCGTCGGCCTTGAAACCACCGGCGCAATCGAAGGCGGCTACTCATGCGTAGGCGAACCCTCCGTCTGCACACAGGATCAAGTATGCGGCAACGGCGCCAAAGAAGGCACAGCAGAAGTCTGCGACGAAAGCAATACAACCTCCGGCGACGGCCGCGTTCGGCCGAACCAACGCCCGCTCCCCCCGCGCCGGCGCCGCCCCCGCCGCCCTCGGAGCCCGCCGCATGATTCTCGAGCGTCAGGCCTTCACGCGGCGGCTCTACCGGGTCGCGGACCTCTGCGCCGTCGCCGCCGCCTTCCTCGCGGCCCACGCCCTCCGGAAGCCCTGGGACGGCGCCACCCTCGACGTCTTCGGCGTCCGCCTGGGCGTTCTCGAAATCCTGGTCCCCTTCCGCGAACTGGCCTGGACCCTCGCGATCGCGCTCCCCCTCTACGCCCTCTCGTTCTCCCTTCAGGGGCTCTACCGCGCCCACCGGGGCCGTTCGATGGGCTGGGTGCTGTGGCGCGTGGCGCGCGCAGGAGCGCTGGCGCTGGGGCTTTTGCTCGTCGCGCTCTACCTCTTCTCGAAGGCGCACCAGCCCCGGGCCTTCTTCGTCCTCTTCGGCGTCCTCGCCGTCGCGCTCGTTTCTCTCGAGCGGGGATTGATCCTCGCGACCCTCGCCTTCGTCCGGCGCCGCGCGCGCGGACGGCGCTTCGCCCTGATCGTCGGCACCGGTTTCGCCGCCCGGCGGATCCGCGACGAGATCGAGCGGACCGGGGCCCAGGGCCTCACTCTGGCCGGCTACCTCGCGGACGCCCCGGCCCCGGAAGGCGCGCTGGGAGACGCGCCCCTTCTCGGAACGCCCGGCGATCTCGACCGGATCCTCCACGAGCGGGTCGTGGACGACGTCTTCTACGCGCTGCCCCTTTCCGAGGCACAGGCCGGGACGTTCTTGGAGTGCCATCGGGCCTGCGCGGCACTGGGCGTGAACCTCCTCGTCGTCCCGATCCTTTTGCCCGAGGGCGAGCGGATGCCGATGCACGCCTCGGCGGACGAGCTGCAGGGCATCCCCTTGCTCTCGTTTTCCACCAGCCGGGCCGGGCCGGCCGCGCTGGCCGTCAAGGCGGTCGCCGACATCGCCGCCGGGGCGCTGCTCGTTTGCGCGCTGCTGCCGGTCTACGCCGCCATCGCTTTCCTCGTCAAACTGACATCAAAGGGCCCCGTGCTCTTCCGCCAGCGGCGGGCCGGCCTGCACTTCCGGGAGTTCGACGTCTTCAAGTTCCGGACGATGGTCCTGGGCGCCGAGGCGAAGCGGGACGAGCTCCTGGACGCGAACGTGATGTCGGGGCCCGTGTTCAAGGTGAAGGACGACCCGCGCGTGACGGGCGTTGGCAAGTTCCTCCGCCGCTGGAGCCTCGACGAGCTGCCCCAGTTCTTCAACGTCGTGCGCGGCGAGATGAGCCTCGTCGGACCCCGCCCCCTGCCGCTCTACGAAGCCCAGGAAATCAAGGGCGCCAAGCGCCGGCGGCTGTCCATGAAACCCGGGGTCACCTGCCTCTGGCAAATCTCCGGCCGCAACGAGGTCGATTTCGAGCGCTGGATGGAGATGGACCTCGACTACATCGATCGCTGGTCGCTGGCCCTGGACGCCTGGATCCTGCTGAAGACCCCCTTCGCGGTCCTGCGCGGGCGGGGCGCCTCCTGACGCATCTTGAGAAGGTAGAATGGAAGCGGAGACCCTGCCATGGAGGAATTTCACCTTCTCACCTATCCGGACGAGCGCCTGCGCGAGGTCTGCGCCGAGGTGAAGAAATTCGGCGAGGAATTCTGGCGCAAGGTCGACGCCCTTCTCGAGCGCGTCCGGGAGTGGAGGGGCGTGGGGCTGGCCGCCCCGCAGGTCGGCTGGAACGCGCGCGTCTTCGTCGCGAACACGACGGGAAAGCCCGAGGACAGCCTCGTCTTCGTAAACCCGCAAATCGAGAAACAGCGGGGGCGCGTCGTCGCCGACGAGGGCTGCCTCTGCTTCCCGGGGCTGTCGGCGGAAATCCCCCGATCCGCCTGGATCCGCGCCTCGGCGATCGGAAGGGACGGAAAGCCCTTCGCCCTGGAGGCCGAGGGTCTGCTCGCCCGCTGCATCCAGCACGAGACCGACCACCTCGAGGGGATCCTCCTCATCGACCGGATGCGCGACGTGGATCGGCTCGCGCTCGAGCCGGAGCTGCGGGAGATGGAGCGGCGGCGCGACGCGGAGCGCCGGGACGCCGCGGCGGCCGCGACAACGGCGACGGCGTAGGCCCTCCCGCCCTGGACCCGGTGCCGAAGGCTACTTCTCCGTCTTCAGTTTCGAGAGCTTCTCGGTGTCGGCGTAGAGATGCAAAAAACCGCAGGCGGGGCACATCTTCGCCTCGGTCTGGATCAGCGGCTCGAGGAACGTCCAGAACTTCGTCTTCGCGGGGCGGAAGTACATCCGCCCGGTGCTCTGGACGCGGCCCTCGACGAGAACATTGTGGCCGCAGGAGGCGCAGCGCCCGGACGAGGCCCGCGCCTCCTTCTCGCCCGTCGTCTTCTCGAAGACGGCGTTGAGCCCCGACTGGTCGAAGCGCGTCGCCCCGCCGATCTTGTAGAAAGACAGCGTGCGATCGCGCATCCACCGGAAAATCGTCGGCACGCTGACGCCGAGATACTCGGCCGCCTCGGGCACCGTGTAGAGTTCCCTTCCCGCCGCCGCCTCGCCTTTCCCGGCTTCAGTCATCGTCGTACCCTCCGGCCCCTGGGGCCCGTTTCCATTTTCTATCATTTCCTCTCGCGACGTCAAGTGTAAAAGCGTTCCGGCTCCCTCGGGGCGCTGGCGCCTTACCGATCGCCGGGGATGCCGCCCGGCGACGGGCGAATCGCCCGCCAGTCGATCCCGAAGCGCGCGAGGTACTTCCGCAGGCGGTCCGCGTCGTTCGCCGCCTTCTTCCTCGCGCGGGAGGCCGAGAAGAGGATCCGCCCCGCCCCCGAAAGGCTCTTCGCCTCCGCGCAAACCCGGAGAACGTCCGCAAGCTGGACGCGATCGAAGCGGTCGAGCCCCGCCAGCCCCTCGTCGCCGAGGCAATGGGCGAGGAGGGCATCCTCCTCGGACCGATCCGGCGCCCGCCATGCGGACCGGAGACGCTCGATTTCCTCCCCGACGATGTCCGCCGAGATCCGCCCCGACGGCGCGAGGGTGGCCATCCGGACGACGGCGCCGTTCAGGTCCCGAAAGTTGCCCCGCCAGAGGGCGTCCGGCGCGGCGGCGAAGCGGAGGAAGCGTTCCAAGGCCTCCCGGTTGAACGAAATCCGGTGCCCCGTGCGCCGTTCGTATTCCTCCAGCTCGTAGCGGAGGTTCGGCTCGACGTCCTCCCGGCGCTCCCGAAGGCCCGGCAGGCGGAAGGTCCAGAGGTTGATTCGGGCGAGAAGATCCTCACGGAACCGCCCCCGGCGAACCTCGTCCAACAGATCGCGGTTTGTCCCGGCGATGAGCTGGAAGTCGCTCTGGACCTCGCGATCGGAGCCGACGGGGAGGAAGACCTTTTCCTCCAGGCACCGGAGCAACATCGCCTGCTCGTCGAGCCCCACCTCGCTGATCTCGTCGAGGAAGAGGACGCCGCCGTGCGCCGTCCGCAGAAGCCCCGCGCGATCCGTCATCGCGCCCGTGAACGCCCCCTTCACGTGGCCGAACAGCGCGGACATCGCGGCGTCGCCCCGGAGCGTCGCGCAGTTCACCTCCACGAACGCCCCCTCCACCTGCCGCCGGGCCTTCTTGAGCCCGTATATCCGCCGGGCGAGGAGCGACTTCCCCGCGCCGGTGGGGCCGGTGAGGAGGATGGGCGCCTTCGACGCGATGGCCACGCGCTCGATCCGCTCGATCAGGCGGTTGAAGGCGGCGTCCTTCGTCTCGATGCCCGACTTGAGGAACGAAACCCCCTCCGTCCGCTCCCGCCGGAAACGCGTGGCGATCCGGTCGTATTTCGAGAGATCGAGGTCGATGATCTGGTAATCGCCGACCTCGACGGCCCTGCTCCGCAGCGGCGGGGAGGTCTGGATCAGCCGGGCGGGAAAATGGCGCGACTCCGTGAGGAGGAACATGCAAATCTGCGCGACGTGCGTCCCCGTCGTGATGTGGACGAAGTATTCCTCATCGTCCGGCCGGAAGGGATAGGCGCGGGCGAAATCGTGGAGGGCCGCGAACACCTCCTCGAAGTCCCAGGGATCGCCGATCTCGACAACGGAGCCGTTCATCTCCGTCTCCGGGGAGACGATCCGGATGTCCTCGCGCAGTTGCTCGGCGAGCGACGTGAACTTCTTCTGGTAGAGGAGTTCGAAGCGGTCGACGAGAAGGTTCTCGTGCTGACACAAGGACACGGTGGGGCGCCAATGCTCCCAGCGCTCCGGGCCGACGCCCTTATCCAGCACCGGGCCAAGAAGCCCGATGACGACACGCTTCTTCTTCGTATCCATTATGCTATTACTTTATCTTTTTATATAAATTTCGTCAACAAGAAGGCAATCGTGAATTTCTTGCCGTATTTTCGTAAATTACTGAAATGATGATAGTTATGCGATCCTGCAAAGAAAATCGTGAGATTGGCACTTCCTTTGTTATTACGTAGTCGAACACGAGGTGAAAAGGAGAAACGAGGGATTGGCCGGCGCCGGAGACGTGGTCCGGCGCCGGCCGGATGGGAGAAACCATGGCCAACAAGTCGCTGTTCCGGTCGCTGATGGGAAAGATGCTGCCGAAGACCGACACCGTAAACCACGAGGGGACGCCGGCCTACGCGCTGCCGCCGAAGCACGCCCTGGCGCAGCTCGCCGCGACCGGGTGCATGAACCGCACCTTCTACGCCTCCGCGGAGGAGCAGCGGGACCGCGTCCTCGCCCTTTGCGAAACGATCGAGCCCGCCTTCATCGCCCGCGCGGCCGTCTTCTGCCGGGAGCGGGGCTTCATGAAGGACATGCCGGCCCTCCTGTGCGCCGTCCTCTCGATCAAGGACCGCGCGCTCTTCGAGAAGGTCTTCTCCCGGGTCGTCGACAACGGGAAGATGCTCCGCACCTTCGTCCAGATCGTGCGCTCGGGCGCCGTCGGGCGGAAGTCGCTCGGCTCGCTCCCGAAGCGGATGATCCGGCGCTGGCTGGCGGCCCGCTCCGACGAGGAGATCGTGAAGGCCTCGGTCGGCCAGGATCCGTCCCTCGGGGACATCCTCCGGATGGTCCACCCGAAGCCGGAGCCGGGGACCCGGGAAGCCCTCTACGGCTGGCTCCTCGGCCGGGCGCCCGCGGACAAGGCCCTGCCGGACATCGTCCAGCGCTTCGAGGCGTTCAAGGCGGGGCGCTCGAAGGACGTCCCGAACGTCCCCTTCCAGATGCTGACCGCCCTGCCGCTCGGGACGCGGGAGTGGACGGACATCGCCCGCCACGCGCCCTGGCAGGCGACCCGGATGAACCTGAACACCTTCGCCCGACACCGGGTCTTCGAGACGCCGGGGATGGACCGCCTCGTCGCGGAACGCCTGCGGGACAAGGCGGCGCTGGCCCGATCCCGGGTCTTCCCCTACCAGCTGATGGCCGCCTACGCGAGCGCAGCCCGCGAGGTCCCGGCCGTCGTGCGCGACGCCCTCCAGGACGCGATGCAAGCCGCCATCGCGAACGTCCCGGCGATCGAGGGGAACGTGTTCGTCTTCCCGGACGTCTCCGGGTCGATGCGGTCCGCGATCACGGGGGCGCGGAAGGGCGCGACGAGCGCCATCCGGTGCGTCGACGTGGCGGCCCTCGTCTCGGCCGCCATCCTCCGGAAGAATCCCCGGGCCGAGGTCATCCCGTTCGAGCAGGACGTGGTCGACGTCCGGCTGAACCCCCGGGACAGCGTCATGACGAACGCAGGTGCGCTGGCCGGCGTCGGGGGCGGCGGGACGAACTGCGGCGCGCCGCTCGCGCTGCTGAACCGGCGCCGGGCGCTGGGAAATCTCGTCGTCTACGTCTCCGACAACGAGTCCTGGGTCGACGCCCGCGCCGGGCGCGGGACGAAGACGCTGGAGGAATGGAACGTCTTCCGGGGCCGCAACCCCGGGGCCCGGATGGCCTGCATCGATCTGCAGCCGAACGGGACGACCCAGGCCGCGGAACGGGAGGACATCCTGAACATCGGCGGTTTTTCGGACGCGGTGTTCGAGGTGCTCGCCGAGTTCGCGGCCGGACGCCTGAACCCGGCGCACTGGATCGGAAAAATCGAATCGGTGGTCTTGTGAGGAATACGCCGTGACCGAATGCCGTCGGGACTCCATCACCAACATGAATCGTCTCGACATCCGTTGGTCGGCCGCGGCGCTCCTCCCGGAAACGGAGGCGCGAAAGCGTGGCGAATGCCGGTGGAACTACATGGCACGAACCAAAAGGTTCCGGGTTCGAATCCCGGTGGCCCCGCCTCGAGGGGGCCATAGCTCAACGGTAGAGCAAACGTTTCACCAGATCTTGTCGCCACGCATTCGCGCGGCCGTCGGCCGGAAATTTTGAAACGAAAGGCGTCGCGCGGCGGATGCCGGGGGAACTACATTGATCCGACGGTCTCCGGGTGAAAGTCCCGGATCGCGAAAGCGATAGCTCAGGACAGAGCATCGGAAAACGTTCCCCCAACGTTTGCCGCCGCGCGCGCCGCTTCATCCATATCATGCAGGGGAAAGGAACGACGATGGACAATCGGAACTACGACGTGCTGGAGACGGAGGGCGGGGCGCCCATCAAGGCCTGGATCCGGGGACTTCCCCTGGAGCCGCAGGCGGAGCAGCAGCTCAAGAACACAGCCAGGCTGCCCTTCATCCACCGATGGATCGCGGCGATGCCGGACGTCCACACGGGCATCGGCGCGACGATCGGGAGCGTCATTCCCACCGCCGGCGCCGTCATTCCCGCCGCCGTCGGCGTCGACATCGGCTGCGGGATGATGGCCGTCCAGACGAGCCTGAAGGCCGGCGACCTTCCCGCAGATCGCAAGGCGATCCGGACCGCCATCGAATCGCGCGTCCCCCACGGGCGGACGGAGCACGGCGGGCCGGGCGACCGGGGCGCCTGGGGAACGCCGCCGCCGCGGGTCGCGGAGGCCTGGGCTGCGCTCAAGCCCGGGCTCGAGGCGATCGTGGCGAAGCATCCGGACATCGGAAAGGCAAACCACGAAAACCACCTGGGGACGCTCGGCACCGGAAACCACTTCATCGAGGTCTGCCTCGACGAGGGTGCGCGCGTCTGGTTCCTGCTCCACAGCGGCTCCCGCGGCATCGGGAACAAGATCGGCAGCCACTTCATCGACCTCGCGAAGGACGACATGCGCCGGTTCTTCATCACGCTTCCGGATCCGAACCTCGCCTATCTCCCCGAGGGGACGGGGCACTTCGCCGATTACATGCAGGGCGTCGAATGGGCGCAGGAGTACGCGATGGCGAACCGCCGGCTGATGATGGACGCCGTGATCGAGGCCCTCCGCGCCACGGAGGGGGTGCCGGCGTTCGAGGCGCCGCTTCAGTCGGTGAACTGCCACCACAACTACGTCGCCCGGGAGCACCACGGCGGAAAGAACATCCTCGTGACGCGC
>CAYHQZ010000193.1:0-7612 GCA_964358555.1 uncultured Planctomycetia bacterium
CCCCCCCCGGGGGCGGGGGGGGGGCGGCGGTTTGGGGGGGGGGGGGGGGGGGGGGGGGGCGCACGGTCCTAGGCTCCCGGTCTCCGCACAGGCGACGGAAGGTAGACGACTTCATGGCGTTCGCCTGTGCTCCGACAGGTCGCTACGGTCCGCCCCCCGCCCCTTCCTTGTTGCGCAGTGGATGGAGTTTGCGAGACCCTCCCGTTTCTGGAAAGAAGTCGACCCCACGGCTAGGATGGCGCGACAGGAGATAGGACCCTAACGGAGATACGCATGCACAAATTCCGCGCCCGGTTTGCGGCGCTCGCCGCGCTGTTTTTCCTTTCCGCCCTCGCGGTCGCCCAGCAGGCGATTCCGGAGGCGACGCTGGAGTCGCTGAAGGCCTCGACGGTGTTCGTCAAGGTCAAGGAGAACGGGGAGCTGTCGGGCACGGGTTCGGGGTTCTTCCTCATGCGCGAGGCGGATTCGGGGTTCGTCGTCACGAACGCGCACGTTGTCACGGAGGACGGTCAGGTCTCGGACGACGTGTCGGTCGTCTTGCGCAGCGGGAGCAAGGGCGAGAGCGTCCTCAAGGCGGCGGTCGTCGCCACGGACGACAGCCGGGATCTCGCGATCCTCAAGGTGAAGGGGGCGAACCTGCCCTCGCCGCTGCGGCTTTCCGACACCGGGAGCATCCGGGAGACGCTGCCCATCTACATCATCGGCTTTCCGTTCGGGGAGTCGCTTTCCGCGGGGAGCGGGAATCCGGCGCCGACCATCGGGAAGGGATCGATCTCGAGCATCCGGAAGGACGACTACGGGCGGATCGAGCGCTTCCAGATCGACGGGGACATGAACCCGGGCAACTCCGGGGGGCCCATCGTCACGGAGCAGGGCATCCTCGTAGGCGTGTCCGTGGCGAAACTGATGGGGACGGGGATTGGCTTTGCGATCCCGCCGCGGGAGATAGAGGAGATGCTCCTCGGGCGGGTGCGGGAGATCGGGATCAAGGAGGATTCGCGCAAGGGTAACGTCGTCACGATGGGCGTCGAGCTGGCCCTGATCGATCCGCTGGCGAAGATCCGGAACACGTCGGTCGTGGTGATTCCGAAGACGCGGATCCAGGGCACGCCGAAGGCGAACGCGCAGGGGGCGTGGGGGCCGGTGGACGCGGCCGCGAAGGAATATCCCCTCGTCCTCAAGGACGGGGTCGCGAAGGGGACGATGACCCTGCAGTCCAACGAGAAGCTGAACATCGTCTACGTCTTCCAGACGAAGTTCACGCGCGGGGACGGTAAGACCTTCTACACGGAGCCGGCCGAGTTCGCGGTGGATTTCGGGCGCGACGCCCCCGCGGACGAAGGCGGGAAGCCCGGCGTCGCGACGGGGCCGGGGGGGGCGGCGTCCGGCGGCGGGGGCGGATGGATCGGCGGAAGCGGCGGCGGCGGGGCGGTGACGGGGCCGGGCGGCGGGGGCGCCTCGGAAATCGGCAAGCCTGTCGTCACGGGGATCGATCTCGTCAAGGAGCGCAAGGACGTCGACGACCTGAAGGTCGGGATGGTGAACTTCCCCGGGGGCGCCCTCGTGCCGACGGGGGTCTTTTCGTCCGACGGGAAATATCTCTACGTTGTCGAGAAGGCCGGCGGGGTCGTCCACAAGATCGGGGTGCCCAGTTTCATCGAGGAGAGAACCGTCAAGCTCGAACGGAACGTCTCCTGCCTGGTCCGCTCCGCCGAGGGGCTCTGCGTGGTCGCCGACGAGGCGCAGGAGGTCTGGGTCCTCGACGAGAAGACCCTCGAGCCGAAGAGGAAGATCCCTGCGCAGGGGGTTTCCCTTCTCGGCGCCGGCGCCCGCTCCTCGATGGCCGTGGGGACGGCGAAGTTCCGGGGCGAGTCCCTCGTCCTCATCGACCTTGCGAAGGGCGTCGTCACGAAGACGGTCGGGTTGGAGACCCTCATCCGGGGCTCGCGCCAGGCGAAGAAGCACTCGACCGCCCTGCCGCCCCTCTACGCGCGCTTCCCCGTCCTGACCGAGGACGGCCGCTACGTCATTTTCGAGGGCGCCGAGTGCCTCCACCGCTGCCGGCTCGAGGGGGGCGGCCTCGTCTACGAGGAGGCGGGGCCGCGGATCGGCCAGAACCCCCAGAGCGTGGAGATAAGCCCGGACACGGCCTACGTCGCGATGCCCTCGGGGGGCGGGAACTACAATGTCCCGGACCATCCCCAACTTAGCGGCTACGGGACCTACATCTACCGTGTCAACGATCTTTCGAAGCCCGTCATCGTGCTGGCGCAGGGTTCCTATCCCCATTGCCTCGGCTTCGACAAGGCGGCGGGCAAGATCTACGCGCACAACACCGACAAGCACCTCATCCGGTTCACGCCGACGGGCGTGAAAGAGAAGGAATACGTCCTCCCGTCTACCACCTACGAACACCGGCTGGACGTTCGCTGCATCGCCGTCCATCCGGCGGGAGGCCGGTTTTTTGTGGTGTGCGACAGCAACGTCTACTGGATCGAGGGGCCGGGCGCGCCCCGCCTGGATTCGCCCCCGGCGCCGAAGGGCGGCACGGGCAAGGTGGCCGGAAGCGACGGCAAGAAGCCGAACACCACGCAGAAGCCGCCGAAGGCGGGGGGCGGGGACGCCGGGAAGAAGCCGCCGGCGACGGGATCGGGCACGTCCACGCCGAAGCCTTCCGGCACCGCGAAGGATCCGACGGCCTCCCTCTATGAGGGCGAGGCCTTCACGCCGGAAAACGGCGCCTCCAACCAGGGCGGGAAGGCGTTCGGAACCGCGAAGTTCTATTTCTCGGAGTCCAGCGTCCGGGTCCTGATCGCGCTGAAGGATGCGAAGCCGAAGACCAAATACGGGGTTTTCCTCAACCAGCATCCCGGGGATTGCCCGTCTTCGAAGCTCAAGGCGTTCGACACGAACCAGAACGGGCAGGGCAGCATTTCGGTCCAGAAGCCGCGCGTTGCGGGGGCGGCGCGATTCTGGGTGAGCGTGACCGAAGAGGGCGAGGCGGCCGGGCGGAGGGGGCTGCGCAGCGGCGCGGTCTCGGCGCCGCCTGTGGGGGCGCCGAAGCCGGCAGGGGAGAAGCCGGCGGTCGAGAAGATGCCGCCCGGCGAGAAGCCCGAAAATCCGAGGCGCCACTTCCGGAAGGGGACGCCGGGCGCCGCGGGAGAGGGGACCGCGGCGAAGACGCCCGCGGCGGAGGAGCCGGCCGCCGGGGAGGCGGGGGAGGAGGAGCCTGCGGAGGAGGAGCCGGCCGCCGGGGAGACGGGGGAGGAGGAACCCGCGGAGGAGGAGCCGGCCGCCAAGGCGCCGGCGGGCGGGGAATCCCCGGCGCCCGGGACCAAGAAGCCGAAGAAGCCGAAGCGCGATGGCCGGAAGAGCCGTCGCGAGAATACCGAGGAGAAGGCCCCGCCGGCGACGGAAACCCCAGAGGCGCCGTGAGCGGGCCGGGTTCCGGCATTCCGGACGTGGGGCCTGCAGGGGGGCGCAAGGCGGAGGCGCCGCCGCGGTCGGACGCGCGGCTGGCGTTCGCGCTGTTCCTTGCCTTCCAGGGGCTCTTCCTTCTGGCGGCCTCCGGGCGGAGCCGGACGACCGACGAGCATTCCTTTCATGCGATGACGGAGTCGCTGGCGGGCGAGGGAAGGCTTTCGGTTCCCCAGATGGAGAGGGCGGGACATTTCTACGGGAGGTTCGGGAAGGACGGGCGGCCTTACTGCCCCTACGGGTTCGGGCAGGCGGTCCTCGCGGTGCCCTACCACGTCCTCGCAGGTAGGTTGCTGGAGCACGCGATGCCGGGCCGCAACGCGTTTCTCGCGCGGGAGGCGGCGACGTCGCTTCTCAGCACGACGGCGGCGGCGATCGCGATCGCCCTGTTCTTCCTGCTCGCCAGGCGCGCCGGGGCGGGCGCGATGATCGCGTTCGCGACGGCGGCGCTCCTCGGGGTGTCGACGCCGCTTGCCGTTTACGCAAAGCAGGCCTTCGCGGAGCCGCTGCTGGCCTGCCTGGCCGCGGGCGCGTGGCTTGCGCTTGCGCGGGGGCTTAAGACGCGCTCGAAGGTTTCGCTCGCGATCGCCTCCGCGCTCGCGGGCTGGGCGTTCGCGACGAGGTTCGTCCCCGGATCGATGCTGGCCTTCGCCCTCGCCGCCGGGTTCGCCTTCGAGCGCAGGCGCTGGCCGGGCTGGCGCGAGGTGCTGGCGATGGCCCTGCCGTTCGTCGTCCTTGCCTCATCCTGCTTGGCGCTGAATCTCGCGCGGTTCGGGGATCCGCTGCAGTTCGGGTATCCGGACGCGGCGGAGGGGGGCAAGGCCCTCAACGCGTTTTCCACGCCCATTCTTCATGGGCTTTGGGGCCTCCTGCTCTCGCCGGGCAAGGGAATCTTCCTCTTCGCCCCGATTGTGATTGCGGCGCTGGCGGGATTCCGGCTCCTGTTTGCGCGCCTTCCGGGCGTCGCGGCCGCGGTCGCGGTCTTTTCGCTTGCGACCCTGGTCTTCTACGCCGGCTACGCGCAGTGGGAGGGCGGCTACTGCTTCGGGCCGCGATACCTCGTGCCGCTGCTGCCGGGGCTCGTCCTGCCGCTCGCATGCGCGCTCGGGGAGCGCAGTCGGCCGCTTGCGCGGATCGTCGTCTTCCTGGCGGTCGTCGGCGTCGCGGTGCAGGCGATCGGGGTGTCGACCTCGTTCCTCGAGGACCAGGCGGGGACCGGCCGCTATTACGACGCGCGGTTCGACTACCGGTCCGACTACACGCTCGCAAGCCAGGCCCGCCTGTTCGGCCGCTATGCATCCACGCTGCCCACGGCTGGCGCCTTCCAGGAGCGTCTCGGGTGGGGCTTCGATTTCTGGTGGGTGTTCTTGCGCAAGGCGGGCTTAAGCTCCGGCGCGCTGATGGCGTGGGCCGCGATCGGGGCGATTTTTCTGTTCGCCGGGATTCGAGGGCTTCGAGCCGCCTGGCCGCGCCCGCCGGCGACCGGCTCGTCGCCCTGAGAAATCCTACCGGCGACGGCCCTTCTGGCTGTCTTCCTCGTCCTCGTCGTCCTCGTCGTCCTCGAAATCCTCGGGGGATGGTTCCTCGGCTTCTTCTTTGTCCTCTTCCTCGCCTTCCTCGACGGGGACCATCCCGCCGGGGGCGGTCGGCGCGCCGGGGGGCGGGGCGGCCTTCGCCTGGGCCTCCTTGCGGGCGCGCTCGGATTCCTCGCGCTCGCGCTTCCATTCCTCGGCGGCGGTTCGGGGGCCGCAGCACTTCTTGTATTTCTTGCCGCTGCCGCAGGGGCAGGGCTCGTTGCGGCCGATCCGCTTTTCGGCGCGGATGGGCTTGACCTTCTCGCCCCCGCCTTCGGCGGCCAGCGCGTTCACATCCGCGGCGGCGGCGGCGCTCGCGGTCGGCTGGGCGTAGGAGAAGGCGTCCTCGCGGAAGACCCCGATCCGCTCCTCGCCGTCGAGGCGAACCCGCAGGATCAGGTCGGTGACCTCCTCCTTGATGCTCTCGATCATCGCCTCGAAGAGCTCGAAGCCCTCGCGCTTGTATTCCACCTTCGGGTCCTTCTGGCCGTAGCCGCGAAGGCCGATCCCCGACTTGAGGTGGTCCATGTTCAGGAGGTGGTCCTTCCAGCGCGTGTCGATCGCGTTGAGGACGAGGAAGCGCTCGATCCGGCGCATCATCTCGCGGCCGGCGGCGCGCTCGCGCTCGTCGTAGGCGCGCTTGAGGCCTTCCAGCAGGCGCGCGCGGGTCGCGTCCGGGTCCTTCAGGTTGATGACGGCCTCGGCGCCGCCCGTCCCGAACTTCTGGCTAAGCCAGCGCCCGAGGGCGACCGGGTCGGGGTCCTTGTCCTTCGCCTGGAAGGTGTCCCGCATCGCGTCGTCGAGCAGTTCCTCGATCCAGGTCCACACGATGCCCCGGAGGTCCGCGGGCTCGAGGGCGGCGATGGCGTCGGCGGCCTCGAGGTCGGGGAGTTCCTTCGCCGCCTCGGCGATCGCGGCGAGATGCGTCGGCGGGACGCCGAGGGCGATGGCCTTCGCGGCGGCGGCGGCGGTCTCCTCGCCGACCGCGCGGGCGGCCTCGAGGGAGAGCGCCTCGAGCGGATCGGGGGGGGCGCCGGGGGCGGGGGCGGGCGGCGGGGGCAGGAGGCGGCCCTCGATCTTCGAAACCATCCAGGTGCGGTCGAGTTCGTCCCGGAAGGCGGGCCCCAGGGCGCCTTCCTTGAGATCCCGCCCGGCGAGGGTTTTCAGGCGCTCGGCGAGGTAGGGCGCGTCGAGGTGGCGGACGCGGCCGTGGTCGAGGACGAGCTGGCGCTTTCCGTAGATGACCTTGCGCTGCTCGTTCATGACCTCGTCGTATTCGAGGAGGTTCTTGCGGATCTCGAAGTTGCGCTCCTCGATCCGGCGCTGGGCGCGCTCGATCTGGCGGGAGACCATGGGGCTCTCGATGGGCTGGCCCTCGGTCATCCCGATGCGCTGGAGGATGTTGGAAACCTTCTCGGAGGCGAAGATCCGCAGGAAGTCGTCCTCCAGCGAGAGATAGAAGCGGGCGGAGCCCGGGTCGCCCTGGCGGCCGGAGCGCCCTCGGAGCTGGTTGTCGATCCGGCGGGCCTCGTGGCGCTCGGTCCCGACGATGTGCAGGCCGCCGATGGCCGCGATGCTGCCGGCGAGACGGAGTTGGGGGTGGCCGATTTCGGTCCAGAAGGCCTCGAGGCGGTATCCGCGCTCGCCCTTCGGGATTTTTTCCGCCTCCTTCGGCAAGAAGCAGCGCATCCAGTGATCCAGGAGACGGTCCTCGAGAACGTCGGGGGGGAGGTCGGGGGTCGCGTCCTTGGGCGAGAGTCCCCAGCGGCGCCAGTGGGCCAGGGCCTGCTCGGTCGAAAACGACCCGAGCATGATGTCCGTCCCGCGGCCGGCCATGTTCGTTGCGATGGTCACGTGGCCGAGCTGGCCCGCCTGGGCGATGATGGCGGCCTCTCGGGCGTGCTGTTTTGCGTTCAAGACCTCGTGGGGGATTCCGCGGCGGTGGAGGTGCTCGGACAAAAGTTCCGATTTCTCGATGGAGATGGTCCCGCACAGGATCGGGCGCCCCGTGCGGTGCATCATGAGGATTTCCTCCTCGATGGAGTCGAGCTTCTCCCGAAACGTCCGGTAGATGACGTCCTGGAACGAGACGCGGCGCATCGGCCGGTTCGTAGGTACCGAGAGGACGTCCAGCTTGTAGATCTTGTCGAACTCCGCCGCCTCCGTGATGGCGGTGCCCGTCATCCCGGCGAGCTTCTTGTACATCCGGAAGTAGTTCTGGATCGTGATCGTCGCCAGCGTCTGGTTCTCGCGCTCGATCCGAACGGCTTCCTTGGCTTCGACGGCTTGATGGAGCCCGTCCGACCAGCGCCGGCCGGGCATGAGCCGGCCCGTGAACTCGTCGACGATGATGACCTTGCCCTGGACGACGACGTAGTCCTTGTCGCGGCGATAGAGGTAGTGGGCGCGCAGGGCCTGGTCGATGACGTGAGGCCAGTCCATGTTCTTGCCGTCGTAGAAGGAGTCCACGCCGACCATCCGCTGGGCCTTCTCGATGCCCTCCTCGGTCAGCACGACCGAGTGCTCTTTTTCGTGGACCTCGAAGTCCTCGCCGATCTTCA
>CAYHQZ010000194.1:0-7499 GCA_964358555.1 uncultured Planctomycetia bacterium
TCGCGAGACGCACTTCGGCCGTGAGCTCTTCGTGACGCGCAAGGGCGCCGTCCGGGCGCGCGCCGGCGACATGGGCATCATCCCCGGCAGCATGGGGACCCGCTCCTACATCGTCCGGGGGCTGGGGAATCCGGACAGCCTCATGAGCTGCAGCCACGGGGCCGGGCGGTCGATGTCGCGGGAGGCCGCGAAGCGGAAGTTCTCCCTCGCCGACCACGCCGCGGCGACGGCCGGCATCGAATGCCGCAAGGACGCCGACGTCCTCGACGAAACGCCCGGAGCCTACAAGTCCATCGACGCCGTGATGGAGGCCCAGAAGGATCTCGTGGAAATCGTCCACACGCTGCGCCAGGTGGTGTGCGTGAAGGGATGAGGTATCCTCCGGAACCTCGCCCGAAAGAATGCCCATGGCCGAACCCGACGTCCTCCTCGACGGTTCCCGCGGCGAGGGCGGCGGGCAGATTCTCCGGACGGCGCTCTCGCTTTCGCTCGCGACCGGGCGGCGGCTCCGGATCGAGCGGATCCGGGCGGGACGCAAGAAGCCGGGGCTCTTGCGCCAGCACTTGACGGCGGTCCAGGCCGCCGCGCGTGTGGGCGGCGCGAAGGTGGAGGGGGCGGAGCTGGGGTCCATGGCGCTTTCGTTCGCGCCGTCGGGGATTTACGCGGGCACGTACGCGTTTGCCGTCGGCACGGCGGGCAGCACGACGCTCGTCTTGCAGACGATCCTGCCGGCGCTTTTGCTCGCGGGCGGTCCCTCCACGGTTTCGATCGAGGGCGGCACGCACAATCCCTTCGCGCCGCCCTTCGACTTCATCGATCGCGCCTTCCTGCCGCTCGTCCGCCGGATGGGGCCGAACGTGACCGCCCGACTCGAGCGCCACGGCTTCTTCCCGGCGGGCGGCGGGCGGATCTCGGTCGCCATCGAGCCCGCGCCTTTCTTGCGCCTCGACATCGGCCTCCGGGGCGAAATCCGCGCGCGCCGGGCCCGCGCCATCGTCTCGAACCTGCCGCTCCGGATCGCGCGGACGGAAGTCGATCGGATCCGGGAGCGCCTCTCCTGGACGGAGGCGGACCTTGAGGCCGAGGAGGTGGAATCCCCCGGCCCCGGGAACGCCGCGATGGTGGAGATCGAATCGGAGGGCGTCACGGAGCTCTTCACGGCCTTCGGCGAGCGCGGACTCCCCGCCGAGGCCGTCGCGGATCGCGCCTCCGACCAGGCCCGCCGCTACCTCGCCTCGTCCGCCGCGGCCGGCGAATACCTGACCGATCAGGTGCTCCTGCCGATGGCGCTGGCAGGCGGCGGCTCGTTCACCTCGACGGGCCTCTCGCCCCACGCCTCCACGAACATGGACGTCATCCGCGCCTTCCTCGACGTCGAGTTCTCGACGGACGAAGAGGACGGCGCCGTGCGGGTCGACGTGAAGCGCCGCTGACGCGCGCCTACTTCGCCTCGATCACGACCTTCGGCCCCAGGTATTTCGGCCCGGTCCCGAGGACGTAGACGTCGAGGACCGCCATGGCGCGGGCGAGGAGCTCGCGGGCGCGGGCCTTGAGATCGCCGACCGTATCGGTGTCGTCGGCGTTGTAGCCGATGGCATCCAGGCCGCGCGCCCGGGCGATGAAGATCGCGCGCTCGTTGTGGAAGGCCTGGGAGACGAACGTGACCTCCGACTGCCCGAAAACCTCCTTCGCCCGGACGGCCGAATCGAGCGTCCGGAAGCCGGCGAAGTCGCAGACGATCCGATCGGCCGGGATTCCGGCGGCGATCAGGCTCTCTCGCATATCGGTCGGCTCGTCGTAGCCGTGGCGGCCGTTGTCGCCGCTCACGAGCAGGACGTCCGCCTTCCCGGCGCGGAAGAGCGTTGCCGCCGCCCGGATGCGCGCCCGGAAGAATTGGTTCGATCTCCCGTCCGACAGCGTCTTCACGCAGCCGAGCACCACGGCGACCCGACGGTGCGGGATCGCGGAGACGTCCGCATACAGCCGCCCGCTCGCGCTCGCCGACACGAGCGCCCAGGATCCCGCCAGGCCCAGGACCCCGAGCACGAACACCGCCCCCAGCGCAAGCGCGATCCGCCGGCGCCGCCGCCGCTTTGGAGCCGGTGACGGAACGGGCTCCGCGGGCAATTCCCCCGGCGTCCCCGCCTTTTCGGTTTCTCCCATTCTTTCTCCAGGGCGGAGGATACCGTTAGAATCCTTCCCTCCCATGTCCGAATCCCTCTCGCATCTGACCGCCATCGAGGCCGAGGCGAGATCCGCTTTCGAGGCGGCGGCCGACGAGGAATCGCTGAAGGCCGCGAAGGCCAAATACCTCGGGCGCAAGTCCCCCCTGGAGGCCGCGTTCGCCGAGGGGATCGCCAAGGCGCCGCCCGCGGAGAAGAAGGCCTTCGGCATCGCGTTCAACGAGGCGAAGAAGCGGCTCCAGGAGATGGTAGAGGCGAAGGAGCGCGCGCTGTCGGCCGCTACCCCCGCCGCGGGGCCGGCGCTGGACGTGACGCTGCCCGCCGCGTCGCGCGAAAGCGCGAAAATCACCCCGCTGCCGCGCGGCCGGCTGCACCCCATCACACGAATCCGCCGCGACGTCGAGCAGATCTTCCTCTCGATGGGCTTCGGCGTCCTCACGGGACCCGAGGTGGAGGACGACTACCACAATTTCGAGGCCCTCAACATCCCGAAGGACCACCCCGCCCGCGACATGCAGGACACGTTCTGGCTGGAGGACGGCCGGGTGCTCCGCACGCACACATCCCCCGTTCAGATCCGGGCGATGGAGCGCTTCCGCCCCCCCATCCGGACGATCGCGCCGGGCCGCTGTTTCCGCTACGAGGCCGTGGACGCGACCCACGAGAACACCTTCTACCAGGTCGAGGGCCTCTACGTGGACAAGGGCGTTTCCGTCGCCCACATGGTCGCCGTCATGGAGACGTTCCTTAAGGCCGTCTTCGAGACCGACCCCAAGGTGCGGCTGCGGCCCGGGTTCTTTCCCTTCGTCGAGCCCGGCTTCGAGCTCGACATGGCCTGCGTCTTCTGCAAGGGCGCCGGTTGCTCCGTCTGCAAGCAGACCGGCTGGATCGAGTTGATGCCCTGCGGCCTCGTGCATCCGAACGTGCTCCGCGCCGGCCGGATCGACCCGGCCGAGTGGAGCGGCTTCGCCTTCGGGCTGGGCTTAAACCGCCTGGCGATGCTCAAGTACGGAATCGACGACATCCGGCTCTTCCTCGGCGGCGATTTGCGGTTCCTGGAGCGCGTGGGATGAAGCTCTCCATCCGCTGGCTCGAGCGCTACGTGGACCTCTCGGGGATAACGCCCTCGGCCGTCGGCGAGGCCCTTTCGATGACGACCGCCGAGGTCGAGGCCGTGGAGACCGTCGGGCCCTCGCTCGACAAGATCGTCGTCGCCGAGGTGCGGAAAATCGACCGCCACCCGAACGCGGATAGGCTCGTCCTCGTCGAGGCGACCATCGGCGAGGGGCCGCTCGCCATCGTCTGCGGCGCCACGAACCTCGTCGTGGGCAGGCGCGTGCCGCTGGCGCTGCCCGGCGCGGTCCTGCCGGACGGGACGAAAATCGCGAAGTCGAAGATCCGCGGCGTGGAAAGCGGCGGGATGCTCTGCTCGCGGCGCGAGCTCGGCCTCTCGGACGAGCACGAAGGAATCCTGCTCTTCGAGGGCGCGCCCGCCCTCGGCGCCCCCGTCGCCGACGTCCTCGGAACCGGCGATTCGGTCCTTTCCTTCGATCACAAGTCGCTCACGCACCGGCCGGATTGCTGGGGCCACTACGGGATGGCGCGGGAACTCGCCGCCATCTTCGAGCGCCCGCTCAAGCCCTACCTCTCCGACGCGGAGCTCGCGGCCCTCGTCTCGGGCAAGGGCCCGGCCGTCCCGGCGGAAGTCGAAGACACCGAGGGCTGCCGGCGATACTCGATCCTGCCCGTCGCGGGCTTGAAGGTGGGACCCTCGCCCGCCTGGATGAAGCGCGACCTCGAGGCCGTGGGGCTGCGGCCTATCAACAACCTCGTGGACGTGACGAACTGGGTCCTCTTCGACCTGGGCCAGCCGCTGCACGCCTTCGATCGACGATTGCTTCGCGGCGGAAAACTTTTCGTCCGGCACGGGCGCCCGGGCGAGCGCTTGAAAGCCCTCGACGGAATCGTCCGCGACTGCCCCGCCCACGGCCTCCTCATCGCCGACGCGGAGCGTCCGCTCGCCTTCGCCGGGATCATGGGCGGCGAGGAGAGCGGCATCACGGAGGCGACGACCGAGACCGTCCTCGAATCCGCCAACTTCGATCCCATCGTCACGCGCCGCGCGTCGCAGTCGCTCAAACTCCGGTCGGACTCGTCGCTGCGGTTCGAGAAGTCCATCGACCCCGCCTGGACGCCTTGGGGCCTGGCCCGCGCGCTCTCGCTCCTCGCGCAGGTCTCGCCTGGCGCGGAGGCCTCGGGGCCGATGACGGACGTCTATCCGAAGAAGGCGTCGCCCGTCACTGTGGAAACGACGGCGCGATTCATCTCGGAGCGGCTCGGGGCCGACGTGCCGGCCGCAGACTCGGTCGCCCTGCTCTCGCGGCTCGGCTTCGGCGCGAGCGCGAACGGGGAGCGGATCGTCGTTTCCGTCCCGTCGTGGCGCGCGACGAAGGACGTCTCGACGCCGGAGGACATCGTGGAGGAAGTGGGCCGCCTCTACGGCTACCACCGGATCCCGCGGACGCTGCCGCGCGTGCCTGCTTCGCCCCCCGTCGTCGAGGCCGACCGGCGGATTTCCGAGGGCCTGCGGGACGCGCTCGCGGGAAGCGAGGGCTTCATCGAGGTCATGAACTACACCATCGCGAACGATCGCGCGCTCGCGGACGCCGGCCTCCTCGACGCGCCGGCGCCGCGGCTGAAGAACTCCCTCGACGTGGAGGCGACGCGGCTGCGGACGTCGCTCGCCCCGGGCCTGCTCTCCATCGCGAAGAAGAACGCGAAGACCTCGCCCGCCGTCCGCGTCTTCGAGGTGGGCGAGGTGGCAATCCCTGCGTGGGAGAAGGGCTCGCCCTGGGAGGAATCGCGCCTGGGCGGCCTTCTTGTCGCGCGAGGCGACACCGAGGCGATCTTCCGCGAGGCCAAGGCCTCGCTCGAGGCCGCCCTGCAATCGATCGAGGCCCCCGCCCCGTCCTACGCGCCCGACCCAGCGCCGCCTCCCTGGTCCGCGCCCGGCCTCGCCGCGCGCGTCCTGCTGGAAGGCAAGCCCGCCGGGATTCTCGCTGCCGTTTCGCCTTCGACGCTCGCGAGCCTCGAATGGCGAGGCGCCGCAGGCGCGCTGTTCGAGCTCTCGATCCCGGCGCTCGTCTTAGCCCCCCGCCACCCCGCCCGCTACCGCCCCATCCCGAAGTTCCCGCCCGTCACGATGGACCTCGCCGTCGTCGCGGACGAAGCCGTCCCCTGCGAGGACGTCGCCGCTGCCATCCGGGAGGCCGGCGGCGGCATTCTCGCAGACGTCCGGCTCTTCGATCTCTACCGCGGCGCCCCGCTGTCCGCCGGCCGAAAGAGCCTCGCCTTCACCCTGTCGTTTCTCTCCGCGAACAAGACGCTTTCCGACAAGGACGTGGAAAAGCCGTTTGCGCGGATCCGCGAGGCCGTGAAGGCGAAGGGCTGGGGCATCCGCGAGAACGCGTAGCCCCCGGCCCGCCGCGACGGCTATCCTCGGGGCCGTGGAAGCAAGGTCGCTGGCGCGCCGCGCGATCGCCGCCGTGCCGGCCGCGATCGGGATCGTGGCGCTCGCCGCGGCGGCCGTCCGGATCGCGCTGCGCGACCACGTGGACATCCTCTCGGTCCTCTTCTACGCGTTCCCACCCGCCGTCCTCTTGGTCGCGTTCGCGGCCGCGGGCCTCGGCTTCCTCGCGAGGCGGCGGTTCCGAACCGCTGCGCTGTCGCTCGCGGCCGCCGTCGCGTGCTTCTTCTGGTGGCGCGCGACCGCCTTCGTCTCGAACTCCCCGGACGCGCGGCCGGCGGACCTGCGCGTCCTGCACTGGAACGTCTCCTACCCCGAGGAGCACTGGCCCGTGGTCGCGGCGAAGATCCGGACGCTGTCGCCGGACTTCGCCTCCATCGCCGAGCTCTGGAAGGAAGACCCCGTCCCGGACGCCTTCTGGCGCGAGCAGCTGCCCGGCTATTCCCTCCAGCCGACCCAGGGCCGGTTCACCCTGGCGACGAAGTGGCCGGTGGAAAAATCGGTCCTGGAGCCCCTGGGCGGCCGGAACGTCGCCAAGCGATACCTGCTCGACGTCCGGGGCCGGCGCCTCTGGATCATCCTCGTGGATTTCGCCTCCGATCCGCTCGTTTCGAGGCGCGCCTCGTTCGAGAGCCTTCGCGGGCTTTTGGCGCCCCTCGATCGGGACCCCGTCCTGCTCATGGGCGACTTCAACACGCCGGCGGACTCCGCCTTCCTCGATCCGTTCCGCGCGCGTTACCGCAACGCCTTCGAAACCGCGGGCCGCGGCTGCACCGCCACCTGGCCGATGCCCTTTCCCGTCCTCTCCATCGATCAGATCTGGGCGAACCGCGCGTTCATCGCGCGGCGCTGCGAGCACGGCGCCTCCATCCTGTCGGACCATCGCTGGGTCTTCGCCGAGTTCTCCCTCCCGGCGGCCCCCGAAAGAAAGGATCCCCCCCGTGCCCCCTGACGCGAAGGCCCGGATCCTGGAGGCCGCGCGCGAAATCGGTTTTTCCCTCGCGGGCGTCGCCCCGGCCGCCATCCCCCCGGGCGCCGACGCGCTGGCCCGCTGGCTCGATCAAGGCTTCGAGGCCGGGATGGCCTTCATGCGCCGCGACCATGCGAAGCGGGCGGATCCGCGCGCGCTTTGCCCCTGGGCGAACTCCGTCGTCTGCGTCGCCGTCTCCTACGGCGACTCGATCGGGGCCGCTCCCATCGCCCGCTACGCGCGGGGCCCCGACTACCACGACGTCCTCCGGGGCATGCTCGGCCGGCTCGAGGCGGCCATCCGGGAGGTTGGCGGCGAGGGAACGCGGACGAAAGCGTGCGTCGACACCGCCCCCATCCTCGAGCGCGCCCACGCCCGCCGAGCCGGCCTCGGCTGGATCGGCAAGAACGCCTGCCTCATCCACCCAACGCTCGGCTCCCGCCTCTTTCTCGGCGAGATCCTGACGAGCCTCGACCTCGCCGCCTCCACCCCCCTGCCCGACGCCTGCGGCGACTGCCGCGCCTGCCTGGAGGCCTGCCCCACCGGCGCCCTCGTGGAGCCGCACATCCTCGACGCCCGCCGCTGCATCGCCTACCTCACCATCGAGCACGAGGGCGCGATCCCCGAGGACCTCCGGCCCCGAATGGGCCTGTCCGTCTTCGGCTGCGATCGGTGCCAGGATGCTTGTCCGTGGAACGGGAGTGAAAGCGAAAACGAGCTACTGCACAGCGAAAAGGCGAGGGGAGGGGGTCGGATCGCAGCGACCTGTCGGAGCACGGTCCAACGCCATGAAGTTGTCTACATGCCGTGGACCGTGCGG
>CAYHQZ010000195.1:0-7487 GCA_964358555.1 uncultured Planctomycetia bacterium
CACGATCCGAACCCCCACCCCACCCCCTTCTTGTTATTCGTCCCTAGGAATACAGGGGTCGTCGCCGCCCTATGTCCTAAGGGCGGTCGCGAGGAAGGGCTCGAACTTCTTCCACACTTCCTCCAGCTTTGCGAGGTAGTAGGCGGTGTTCTCGTCGGGTGATTTCGGGTTCCAGGCGCTCGCGAGCCTCGCGTTCTTGTAGCCGGTGACGCTCTTCTTCGTGCCCGTGACGTAGTAGGAGACCTGGTCGCCCGGGCGGAAGGGGCGGCCCGTCGAGATCGCGAGCTCGTAGGCGGCCGCGGGGTTGCGGGCGCCCGCGGCGATCTTTTCCTTGTAGGCCTCCAGCGGGTCCTGGAGGGTGTCGGTCTTCGCGAACTCGCGCGGCGTCCAGTCGTGGGTCCGGATCCGATCTCCCCATTTACAGAGAAGCGCGCGCGCGTCCGCGGCGGCCCCTTCGAGGAGCAGGCGGATCAGGCCCTTGAGGAACTCGCGCTGGAAGCGCTCCAGTCCCCGGGACTTGAGCCCCGAGCCCTTGATGAAGAGCCGGCCGGCGGCGTCGAGGAGGGCGTAGTTCTTGGACTTGTAGGCGAGCATCGCCGGGTAGCGGCCGTCGTACTCGGCCTCGATGCCCTCCGGCAGGGCGTCGTTGACGCGCGCAACGAGGGCCTCGACGTCGGGCTCGGTCATTCCCGGGCGCGGGGGGGTGAAGTAGACGCCGTCGGTGTCGGCCTCGATGGGCGAGCCGCCCTCGGCCCGGATCCGCTCCAGCATCGTCGCGAGGATTTCGCGGCCGCGGCGGGTGACTTCGGCCGCCGCCTCGGGGTCGTTGAAGCGGGCGAATTCGGCGCCGAGGAAGCCGTAGAAGGAGTTGATGAGGACCTTGAACGTCTGCTGTAGCGCCCCGGCCTCCCGTCGCTCGGCCTCGGAGGGGGCTTCGCGGGAGCGGCGCTTGGCGTCCAGCCGCAGCGCCCGCAGGGTTTTGAGCAGGGCCAGGAACACGCCTTGTGCGTCGTGCCGGGGGCCGATCCGGCCGGCGAGCATGATCGAAGGGTAGAGGGAGGCTACGTCCATGTGCAGGACGTCCCGGATGATTCCCTCGCGGAAGGAGGCGGCGAGGCCGCCCTCGTAGGCCTTTCCCTCGAAGGGCTTGGGGACCGAGGAGAGGCGGCGGAGGTGCTCCCGGACGAGAAGGGATTCGATCTTCGTGGCGTTCCCGCGCACGACGACGTCCTGGTAGGACCACGGCAGCATCCGGGCCTGGAGGAAGAAGGGCGGAGAAAGCAGCGCGGAGAGGGCGCGGACCTCCCGGGCGTCGTCGAGGGCGTAGCGCTTGAGGATTTCGGGCTCGTGGTCGAAATACCACGACGCGCGCGATGCGTCGAGATAGGTCCGGTCCGCGGACGCGAGCCCCAGCTGCTTGACGATGTCCTTGAGGCCGAAGGATTCCAGGTCGCGCGACGAGACGTCGTGGATCTGGGCGAGGATCCAGGTGTCGACGACGTGTCGGCCCGCGATCTCCGCCTTGGGGTAGTCGATGGTGCGCTCGGCGATCTGGAGGCGCGAGGCGCGCGCGGAAGGGGCGGAGCCGTCGCGGCCGATCGAGAGCGGCACGCCCAGGCGTTTCGCGCGCGCGGCGAGATAGGGAAGGTCGAAGCGGAAGAGGTTGTGGCCCTCGAGGACGTCGGGGTCGCGCTCGCGGACGGCTTCGACGAAGGCCGCCAGCATCTCGCGTTCGGAGAGGTCCCGGCCGAAGAGCAGCCGCTCCCAGCCCTCGGAATCGCACATCGAGATGGCGGTGATCCGGTCGCCCTCCCGCTCGGCGTTCGGGAACTCGAAGCCCTCGGTCGTGTAGGTCTCGATGTCCAGCTGGAGCCGGCAGGCCGACTCGAAGGGCATGCCTTTGAAGAGGGTCTTGCCGGTCCGCAGCAGGAACGCGTGGACGGGGTCGGAGAAATAGGAGTAGGGGGTCTCCGCCTTCGAGGGCGAAAGGCCGGTCTTCTTCTGCAGGAAGTCCTTCGCTTTCGCCGCCGCGGAAAACGTCCCGAACGTCGCGAGGGCGCGCAGCGCCCGGTCGCCCTCGAGGGGCTGCGTCTCGAAGGGCAGCGGGAATCCCTCGAGAAGGGCGGGGCTTTCGAGGAGGACGAACGGCCGGAACGGCTCGACGCGGGTGCCGACGCGCTCGCCGTTTCGGACCCAGAGCCGGACGGCCGCGTCGCCTTCCGGCTTGACGGCGACGATTCCCTCCTCCGGATCGGCGCCGAAGAGGGCCTCGTCCAAGGGGCTACGGGCCTTTGTTGAGATTGGGGACCGGTCCGGGCTCGCCAACGATTTCCGTCTTCGCCCCCTCGCCGGATCCCTCGAGCGAAAGCTTCGCGTCGAAGTCCACGGGCTTTTCGGCGCCCTCCCGCTTCCACGTCCCCTTCGATTCGAGCCCCGCGATGCCGAGCGGGACCTTGTCGGATTCGAGCAGGCGCAGGTGCGTAAGGGTCCAGGCGGGATCGGCGTCCTTGCGGCGGACGCCCTCGCGGACGGTCGCTTCGACGCCCTTCACCTTCTCCTTGCCCGCTTCCTTCCAGTCGATGTCCTTCATGAAGGGCACGAGGCCGTTCTTCTGCGTCGCGAACCGAAGGAGCTGGGAGGAGCGGCCCTTGCGGTCGCGGCGTTCCTTGATCTCGGTTTCGTCCAGGATCCACGGCTCGTGGTTCTGGATCTGCATGATGATCGACTTTGCCTCGGCGAAGGGGTTTTCCAGGGGGGAGATCTTCGCGCTCTCCGTGGCGCACTGGAACCAGATCCGCTGGCCGCCCTTTTTCGGGACGAGGCGCATCTCGAGCGTCGCGGTCTTCTTCCCGTCCTTCTCGGTTTCGCCGAGGTTTGAAAACCGGATCGAGAGGGCGTCGCCGGCCTCCATTCCCGGCAGCCCTGCGGCCTCGAATTCGACCCAGCGGCCGGGCGCGAGCGTCCGCTTCAGGAAGTCAGGGGCGGGTGGCGCGGTTTTTTCAGGCTGGGCTTCCGGCTTCGGCTTCTCGGGGTTCGGCGCCGCCGGGGCCTGCTTCGGGACTTCGCTCGCCGGGGGCGCAGGCGGGGGCGGCGCCGGATCCTCGGTGGCCCAGAGAAAGCCGCAACCGACGAAAATGGCCGGCAGCAGGGCGGTTCGGATGTTCGCGCGCACGATGCCTCCAGTGTCGCCCAAGGCGCGCCCGCGTTCCAGGGCCTACCGCCGCGCGAGCGCCGAGGCCCAGTCGATCCGGTCGGCGCCGGGGCCCGTGACCGAGAGGCAGAGGTCGTCCGGGCGCAGGCGGCGGCGGATCGCCGCGCGGATCTCGCCGTGCCGGAGCCGGTGGATCCGGCCGGGGAACGTCCGGCAGGCGTCGAAGGGGATGCCGTAGCGCTCCACGTGGCAAAGATACGCCCCCCACTGGGAAATCGTCTCGTAGCCGAGCGGGTGGCTCCGGATCATGTGGGTCTTTGCATTCTCGAATTCGGATTCGGTCGGGCCCTCTTGCGCGAGCCGGCGGAACACGAGGGAAAGTTCCTGCGCCACCCGCTCCGCGTTGGAAGGCGCGCATCCCGCGTGGGCGATGACGAGGCCGGGGTAGGCGGATGCCCCCTCGGTTGCGGACGCATGGACCGAGTAGGCGAGCCCCAGCTGCTCCCGGAGACGCTTCGAGATCCGGTCCGTGAACGAGGCATTGGACCCGAGGATGGGATTGAGGGCAAGCATCGGGAGGTAGTCGGGATCGGTCCGCTTGAGGCCGAGGTGCCCCAGGAAGATGTTCGCCTGGTGGCGTTCCATCGGGGCGGCCGCCACGCGCCCGCCTCGCCTTCGCCGGATCGGGGGCAACGGGAGGCGGGGGAGCCGCGCGCGCCGCCAGTCCCCGAAGGCTTCCCGGATCCGCTCGATCGCCTCGTCGGGATCGAGATCCCCGACGCATGCCACGATGGCCGCCTGGGGGCCGTAGACCCTCGCGTGGAACGCCCGGACGGCCTCGGGGCCGATCCGCCGGACGCTCTCGGGGGTTCCGAGCATGTTCCGGCCGAGGGGATGCTTGCCGTAGACGAGCCGGCAGAGGCCGATGTGCGCGACGGTGCGGGGGTCCTCGGCGTCGGACTCGATGGCCTGGAGGGCGTCGTCCTTCTCCTTTCGAATGGCGTCCTCGCGGAACGCGGGCGTCCGCAGGACTTCGGCCGAGAGCGCGATGCCCTTCGAGAGATCCTCCCGGGCCCACTTGGAGTGGATGCCGCCAGGGCCCGAGTCGAACGCGGCTCCGGCCTCCTCGACGACCTTCGCGAGTTCCCGGGGGCCGAGCCTGCGGGTGCCCTCCTCGAGCAGCCTTCCCGTGAGCGCCGCCAGGCCCTCGAGGCCCTCCGGCTCGAAGCGGGAATCCGTCTCGAGGGAGGCCTGGATCGCGACGAGGGGGACGGACGGCATGGACAGCGCGAGGGCGACGAGGCCGTTTTCCAGGACCTCGCGGCGAAGGCCGGGGAGGATCCCTCGAATCCTGCGGGGCGCGGCGACGGACCGGGTCGCGGGGACGCCGCGAAACGGGTTGGCGCGGCTTCCCCGGGGAATCCGCCGCGAAAGGCCGGCGGCGCGATCCGGGTTTTTCGGGATCGAATGGCCGCTGACGCGCGATCGGATCGAAAGCCAGGTCCTTGCCGCCGCCCGGACGTCCTCCGGGGAGACGCGCCGCAGCGCCTCCGGGAATTCCAGGAAATCCCGAAGCAATCCGAGGCTCCGGAAGTAGCCGACGTCGGAGGTCGTCTCCGAGAGGGATTCGAGGCCCGAGAAGTGCTGGACCCGGAGCGACCGGGTCACGCGGGCGATCTCGGAAGGCCGCGGGGGCGAACGCCGGAGGTCGGAGAGGACATGGAGCAGTTCGCGCTCCAATCGGTCCGGCGAGACGCCGTGCCGCGCCTCGGCGCTGGCGTGGAATTCGCCCCCCGCGAGCCGGCCGTCGAGTCCCGCGGAGACCGTCGTTGCGAGGCGCTTCCGGTCCACGAGTTCCCGCCAGAGACGCGAGCCGCGGCCCCACCCGGCGATGTGGGACAACACGAGCGCATGGAGGAACGACGGATCGGAGAGGGCCGGGCCGGGGAACGAGAGTCGCACCCGGGCGACGCGGCCCTCGGGCTCGGCGACGACGATCCGGGCGCTTCGCGCGCGCGGCCGGCTGCGCCGGATTTCGGTGTCGGCTTCGGCCGGCCCCGCGGCCCGCTTTCCGAAGAGCCGTTCGGCCTCGCGGAAGACCTCCCGCGCTTCCACGTCGCCCGCGACGAGGACGATCGTCCGGCCGGGGACGTAGAGGCGCCGGTAGAAGCGTGCGATCTTAGCGCGGCTCACGCGCGCGATCGTGCGGATGGAGCCGAGGATGCCGCGGCCGTAGGGGTGGTTCGGGAAGGCCGCCCGATCCATCTTCCGGGAGAGCGCGTCCCAGGGGTTGTCGAGGCTCTCGCGGATTTCCTCCAGCACGACCGAGCGTTCCGTCTCGACGTCCTTCGCCCGCAGCAAGAGCCTCCCCATCCGGTCCGCCTCCATCTTGAGCGCGATCCGCCAGCCGCGGGCCGGCAGCAAAAAATAGGTGGCCGTCGTGTCGCAGCCGGTGAAGGCGTTGTTCTCGCCTCCCTCGCGGTAGGTGATCCGGTCCAGGACGCCCGGCCCGAAGGCGCGGCTGCCCCGGAAGAGGAGGTGCTCCAGGAAGTGGGACAGCCCCGATGTCGAGGGCGTCTCGTCGATGGGGCCGGCCCGGATCCAGGACATCACGACGCTGGCGGGGAGGTTGCGGCGCGGCAGGACCAGGACACGCAGGCCGTTCTCCAGGACCTTCTCCAGGAGCTGCGCGCCCGGAAATGCCTTCGGCAGGCCCACGAGGGCCGGATCGAACGCGCCGTCGGCGGCGGGAATCCTCAAGGGGCCGGCGCCTCCGGAGCGGGGGTCGGCGGCGGGGCGTTGGAGGGCGGGGCGGCCGGCGTCGGCGGGGGCGGCATCCCGGGCCGGCCTTCGTTGCGAACCGCGTCGCCCACCCGCAGCCGCTCGTTCGGATCGTCTTCCACGATCCGGCCCACGGAAAGATTCGCGTCGACCCGCAGGATCTCGAGGACCGCGATCCGCCGCGCGCCGCGCCAGACGGAGACGTTGTCCCCCAGCCGGACGGAATCCTTCGTTGTCCACCAGGCCGTGACGAGGCCTTGGGGGAAGTCGGCGTGCGTGACCAACGGCTCCTTCGGGAGGGCCTTTTTCGCCGGCGGGATGTCGGGCTTTGGCTGCGGGACTTCCCGCACGATCGTCCCGTCGCTGCCCTTCTCGTCGATGGCTTCGGAGGTCCCCGCCCCCGTGCAGCCAAGTAGGATCGAGGCGAGAAGCGAGGCCGGGAGGGCGGCGGGCCAGGCCGCCGAGCGGAAGGAAATGGCGCGCCCGCCCGCGAAGGTTTGATGCCCCCGCCCGCCAATGCGCCCGTTCATGGTCCGGGGATTCTATCGCCCAATCGAGTTCGGACCCCACGCTCGCTTCAGGCGAGCGCCGGGTCGCCGGTTTGTCCCGACCGTTGCCAGAAGGCAGCGAAAACCTCGAGGTTCTTGCCCACCGGCCGGTCGAACCCGCATCTTGACGAAAGTTATCACCTTATTTGATAATGATAACACCATGATCCGAACGCAGATTTCCCTCGGCGAGCCGGAGTACCGGGAGGCCAAGCGCGAGGCGCGGCGGCAGGGCGTCTCCCTCGCCGAGCTCTTCCGCCGGGCACTCGCGGGCGCCCTCGCCCCCGCGCGGAAGAAGGACAAGCCCTGGATGCGCCACGCGGGCGCGCTTGCCTCGGGGGATCCGAACGCGAGCGCGAGCGTGGACGCCGTCGTTTACGGGCGGGGGCGGCCGTGAAGGGGGAATCCGCCTTCCTCGACAGCGGGGTCTTCATCGCCTTCCTCGACCGGACCGACCGCCATCACGCCGCCGCCGTCGGACTCTTCTCCGAGCCCCCGAGAACCTGGTGCACCTCGCTCGCGGTTGTTTCCGAAACCTACGGGTGGTTCCTCCACCGCCTCGGCGAGGACGCCGCCCGCGAGTTCCGTCTCACGCTTGCGGACCTCCCGAACCTCGCGCTCCTCCCCCTCGATGCGGACCTGCACCGATCCACCCTCGCGAAACTCGACCGCCACCGCGGCCGGCGCCTCACCTACGTGGACGCCTCCAGCCTCGCCCTCCTGGAATCCCGCCGCATCCGCACCGTCTGGGGCACCGACCGCGACCTTGCCATCGAAGGCGCGAAAGTCCTGCCCGGCGGGGGATAGGCGGGAGGTGCGCGATTTCGTTTCCCCGATTCGCCTCCGAATTGCTGTGCGAAGGGGATGGAACGACGGAGATGGGGGAGCGAAGAGCCTGTAAGTTGAAAAGTAGAGTACGTCCCCCAGTCCCCGTCCCGTCCCCCAGTCCCCCAAAGCATCTGCCGCCAGGTCTTCTCCATGCGCTTGAAAGGGCCGGGGATGTTTTG
>CAYHQZ010000196.1:0-7471 GCA_964358555.1 uncultured Planctomycetia bacterium
CGTTTCGACGGTCGTCGCGTTCGCCGCGGCCGTCCAGGTCTGGCAGGGCGGGCGGTGGATCGGGCTCGGCGGGGGATGAAAACGAGCGGGCGACGAGGTTCGCGGTTCCATGCTGTTTCGTCGGGGAGGCAAACCGGGAACGGGCTCGAGACGGTGGCTCGCCTCGCGCTCCCGGTCTCCACGCGGTCCACGGCCGGTAGACGACTCCATGGCGTTGGACCGCCTTCCGACAGGTCGCTGCGATCCGAGCCCCCGCCCCGAGCCCTTCTTGTCGTTCCGCGGCGAGCGGGAAGGAAGCCGGGCCTGAACCGATCGGAAAACATCGAAGCGTTCTTTGAACTTTCAATCGTTCGAAAAACAAGGGTCGATCGATACGAGCGGGCGACGAGGTTCGAACTCGCGACCCCAACGTTGGCAACGTTGTGCTCTACCACTGAGCTACGCCCGCGGTGCGCGGCCCAGTATAGCGGGTCCGCGTGCCGCTCGTGTAGGGGCGATTCATGAATCGCCCCTACGGCGGCGTTCATTTCGACGTTACGTTTCTCTGTAGGGGCGGACCTATGTGTCCGCCCCGCGCGGCAAGGGCGAACACACAGGTTCGCCCCTACTTGCCTTCCTTCCCCCGAGGCGGGACACTGTGAAGATCCCCCGTCGGGGAACCCGAAGATGCAACCGAAGCGCCGCGCCGGGCTGTTGCTCGCGTCCGTCCTCGCGCTCCCGCTGCTTGCCGCGGACGCTCCCGTCCCGCTGTCCCCGGATCCGGCGACGCCGGACGCGAAGGCCCCGGCGGTTCCTGCCCTGCCGGTTCCGGCCGCGACGCCTTCGGGACCGGCCGCCCCCGCGACGATCGCGCCCGCCGGCGATGCGCCTCCGCCGCTTCCGCCGGGCAAGGGCTACACGGACGTCGTGAAGAGAAGCCCGTTTCCGGGCGGAGGCGACCCGGCCGGCTACTTCGAGCAGATGAAGAAGGAACTCCAGAACGACGACGAGCGCCGCCGCGCGTTTGCCGCCCGGCAGATGCAGTATTTCGGCGATCAGAAGGCGATCCCGTCGCTGATCCTCGCCCTCGAGGACCGCACGGAATCCGTGCGCCGCAACGCCGGGCTCTCGATCTGCGAACTCGCGGGGAAGGACGAGCTGGCATGCCTCATCGAGCTTCTGTTCCACGACTCGCAGGACGTCCGCAACCGCGCCCAGGAGAGGATGACGGATCTCATCTACACCTACCTGGGCCCCCAGGACCTGCCTTCGCAGCGCGACTACATGTCCGCCCCCGACGAGCAGGTGGGCCTGCGCGAGCGCTGGCACGAGTGGTGGATGCAGAACCGCAACACGATCGAGCTGAAAAACCCGCCGCCCGCGCGTCCGCCCGGCGAGGCCTCTCCGGAGGCGTTCGGCAAGACCCTGTTCACGCCCAACGAGATCATCCGGGAGGCCAAGGCCGGCCAGCCCGACGGCCCCGAGATCGACTATCTCAAGGCCTGCAGCCTGGAGATCGAGGAGATTCACGGGAAGCTCGGCAGCGGCACCGCGAACGAGAAGATCGCGGTCCTGCGGCACGTCGCGAAGATCTTCGAGCGCGAGAAGGTTTCCTTCGAGAGGCTCTACGAAGTCTGGGAGCCGCTCGACTGGGGCCAGCGCAAGAAGATGGAGCCGCGCTGGCAGCTCTGGAAGGACACCTCGCGGGAGGAGGACCCGGCGTCCCTCCGCTGGAACGCCTACGAGCGGGTCCGCGGCCAGCTCTGGGGGCTCGGGGACGCCTTCCTCTCGACCCTCGACGGCGAGGAGGAGGTGAAGATCTGGGCGATGCGGGTCTGCCACCGGATTCCGTGGGAGCCCCTCCCGCGCCGGCGGATCCGCGGTAGTGCGCCCCACACGGACACGGTAAAAACCCTCGAGTCGTCGGTCCTGCCGAAGCTGACGGCGTATTTCGAGGGCGGCGAATCGGCGCGCGTGCGGGGCTACGCGGCCTGGTGCCTGGGGCGCTCGCATTCGCTCAAGGCCGTGGGCACGCTCATCCGGGCCCTGACGGACGACAACACCTTCGTGCGCCACGAGGCCTTCCGCGGCCTGAAGGAGATCTGCCGCGGGGTGCTCGGGTTCCACGAGACGTTCGGCTACAAGTGGTACGACCATCCCGCCCAGCGGGACGCCTCCGTCGAGAAGTGGGAGGCCTGGTGGCGGGAGTACCAGGCCGTCGAGACCCGGATCGGCGAGCTCGTGGAGAGGCTGGGGGCCAAGGAATGGGCCGAGGCCGATCGCGCGCAGGCGGAGCTGCAGAAGATCGGCGCTCGCTCGCTGCCCGCGTTGAAGCAGGCGTTCCGCAGCGAGAACCGCGGGGCGTCGCTGCGGGCGGGCCGGGCCATCGAGCAGATCGAGAAATCGCTTGCGCGGCCCCTCGAGGCGCCGCCCTACCGGACGGATCCGGACCCGACCGCGGCGACGAAGCCCGGACCGCGGGAGCCCGGGGAGCGGAGGCCGGAGCCGTGAGGCGAGCCGCGCTGTCCCTGCTGGGCGCGCTCGCGCTGGCCGGCTGCGCGGGCTCGGCGGCCGATACGCAGGCGGAGGAGAAGCTCCAGGGCGACCAGCTCGTCTGCTACCGGGAGGCCTCGCCCTACATGCTCGAATGGCAGCGGAGGGCCTACCTTTCGCTCGACGAGCGGGCCCGGGGGCAGTTCCTGCTCGACCGCGGGATCTTCCGGGATCGCGAGGACCTCGTCTTCTTCTTCTCCCATCCGGTCAGCAACGAGATCTACACGAAGCTGCACCCCGAACTGCCCGAGCCCGTCCGACAGGGGATCGTCCTGCGCGACCCCTTCCCGGGGATGTCGAAAAACCAGGTCCTCGCCGCCTGGGGCCGCCCCGATCGGATTGTCGAGGAGGGGATGGGGGGGCTGGCATGGGTCTACGAGTTCGGCGAGAACGATCTCTGCACCCTGCTCTTCCGGAACGGCTATCTCGAGATCCGCCCGCCGGGGAGGCCCCGATGAACCGCGCCGCCGCACGGACGTTCGCCGTCGCCGCCGCGGTTGCCGCTGCGATCGCGGCCGGCTGCATCGGGTGGTCCGATCCCCAGTATTGGCGCGACACGCATTCCGGCAAGGAGGTCTACGATACCTATTGCCTGGGCTGTCATGGCCACAAGTGGTACCGGAACCTCGCCGACTTCGAGATCCGATCGTGGGTGGATCGAGACCCCCACTGGCGCTGCCGCAAGCCCGTCGGGTTCGCCTCGCGCGACAAGGACAGGATCTACGAATACCTCATCGAGCTGAAGCGCGCCGAGGAGAAGGCGGCGCTGAAGTCCACGGAAGAGCGCTACGTGCCGATCCCGGGCGGCGCCAAGCCCCCGGCGCCCTGGGCCCCGGGCTCGGTCTACTACCCGGGCCCGCCCTACGAGCGGCTCGAGCCCGAGGCGAACGACCCGCACCCGGAACGCCCGATGGAGGCTTCCGCCCCGGCCCCCGCGCCGTAGCTTCCCTCCAGGCGCGGGTCGAAAGTCTAAAGTCCAAGGTCTAAGGTCAACGGAACTCGGGCTGAAACGGAATGGCAGCGTCCGAGACTCGGACCAAAGGTCCGGAACGGACGTTCCCAAACGGCCGACCTTAGACTTTAGACCTTAGACCCGCTCCTCCAGGTTCCTTCGACCGGCACCTACTGTGCTTTACGAAAGGACGGACTTGTCCGCGACGCGGAGGATCTCGACGACCTCGCCCGGCGCCTTCGCCGACAGGAGCCGCCCGCGCAGGTATTCGCTGGAGAGGAACGTCGCGATTTTTTCGATGATCCTAAGATGCGTGCCTTCGTCTCCCATCGCGGTGAGGATGAGAAAGACCAGCCGGACCGGCTGCTTGTCCACGGACGCGAAATCGATGCCCTCCGCGAGCCGCCCGATGGCGGCCATGGGGCGCGGCAGTCCCGAGACCCGCTCGTGGGGGATGCCGATCCCGTCGCCGATGCCGGTGCTCGCGATGGCCTCGCGCTTCAGGATCGAGGCGACGAGGGGGGCGGTCTGGATCGCCGGCTGGAGGGCGGCGAGGGCGTTGACGAGGGCGCGGATGGCGTCTTCCTTGGTCTTCGCCTCGATGTCGAGGGCGATCGCTTCCGGCGGGACGAGGGAGAGGAGGGAAATCTCGCGGGCCTGCTCGTACTCGTCGCGGATGGGGCCGACGAGTTCCTCGAGGAGCTGCTCGAGACTCACGAATCCGATGGGCCGGCCCGGCGTTTCCTCGACGATGGTCATGTGCTGCTGGCGGTTCTGGAAGACCCGCAGGAGTTCCTCGCAGGGGAGGTCCGGCCGGACGGTGACGGGGGCGCGCAGGGATTTCGCCAGATCGAACGGGGAGGCCGTGAGGACGAGGTCCTTGATGTGGACCATCCCGATGACGGCCTGGTTGCGCAGGATGGGGTAGCGCGAGTAGCGGCACTCCTGGATGCGCTTGAGGTTCTGCTCCCAGGGGGCGCCTGCGTCCAGGCAGACGATTTTTCCCCAGGGGATCATGATGTCGCGGACCTTGAGCTTCCCGAGGTCGAGGATGTTCTCGAGCATGAGCAGGCGCGAGAGCGTGAAGGCGCCCTGCTCGTGCGAGGCCCCGAAGATCGTTCGCAGCTCCTCTTCGCTGTGGGCGAGCTCCAGCGTGCTGGCCGGCTGAATCCGGAGCAGGCGGAGGACGCCGTTGGCCAGGAGGTTCAGGGCCTGGATCGGGGCGTAGAAGGCGACCGTGAACCAGTGCAGCGGCCTCGCGCAGAAGAGCGCCATCGCCTCCGCCCGCCGGATGGCGAGGTATTTGGGGGCCTGCTCGCCGAGGATGATGTGCAGCGCCGTGATCAGGACGAAGGCGCAGACGGCGGAGAGGGTGTGGGACACTCCCGGGGTCCACCAGCCGGGGAGGTCCGCGAGGAGTCGGAACACGCCGACGAAGGCGGGCTCGCCAATCCAGCCGAGGCCGAGGCTGGCCATCGTGATTCCGACCTGCGAGGAGGCGAGGTAGACGTCGAGGCGGCGGAGGATCTCGATCGTCCTTGCCGCGGCCCGGCTGCCCTCGCGGGCGAGGACCTGGAGGCGCTGGGCGCGGACCTTCACGAGGGCGAATTCGGCGAGAACGAAAAAGGCGTTGAGCGCGACGAGGACGAGCGCGACGAGGATGAAAGCGGCGGTTTCCAGGGGGCTTGCGGCGACGTCCGGCGCCGGGAGGGCCGCGAGGAATGGAAACGGCATCGGGGGGAGTTTACCTTAGACTTTTGTTCCATGCGGATCTCGATTCGCGTGATGCCGCGCTCGAAGAAGCCCGGGATCGAGGCCCGGCCGGACGGGACGCTCGTCGTGCGCGTCTCGGCCCCGTCCGTGGAAAACCGCGCGAACGAGGCCGTCGTGGAGGCGCTCGCCGGACACTTCGGCGTCCCGCGCCGTCTCGTTTCCATCCTCCGGGGGAATACGGGCCGGAACAAAATCGTGGAGATCGGAAATCCGTAGGCTGCCCCCTCGACTCGGTCGCTTCGCTCCCTTGCTCGGGGCCGCGCTACACTGGCGGCCGCCATGCCTCTCCGCATCGCTTCGGTGCCGTATCTGAATGCCGCGCCGCTGGTCGCCGGGCTGGATCGGGATCCCGGCGTCGAGTTTAGGGTGGCGCCGCCGCGGATGCTGGCCCGGTGGCTGGGGGAGGGGGGGGTGGACGCGGCGCTGCTGCCGGTCGTGGGGTTCGGGATGATTTCGCCCGCGGTCGCCATCCCGGCCGGGTGCGTTTCCGCGACCGGGGCGTGCGGCAGCGTCCGGCTCTTCCATCGCAAGCCCCTGGACGAGGTCCGCACGCTTGCAGGCGATCCCGATTCGGTGACCTCGAACGCGCTCGCGCGGATCGTGCTCGCTTCAAGGGGGCTGCGGCCGGCCGGGGTCTATCTCCCCGGCGGGCGCGACCCGGCCGAATCCGACGCGGACGCCTTCGTCCTCATTGGCGATCCCTGCCTGGAGTTCGCGGACGCGGATTCGGGGCGCACGCCGTCTTTGGACCTCGCGGAGGCGTGGGTCGCGCTCACGGGGGTGCCCGCGGTGTTCGCGATCTGGGCCGCGCCATCCGGGGCCGTCGTTCCGGGGTTGTCCGAGCGGCTCGTTCGCGCTCGCGAGGAGGGGACGCGCGACCTTGCGGCCGTCGCCGCCGCCTCGTCCCGGCCGTTCGGGTTTTCGCCGGAGCGGAAGGCCGCCTACTTGTCCCTGTTCGCCTACGGCGTGGGCGACGCGCAGCGCGCCGGCATCCGGGCGCTGATCACGCGGGCGGCCACGGAGGGCCTCGCGCCGGCGGGGCGGACGGTTGCGTTCCTCGATTGACCGGATCCTGGCGCGCGCCGCCGATGGGGGGCGGGTTTCGCGCGCCGAAGCCGTCCGGCTGTTTCGCGAGGCGCGCCTTTCGGCGCTGGGGCGCGAAGCCTCGAGCGCCTGCCGCCGGCTTCATCCGGAGCCGTTCAGGACCTACGCGATTTCAAGGACGATCAGCACGACGAACGTCTGCCGGGCGCGCTGCCGGTTCTGCGCGTTCTTCCGGCCGGCCCGTCACCCGGAGGCGTTTGCGCTCTCCGACGAGGAAATTCTTTCGCGCGTGGGCGTTGCGGCGGCGGCCGGCTGCTCGCATGTGATGCTGCAAGGCGGGATCAGCCCGGGGCTCTGCCTCGAATCCGCCGAGCGGCTCCTTTGCGCGATTCGCGCGCGCTTCCCCGCGATCCACGTCCACGGCTTTTCGCCTCCCGAGATCGACGCGATGAGCCGCGCCGCGGGGAGGACGCTCGGCTCGGTCCTCGAACGGCTGAAGGCGGCGGGGCTCGGCAGCGTCCCCGGCGGGGGGGCGGAGATCCTCTGCGATCGGGTTCGGCGGATCGTCTCGCCACGGAAAATCCGCGCGGCACGCTGGCTTGCCGTCATGCGCGCCGCGCACGGCCTCGGCCTGAAAACCACCGCGACGATGGTTTTCGGCCTCGGCGAGACGGACGCCGAGCGCGTCCTGCACCTCGACCGGATCCGCAATCTTCAGGACGAGACGGGCGGATTTAGCGCGTTCATCCCCTGGCCGTTCCAGCCGGGCCGCACGGCGCTGGCGGATCGGGCGAAGCCCACGGGGGCGGAATTCCTTCGCGTCCTCGCCATCTCCCGGCTGTTTTTGGACAACGTCTTGAACGTGCAGGCCTCCTGGCTTACGGTCGGGCCGGACATCGGTTCCCTCGCGCTGGACTACGGGGCGAACGACATGGACTCTCCCGTCGAGGAGGAGCGCGTCCTCGCCGCCGCCGGGACGGCGCATCGGATGAGCCTTGTCGAGATCCGCGCGGCGATCCGGGAGGCGGGCTTCCGGCCCGCGCGGCGGGACTGCCTGTATGCGCGAACGCGGGAAGAGGGCTAGGCCGTGAACCTTTTCGTCGGGGGGTAAAACCGGGCACGGGCTCGGGGCGGGGGCTCGGCTGGCGCTCCCGGTCTCGGCGCGGTCCA
>CAYHQZ010000197.1:0-7395 GCA_964358555.1 uncultured Planctomycetia bacterium
TGCCCTCGCGGCGCCACTCGTAGAACGAATCGACCGGGACGAGGCAGCGCCGCCTTCGGAACGCCTCGCGGAATGCCGGGCTCGACCCGATCAGATCGTCCTCGTCCGGCGGGGCCGGGGCGGGGGGTCGTGCGGCCGGCGCGGCGAAGGAAAGAACAGAGAGGGCCACGAAGGGGGCCGCCAGCGTCAGCAACCGCAGGTCGTCCCGCAACAGGACCTTCTCGGACTCGTGGGTGTCGGCGTAGAGGACGCCGGCCATCCCCCCCGGGATCCGGAAGGGCGCGCAGGCGACCCAGTGGGTCTTCGGCCCCCCCTCGCCCTCGATCCGCTGCCGGGCGAGCAGGCCGCGGCCCTCGCGTCCCGCCTGCAGGAGCAGCGCCTGGGGGAAGGGGGGATCGGCCGCCGCGCCGGGCCGGGAGAGCCTCGCGAGGATCCGGATCGTGGGTCCCGGGTCCTCGAGGAGGAAGATCGCGGAGCGCTCCGCGGGACTGGCGGCGAGGATCTTGCGCAAAAAACCCTCGGGCACGCGCCGCGGGTCCTTGGCCGCCTGGATGACCTCGCGGAAGGATTGCAGGAGGTTGCCGAACTCGGCCGCCCGCTCGCGCTCCGCGGGGTCGGGCCCCTTCTTGCGGGCGGCCGCCGGGGAGGCGGCGACCTTCACCGCGGCCATCACGGTGGACGAGGTTGCGTCCCGGACGACCCGGAAGGCGTCCTTCTCCGTTCCGACTTTGTCGTCCCGGAAGAAGAGGAACAAAAACGAGGTCGCTCCGACCCGGATCCGGTCGCCCCACTTCAAGGGCGAGCGCTCGACGGGCAGCCCGTTGAGGAACGTTCCGTTCTTGCTCTGCAGGTCCTCGAGAAGAAATCCTTTTTCCCGGACGGTGATCCGGGCCTGGCGCCGGGAGACCTGCTCGTCGTCGATCCGGATCGCGCAGTCGTCCTCGCGGCCGATGTAGGACTCCCCCAAGGAGAGCTCGTAGGTGGCCCCGGCGTCGGGCCCGTCCTCGACGACGATCTGGACTTTCATCCGCCGTGATTGTAGCCGACGCTTGATGCCGGGCGCCCGACCGCATTAGGATGCCCCGTCCATCGCGGCATCCGCATGAGCGATCTCAAGGCCATCGTTTCCGACCTCCACTCCAACACGGAGGCCCTCTACGCGGTCTTAGACGACATCCGCCGCCAGGGGGCCAAGGACATCCTCTGCCTCGGGGACATCGTGGGCTACGGCCCGCAGCCCGTGGAATGCATCGATCGGTCGATGTCGGAGTTCAAGTTCGTCCTGTGCGGCAACCACGACGAGGCGGTCATCAAGCGCGCCTACGGCTTCCACGAGGCCGCCGAGCGGGCGGTGAACTGGACTCGCGAGGTCCTGAAGCCCCGCTGGTTCAGCATGCTCGCGAAGAAGCGCCGCTGGGAATTCCTCTCCAATCTGCCCCTCCAGATCAAGGAAGACGGCTGCCTCTTCATCCACGGCTCCCCGCTCAACGCGACGATGGACTATATCTTCGAGGCGGACGTGGAGGATTCCCGGGAAGGCTATTCGGACAAGATCCAGCGGATCTTCGAGAAAATCGAGCGGCTGTGCTTCGTCGGGCACACCCACACCCCCGGGATCGTCACCGAGGACCCCCAGTTCGTCTCGCCGGAGGAGGGGCTCTACCGCTACCGCCTCCGGCCCGGCCGGAAATACATCATCAACGTCGGCTCCGTCGGTCAACCCCGCGACCGCGACAACCGCGCCTGCTATGTCCTCTTCGACGGGGAGCAGGTCTTCTACCGCCGCGTCCCCTACGCCTATCGGGGGACGCAGGAGAAGATCGGGCATGTCGCCCAGCTCTCCCCCGTCCTTGGCGCGCGCCTGCGGTTCGGGGAGTAGGTCGATTCCAGGGTGGATGCAAATCAGGCGAAGGAGGCGGCCCGGGAGATCGTGCTTGTAAACCAGAAGGGACTGCATGTGCGGGCCGCGATGGTCCTCGTCGACCGGGCCCAGTTGTTCCAGTCGGAGATCGATCTCACGAAAGACGGGAAGACCGTTTCCGCGAAGAGCATCCTCGGCGTCATGACCCTCGGGGCGGAGGTCGGCAGCCTTCTCACCCTCGCGGCCCGCGGGTCCGACGCCGTCGAGGCGGTCGAGGACCTCTCGACGCTCGTCGCGCAGCGGTTCGGGGAGGATTGCTGAAATCGTGAAGATCCGAAAGGGCGTTCCCGTCACGCCGGGCTACGCGATTGGGCCTGCGGTCTTCCTGGCGAGCGAGACGATCCACATCCAGGAGCGGACCGTCCCCGTCGCCCAGATCCCGGCCGAGATCCAGCGCTTCGGGCGGGCCTTCCAGGGGGCGAAGGCGGAGATCGAGTCCATCGAGAAGCGGGCGGGACTCAAGTTCGCGGACGGGCACCGGACGATCTTCCAGGCCCACCTGAAGATGCTCGAGGAGATGAAGTTCGAGATCGCGAGGAACATCAAGGACAACCGCTGGGCGGCCGAATACTCGGTCACGCGGACCCTCAAGCCCTACATCAAGTCCTTCCAGGACATCGGGGACGACTTCTTTTCCCAGCGCGTGACGGACGTCCGCGACATCGAGCAGCGCCTTCTGCGTCACCTCGTCGGGGGCGCCCGCGAGGCCCCGGCGAACCTGCCCGCGGGCGGGATCGTCATCGCCGCCGACCTCACCCCCTCGGAGGTCGCCTCGCTCGAGCACCGCCCGATCGCCGCCCTCGTGACGGAGGCCGGCGGCCGCTCGTCCCACACCGCGATCGTGGCCCGGGCGATGGACATCCCGGTCGTCGTGGGCCTCCAGGCGATCACGGCCGACCTCTCCGCCGGCGAGACCGTCATCGTGGACGGCAACGAAGGCGTCGTCATCCTCCAGCCGGACGCCGCGACCCTCAAGGACTACCGAGCCCGACTGAAGAAGTTCCAGGCCTTCGCCAAGGGCCTCATCGCGCTTCGCGACCTGCCGGCCGAGACCCTCGACGGCACCCCCGTCACGCTGATGGCGAACATCGAATTCCCCGAAGGGGTCCACCCGGCGCTGGTCCACGGGGCGACGGGGATCGGGCTCTACCGGACGGAATTTTTATTCCTCTCCCGCGACCGGGCTCCGACCGAGGAGGAGCACCTGGAAAGCTACGCCCAGGTCATCCGCCAGATGGGGGGGCGGCCCGTTACGATCCGGACGCTCGATCTCGGCGGGGACAAGGCGAACGCGGAGATGGCGGCCTTCAAGGAGCCGAACCCCGCGCTGGGCTGCCGCTCCATCCGCTACTGCTTCCAGCGGCTGGATCTCTTCAAGACCCAGTTGCGGGCGATCCTGCGCGCGAGCGCGTTCGGGCCCGTCCGGATCATGTTCCCGATGATCGGGAGCATCGAGGAGATGCGCCGGGCGAAGGCCGTGCTGGAGGAGGTCCGCGAGGAGCTCAAAAAGGAGCGCGTGCCTGTGGCGCCCGCCATTCCCGTCGGTTGCATGATCGAGGTCCCCGCCGCCGCCCTCCACGCCGACATCCTCGCCAAGGAGAGCGACTTCTTCTCCATCGGCACCAACGACCTCATCCAGTATGCCCTCGCCGTGGACCGCCGCAACGAGCGGGTCGCCTACCTCTATTCCCCGGCCCATCCCGCCATCCTCCGGCTGCTCAAGTCCGTCCGGGAGGCCGCCGCCGCGAAAGGAATCCCGGTCGCCATCTGCGGGGAGATGGGGGGGGACGCGAAGTTCACCGTGGTGCTTGTCGGGATCGGGATCACGGAATTCAGCCTCTCCCCGGCCCTGATCCCGGAAATGAAGAAGATCATCCGGTCCATCCGCCGTTCGGAAGCCGAGGAGGTGGCCCGGAAGGCCTTCACGTTCCATTCCGCCGAAGAGACAATGGCCTACCTGACGGGCGTCACCCGCCGGATCCTCCCCGAGTTGTTCGTCTAGCGGATTGTTCGGCCTTGACTTCCATCGCTGGGGGGGGTATTTGACTCCCGTTGCGGACTATGCTATTCCGTCATTAGAAGGGGTCGGAGGCGACGAAACCGGATGCTCTTCCAACAAAAGCGGATGCTGGGGGCGGACTTGGGGACGGCCTCCATCAAGCTCGTGGAGGTGTCCCTGAACAGCGACGGGACCCTCGCCATCACGGGCTATGCCCAGGAGGACGTCGCCCCGGACGCCGACCGGGGCGACGTCCTCAAGCGCCTCCTCGGGCGGGGAGGCTTCAAGACCCGGAAGACCGCCTCCGCCATCTCCGGCCGTTCCGCCATCATCCGCTACGTCACGATGCTTCGGATGAGCGACGAGGACCTGAAGAACGCCATCCGGTTCGAGGCCGACAAGTACATCCCGTTCGAGATCGACGAGGTCGTCCTCGACTGCCAGCGGCTCGAGGAGGGGGAGACGAAGGAGCGGGAGATGAAGATCCTGCTCGTCGCCGTAAAGCGCAACCTGATCAACGATCAGGTGAAGGTCCTCAAAGACGGCGGCTTCGCCCCCTACATTATCGATCACGACTCCTTCGCCCTCGGGAACGCCTTCGAGTTCCAGTTCCAGGCGGCCAATCCCAAGGACCCCGCGAAGGCCTACGCCCTCATTGACGTCGGGGCGGCGAAGACCTCGCTCAACGTCATCGTGAACAAGATGTCGGCGTTCACCCGGGAGATCTACATCGCCGGGAACGATTTCACCGACGCCATCGCCAAGCGCCTCGGGATCGACCCGCCGGAGGCGGAGAAGGCCAAGCGCGAGCCCGGCCAGCAGGTCCAGGAGATCCTGGAGGCCGTCACCCCGACGTTCGACGACCTGGGATCCGAAGTCCACCTCTCGTTCGACTACTTCCAGAACAACTTCGACCGGAGCATCGACGAGGTTTACATCTCCGGGGGCGGGGCTTCCGTGGTGGGTCTCGAGGACGCCTTCAACCGCATCCTCCAGCAGCCCATCCAGCGCTGGGATCCCACGGAGCCATTCGAGATCGATCGAGGCCACGTGGACGTCGACCAGATCAAGAGCAACGCCTCCCAGGTCGCCATCGCCCTCGGGCTCGCCGCCCGCATCCTGGGCTCATAATTCCGACCCGCCATGATCCACATCAACCTGCTCCCCGAAGAGGATCGGGTCGTCGAGCGCACGCCGATCGCCCGGTTCCTCGTCATCGTCGGGGGCGTGTTCCTCGCCTGCCTCCTCGCCGTGGCGCTCCTCTTCCAGCATCAGGCGAAGGCCAAGGGACTCCGGGACCAGGTCGAACTCGTAAAGCAGGTGGGGGATCTCAAGGTGGCGACGCAGGAGTTCGAGCTGCTCAAGCGCAACCTCGAGCTTGACAAGCGCCGCTCCGAGGTGGTCGACGAGCTCAAGAAGACGCGGATCCTCTGGTCGAAGAAGCTCTTGCAGTTCGCCCAGCTCATGAACCAGGTCGAATTCGCCTGGGTCGATCGGCTCTCCATCGAACAGGGCGGCTTAGGCTACCTCTTCAAGATCCAGTGCTACACGAGCAGCGAGGGGACGGACAGCGTCGCGCAGTTCCTGACGCATCTGTCCTCGGACCCGCAATTCAAGGACATCTTCGTCCGGGATCCGACCGACCTCGAGAAGCTCATGATCAACCGGGGGACCGGGTTCTCCACCGAACTCTACCGGGTGCCGGTGCTCAAGCGCGGCGGACGGCGGTTCAATATCGAACTTGAAGTGGATACGAAGACCCTCCGCGGCCCGGCCAAAAAGGCGGCCCCCTAGGAGACGCCCATGGGAAAGTGGACCGAAAAACAATTCCTGATGGTGACGATTGGCTGCGTCCTGCTCGTCGTCGGGGGGCTGGCGACGCTCGTCGTGATGGCCCGGGGCGAGGTGGCCAAGGTCCAGGCGGACAACAAGAAGCTCGACGAAGAGAAGCAGAAGCTCATGCAACTGGAGCGAAGCATGGTGCAGTTCCGGCGGGAGATGCGCCTGATGCAGGACAACTTCGAGCGCTTCAAGCGCCAGTTGCCGTCCTCCCAGGACCTGCCGAACCTCCTCGTCGCCTTCCAGGAAAACTCCGTCAAGTCGGAGGTCACGCCGGGGACGTTCTCCTTCACTCCCGTTCCGAGGGCTCCCGGCACCGCCGCCGGCCCGGTCCTGCCCCTCCGGGAATTCCTGATCCGGCTCCCGATCCAGGGCTACTTCAAGAACATCGGGAAATTCATCAACGAAATCGAGAAGCACCGGCGGTTCATGCGGGTGGAGAACGTCACGATGAGCGCCACGTTCGGCGGCGGAACGGTCGAGAGCGCCAGGGAGAAGAAGGACATCATGTGCACGGGCGAAATCCAGGTCCGGACATTCACCTACGAAGCGCCGGGCGCCGCCGCGCCGACGGGAGGGACTGGGCCCGGTACCAGGTGAGGGAAACCCCATGCGAACCACCCGACTCCTCGCCGGCCTGACCGTCGTGTCCTTCCTCGCGATCGCGCCGGGGGTCCAGGCCGCCGCCGAGGGAGCCCCGGAGGGATCCCGGATTCTCGAGGGGCTTCGCACCCTGTTCATCGGGTTCGAGTTCAAGTGGGGCAACCTTCAGGACCCCATGAAGAGCAAGATGCCCACCGAGGAACCCGTCGGGGTGGACAAGGAGCCGAAGCCCATCGCGGACCTGCGCCTCAAGATGGCCGACTTCAACCGGCTTGCCGCCCAGCGCGACGTGAGCAACCGAAAGGATCGGCTCATGACCATCCACCAGGAATGCAACGATCTTCGGTCGCGGGCGCTACGGGTGGCGACCACCCGGGAGCAGAAACTCCAGATCCAGGTCTGGGAAGACCAGCGCAAGCAGACCCTCGACGGGGTCAGCACGGGGGGGCTCTTGGATGCCCTGACCCGGCTGGAGGAGGCGGAGAGGGAATACAAGTTGGCCAAGCCCCTCTTCGAGGAGGGCCGTTTCGCCGACGCCCTGTCGAAGACCCTGCTCGCCCGGGGCAAGCTCTCGGAGGACATTCCCGCCCGCCTCGAGGGCAAGCAGGTTCACATCCAGACCTATCACCGCCTCAATCGGGAGATAACGGATCTGGAGAAGAAGCTCCGGATCCGGCTCGAATTTCCTTATGACGTATTCAAGATCCAGGGCGTCATCATGGCGCCCAACGGGTTCGTGGTGATCATCGGCTCGAAGTCCTACGAGAAGGGGGACCCCCTCGACGATCTGGACGCCCGCCTGAAAGGCGCCTGTGTCGAGGACGCCACCCTGAACCAGGTTACCGTGATGTATCGGGGCGAGAAAATCATCGTTCAGGTCACGGGGGGCGGGCCGTAGGGGGCCGGGGGGCCCTGATAAGGGCTCGGGGGGGGGATGTGGATGAGCCGTTTCGATATCGCGGGGAAGGGATATCCGGGGGGGGTAGGGCCCCCCTAGGCAAACGGACATCTTTATGGCATCCTCTCGCAGCTC
>CAYHQZ010000198.1:0-7356 GCA_964358555.1 uncultured Planctomycetia bacterium
TGGCGTTGGACCGTGCGGAGACAGGTCGCTACGGTCCGCGCCCCGCCCCCTCCCGCTTCTTCAAGTGGGGAATGCATCCGGGGGCGTTCCGTGGAAAGCGAACCGGGCCACGTTCTAGGGAAGGGGGTAAGATCTCCCGGGAGAGCCGGCATGCAAACCGCATTCGCCCGGTTGGCCGTCGTCGGGGTTGCTTGGCTGTTTTTGGGCGCGGCCGCCGATCCGCCCGCGGCCAAGGCCGCGCCTTCCGATCCGTTGCCGCCGGGGGCGGTTCGGCGGCTCGGGACGCCGATCCTGCGCCACGCGGGCCCCATCCGCGCGCTGCGATTTTCGCCGGACGGATTGACCCTCGCCTCGGCCGGCGCGGATGGCGTCGTCCGGCTCTGGGAGATCCCTTCCGGGATGCCTTCGGCCTGCCTCGGCGCTGGGGGCGGCCAGGCCGTTCACGCGCTTGCATTCTCCCCCGACGGCCGCCTCGTCGCCTCGGGAGGGGAGGACATGGTCGTCCGCCTCTGGGACGCGTCGGGGAAGGGCGCCGTGCGGACCCTGGAGGGCTCGGAGGGCTGCGTCCGCGGCCTCGCCTTCGGGCCCGGCGGCGAGACGCTCGCGTCCGGCGGAAGCGAGAAATCCGTCCGTATCTGGAACGTTTCGAAGGGCGAGGCGGAGCGGACGCTCGAGGCCGGCGACGCCGGCATCGCCACCCTCGCCTCCTCGCCGGACGGCCGCCTGCTGGCCGTCGGAGGGGCCGACGGGAACCTGCGAATCCTCGATTCCTCGACGAAGGAGGAGCGGGGATCGAGCCAGAACGGCTCGGCCGTGAACGCCGTCGCCTTCTCGCCGGACGGCTTGACCGTCGCCGCCGCCGTCGAGGGCGGGTTCGTGCGGCTGTTCAGCCCCAAGGGCATTCGCGTCGCGAATCTTAAGCACGCGGGGGGCGCGGCCCGCGCCGTCGCCTTCTCCGGGAACGGATCCCTGCTCGCCTACGGTGGGGAAGGCGGCGATGTCTTCCTCGCGGGGGTCGCAGGCAGCGGCCTTTCGCGCAAGATTCCTTCGGGGAGCGAAAGCGTCCAGTCGCTGGCCTTCTCCCCGGACGGGCATCTCCTCGCCATTGGCGGCAATTCCAGCGTGATCCGCCTCTGGGACCTCGCCGCTTGGAAGGAACTGCGGCCCGGGAAGAGCCACGCCGACGCGATCAGCGGGATCGCCTTCTCCCCGGACGGCGCCGCCGTCTACACGGCGGGGGCCGACGGGCAGGTCTTCGCCTGGAACGCCTCCGACGGCCGGCTGCGGCTTCAGTTCGATCCCTGCGAAGGCAGCGCCACGGCCCTCGCGCTCTCGCCGGACGGGCAAACCCTCGCGACGGGATCGAAGGAAGGGCGCGTCCGGGTCTTCGACCCCGCGACAGGGAAGAAGGCCTTCGAGTTCAGCGAGCGACACACCGATCTGATCTGGGCGATGACCTTCTCGCCGGACGGCGCTCGGATCCTGACGGGATCGAGGGACCACGAGGCCGTGGAGTGGAGCCTCGGCGAGCGCAAGCTGCTGCGCCGGATCGGGTCCCACAGTTCGTGCGTCCACGGGGTAGGCTTCTCGCCGGACGGGCGCCGGATCGCGACGGCCTCCTGCGATCACAAGGTCCGTCGGTTCGATCCCTCGGGGGGCGAGCCGACCGTGCTCAACGCCCCCGACATCCTCCGTTCCCTCGCGATTTCCCCGGACGGCCGTATCGTCGCCGCCGGGTGCGACAACCACGCCGTCGAGGTCTGGGACCTGGAGAGCGCCAAGCCTTTGGTGTCCCTCACGGGCCACTCCGATGACATCCGCTCCGTCGCCTTCTCGCCGGACGGGCGCTTCCTCGCCTCCGGGTCCGACGACGGGACGGCCCGCATCTGGGAGATCGCCTCCGGCGCCGAGGCGCGCGTGCTTCGGGGCCACGGCGCTTCCGTGCGCGCGGTCGCCTTCTCCCCGGACGGCCGCTTCGTCGCCACCGGCTCCTCCGACACGACGGCCATCCTGTGGAGCGCGCCGGGGGACGGCCGCGCCTCCGTCCACTCCACGCTCGAAGAAGCCTGGAAGACCCTGGGCGGGAAGGACCCCCTGCTCGCCGCCGCCTTCGCTGAAACGTTCCTGAAAGGGCCATCGGAATCCCTGCCCTTCCTCGCCGCCCGCGTCGGCCTGCCGCTTCCGCCCAATACCGTCCGCGATGCGATCCGGCGGCTCGACGCCGACGAATTCGAGGTCCGGGAGCGCGCCTCCGAAACCCTTATCGGGCTTGGCGAGGCGGTCGTCGCGGAGGCCCGCAAGACCCTGAAGGAATCCCCGTCCCCCGAGGTCGCCTCCCGCCTCGAGGAGATCCTTGAGCGCGTCGAGGGCCGGGACTCCCCGCCGTTCGAGTCCGGGCCCGTCCTGCAGGAACTCCGTGCGGCCTGGATTCTCGAGCGGATCGGTTCCCCCGAGGCCGTCCGGATCCTCGAGGCTGTTCGGGACCACTCGATGTCGGGTTGGGTCCGCTCCCAGGCGGGAGAGTCCCTGAAGCGGATCCGGCCCCTGGCCCTTGACGTTCGGAGGGGCGGTCCTTAGCGTCGGTTGTTTCGGGAGGCCGGAAACGGGCTCCCGGCGGACGTTTCCGAATCCATGGACTAGAAGGAGACCACGATGCGAAAGACTTTGGCCGCTCTCGTTGTCGGCTCGTTCCTCATGACCGGCTGCATCAGCCAGTGGGGCGTCGAAACCAACAAAAATTCCGAGCCCGAGAAGATCCTGAACTTCACGACGGGCGACGGGACCTACGAGAACTACTCGGCCGTCGGCCGTTACAACCGCTCGGGCCTGGGATTGGGCCTCGGGATCTTCACGGCGCTGCTCTACGACATTTCGAAGATCGAGCCCTCCGAGCTCGTGACGCTCGTGTCGAAGGACGCGGCCGCGGGCGGCGCGAACGCCGTCATCAACGCGCAGATCATGCCGAAGCGCTTCTACGGCTTCATCATCGGCTTCTACTCGACGAGCGTCGAGGGAACCGGGATCAAGACCCCGAAGTAGGGAAGGACGCCATGGGAACCACGTTCGAGGGCCGATACGCCGCCGCGGGCCGGAGATTCGCGATTGTCGCAGCGAGGTTCAACGAGGCCGTGACGGAGCGGCTCCTCGCCGGCGCAAAAGACGAGTTCCGCCGGCACGGGGCGGGCGAGGACGCCCTCGACGTGGCCTGGGTCCCGGGGGCGTTCGAGATCTCGGCGGTGGCGAAGGCGCTCGCGTCCAGCGGGCGCTACGCCGCCGTCGTGGCGCTCGGGTCCGTCATCCGGGGCCAGACGCCCCATTTCGACTACATCGCGGGCGAGACGGTCCGGGGCATCCGGGCCGCGTCCGAGGCGACCGGCGTTCCGATCGCCCTCGGAGTGCTGACCTGCAACGCGATGGAGGAGGCCGTCGACCGCGCCGGGGGCAAGCAGGGCAACAAGGGGGCCGAGGCGGCGCGCACGGCTCTCGAAATGGCCGACCTCCTGGAGAGAATTCGTGGCGGGACGAAGACGAAAGGGGCGTGAGGTCGCCCTCAAGGCCCTCTACCAGGCGGCCGTCGCCGTCGAGAGGGACTTCGGCGTGCTCGAGGAGACGATTCGTTCGGAAATCGACGACCCCAAGGCCCGCGCCCAGGCGCGCGAGGCCGTGAGAGGCGTCCTCGAGCGCCTCGACGAGATTGACGCACGATTGCGCGCGGCCGCGACGAATTGGTCGCCCGAGCGGATGGCGGCGGTGGACCTGGCGATCCTTAGGCTTGCCGCCTGGGAGATTCTCTTCTCCGACGACGTTCCCCCGAAGGTCGCGATCTCCGAAGCCGTGGACCTCGCGGGCGAATACGGCACGCGAGATTCGGGCGCCTTCGTGAACGGGGTTCTGGACCGGATCCTCCGGGAGCAGGAGGGCCGGGCGCCCCGGAAAGACGCCGAATGAGCGGGGATTTCGGCGGGGGGATTGATTGAAGGCGTCGGACGGCGGCTCGGACCTGCACGTCCACTCGAACCGCTCCGACGGGACGCTTTTGCCGCGCGAGATTGCGGAGGCGGCGAAGGAGGCGGGCCTTTCCCGCGTCGCCCTCACCGACCACGACACGATCGAGGGCTGGGCCGAATTCGAGGCCGCGGCGCGGGCGGTCGGCCTCGAGCCCGTCTCCGGCGTGGAGCTCACGACGTATCTTTCGCCCGACCTCGAGACCCACGTCGTCGGGCTCTTCGTCGATCCGGCGAACGAGGAATTGCGATCGAGCATGACGGAATTTCGCCGGATCCGCACCGATCGCATCGGGGCGATCCTGGAGCAGCTGAAGGCCGCCGGCGTGGATCTGCCGCGATCCGACGTCGAGGCCGCCGCCGCCGGCACGCACTCGCTCGGCCGGCCCCACGTCGCCGAGGCCCTCGTCCGGCGCGGCCTCGCCGGCTCCATTCCCGAGGCCTTCCATCGCTTCCTCGTCCCCGGCAAGCCCGGCTACGTCTCCAAGGCGAAAATCACCCCCGCCGACGCCGTCCGCCTCATCCGCGGCGCGCGCGGCATTCCCATCTGGGCCCACCCCGGCCAGACCCGCGCGGATGTCGTCCGGCGCCTGCCCTCCATGCTAGAAGCCGGCGTTGCCGGCCTCGAGGCGTGGTATCCCGGCTACAGCGTCGGCCACATCGGCGAGCTTGGCGCGATCGCGCGCGACCACGGCCTCTTGCTGTCCGGCGGCTCCGACTTCCACGGCGAGCGAAAGGAAGGCAGCGACCTCGGCACCATCCGAGTCCCCGAATCCGCCTGGCGCGGCCTCGAGGCGGCGAGGACGAAGGCGGCGGGGGCGGGGCCCTCCACCGAGACGAAACATTCCTGACAGGGCCTGCGCCTTGATGACAGGGACACCGGAGCCGGAAGTTTGAATTGGAAGAAGGGACATTTTCACGGACATTTTCCACATATACATCGCGCAACCGATGCGGAACGTTGGTGTTACGGAGAAATCCGAGGGGACATTTTCGCGGACAAAAGATGGGACACTTTCAAGGTTAATTTCACCATCGTACGGCTCGTTCCTTCGGAGATGCGTTCCCTGTGAGGAATGCGGGAGGGGGGCGCCGCAGCGGGCCGTGCTCCCTCCCCCGACCGGGCACGCCAACGGTCGCGGGGTGATTCCAAGGCATCCGCCCTATTGACACCAAACGCAAGTATGGTATTTTTCGGGCGCCATGCCCAGCCACGATGGTCTCGGCGGGGCGTGGAAGAAAGGCGGTATAATTTCCAAATGTCAGTGGGGTGGACGTCGAACCAACGCGGGAGGGTCGCCAGGGTGCTTCGGACGTATCCGGTAGATTCCAATTGCTGCGAGAAGGCGGCCGCAGGCGTGCTTCCCATCGCGCGGGAAGTTGACGGGGCCGCTCGCGCGCGGCGTTGCGAACCTCGCCATGGGCGTTTCGTCTCGCCGAAAAGGCTTTGGCTCGAGCACGTGACGGTTCTCGTTCGATCCCATTGCGTGGACGCGCTGACGGGACCGGACGGCGAGGAGGAAAAGTCGTATCTGAACAATCCCGCGCACTGGGAATATCCCGACAATCTTCTCTGGAGCGATGTTCCGGACGATCAGCTGGAGGTGGCTTGATGGATTCCAACCGATTCGACGTTGCCGATTTCATCGGGAAACGCCTCGACGAGATGGCCAAATACCCGAAGTTGTGGGGAAGCGCGGAGGCCTTCGAGTTCCAATTCCTGCAGCTTCTCGAAATCCAGGCGATCCGCGATAACCGGACGTCCACCGAGAACGGCATCCGCTGGATCCAGCGCCAATACGTCTCCTTCGTCAATTCCATCCGCCCCGGCACGCCCCCGCAGCCTCTTTCCTTTATCTTGAAGGACGACCTCGCCGCCCTCGCGGACATCCTTTCCAAATTCCGGAACCACCTTACCGGGCAGGCGCGGGATCGTTCCTCGGCTTCCCCCCAGGCCCCGAAGATTCTCGGTCTCGATGGGGTGGCCACCAGCCATCAGCCGCCGAAGGCAAGCAAGGCCGCCTGACATGTACGTCACCGCGCAACGCGTCGAGGACACGAAGGACAGGAAAAAGCAGGGAATCAACTCCTTCCTCTACAGCCACGGCCCCCAATCCTGGACCGGCGCCCCGCCGGCGGGCGTATTGCCGGACGCGGATCCCGGCGAACTCGTCGCTTCCGACATCCACCTGCCCCCTCCGGGCAACCTGGTCCGGAGCTACCTGGACGTCGTCGCCCCCGACGGAACCCCGATACAAGCGATCTCCGATGCGGTGGCCGCTCTTCCCGACCCGGAAGCCGTCCCCATCACCTGGACCGCCGGCCCCATCTGGTGCCAATTCGCCGTCGACGCCGCCATGGCGGGGGAGTGGCGGGGGGAAATCCGGATTCTTCTCGACAGGATCGTCGCGCTTCACGGCCGGAAACGGCCGGCCTGATCCGGTTACGGCCGCTTCAATTCGCGACGCGCAAGTGTCCCGCGGAAGCCTCGAATCCCTCCTCCGGCGTGCCTTCGAACGTTCCGTTCTTGAAGACCGAAGGCTCGTATTTGTCGCTGCCGTAAGAATAATATCCGAGGGTCCATCGCTCTTCGCTGCTGAAAAAGCGCAGACGGCACAGATGGACTGGCGTGTTGCGAAGCCTTTCGATATATTCCTCGCGGGATGTTCCGTATGCCTTCGCGTTGAATCGGGAAAGCACGCGAGGCTCGACGTAGGCGTCCACGTAGCAAAATTGCCCGCGGAATCGGACGTCAATCCGCGTGTACTTTCCGTGATATCGCTTCCTTGCGAAGGCGAGAATCCGGTTGCGGGTCCTCTCGCGGACGTCCTGCGGAATGCGCCGTCCACCTATGTGCGGCGTGTATGCCCAGGTTTGAAGCATCGAGAATTATCCTATGCCCTTCCCTCGTGCGAAAGGAGAAAGGTCATCGCCAATCCCTGCGCTTTGCGTGCAACATGAATCCTCTATTTTCACCTTGAACGATAAAACGGAGTGAAAATATTCGCGCTCATCCGGAAGGCGCGACATGGCATTTCTATAGAACTTCAGGCCTGTGTTGCATCCGGTTCCGCCCGCTCGACATTCGAGGATAGCAAGCACGAAAGAACGTCAGTGTCCGAAATGTCCATTTTCCATCCATAGGCGGAAAGAACGGTCCGATCAAGTCTCTCATGCGCCTGGGCAAGCCACGTCGGGCGGGTGTTGTAGAGGTTGGTGAGGGTGCGATTCTTCAGATCGGCATCGCTGGTGCCGGGCGGGTTGGGGGAGTTCCGAAGTCGGGGGTTTAAAACGGGCACGGGCGCGGGGGGGGGGGGGGGGGGGGGGCGCCCGCGCGCGCCGCCCCCCCCCC
>CAYHQZ010000199.1:0-7314 GCA_964358555.1 uncultured Planctomycetia bacterium
AGCCCGTCGAGACCGCGCCCTTGGCGAGGCACGCCACCGTCCGGGTGCCGATGAGGAGGTCCGACGTCGTCACGGTCGCGTCGGCCGAAAGGTAGTACTTCACCGTGAACGACAACGCCGTTCCACCGACGCCGGCGTTCCGGACCGCGTCCGAGACGGTGATCGTCCGGCCGGAGACGCTCGCAGCCAACGAGTCCACGACGAGATCCGCGACAGGCGGCATCGTGACGGCGACGGGGAAGGTCGTAACCCGGGCGTTGTTCGTCTCGTCCATTTCCGCGACGAGGCCCGTGTCGTCGATGATCGCCCCGAAATAGTAGTCCCCGCTCACGAGGTCGAGCGGCAGCGAGAATTTCGAATTGTAGTAATAGGCGATATAGCCGACGTCGAGGCCGGCGAAGTTGTAGGAACCCAGGAAGGCGTCCGAGGTCGTGATCGTGGCATCCTTCGAGGCGTAGAACCCCAATCGGTACGGCGGCGAGGTCCGCTGGCCGATGTTCACCGGGCCGAAGGCGACGGTGATCGCGCCGTTCGCGTAGGTCGCGCTGAAGGAATCCAGGACGAGGTCAGGCCCCGGCGGGACGTAGGTCGCGGCGTAGTTGAGGCCCGTCTTGTTGGACGAGACGGAGACGGGGTTCGAGAAACCCGCGGCGAACCGGTAGTTCGGCAGGGTCGGCGTGAGGTTGTAGCTGCCGGACGGGACGTTCACGATCGCGTAGGTTCCGTCCGAGTCCGTTCTCGCCTTGTAGCCGCCCCCGACGCTGACGAGAACGCCGCCGAGGGGGAATCCGTTCGCCGTCACGGTCCCGGAGAGCCGCCAGGTCGAGGGCGCCCCCACCCGGACGATGACGGTGTCGCGCGCGACGCCGCCCAACATGTCGGTCACCGCGCACTGGACGGCATAGTCGCCGGCGGTCGCGAAGGTCTTCGTCACGACCGGCGCGTTCTTCCCCTGCGGGCCGTCGCCGAAGTCCCAGGCGTAGGCGAGGGCGTCGCCGTTCGGGTCGCTCGCCGTCGCCGTGAACGTGACCGTCCCGCCGGCTGCGATCGCCGTCGCCGAGGCGACGACCGTCACGGACGGAGCGACGTTACCCGGGAACGCGCCGATGTTCACGACGACATCGAGGGACTCGGGCGTCGTCCCGGCCTTCCCCACCGGCGTCACGTGGATGCCGGTGTCCGCGTCCGAGAACGTCCGGCCGATTTCCAGGGCGGACCCCCGGGCGCTCGCGCCCCCGAGGAGGCTCATTTGCAGGAGATGGTTCGATTGGTTCGCGGGATAGCCCCAGTGGACGAGGGCCCCGTTGGAAAGGGCCGTATCCTCCGGCACGCCCTGGCGGAACTCCACCCAGTAGTCGCGCGTGGCGTCGCGCGGAATCTTCAGCGCGTGGAGGCCCGAGGGGATCGCGGTCTCGAAGGCCCAGATCCGGTAGGTCCCGCAGGCGGTCACCGTCGCGGTCTCGGACGCCGGGAGCCAGCCCAGCACGCTCTTGAACCAGGCGTTGAGGTGGGCGCTCGGGCCGGCACCGTTGCCCATGATGTCGTAGGGGTTTCCGTAGGCGGCCGGCCGGCCGCCGCCGATGGGCGATCCGTCCGCCGAGGACCACGTCTCCGCGTGGCGGACGCCGTACTGGTGGCCGAACTCGTGGGAAACCGTCCGGAACTCGAACCAGCCGTTGATCCAACTCCCCCGCGCGCCCACGTAGGAAATCCCGGCGAAGTTGGAGTTGAGCTGGCGGGTGCCGACCATGTCGAAGTCGTAGTCCGCGGCCGGGTATCCCGCCGCCTCCGCCGCCGCGCGGGCGTCGGCCATGAGCGTGCTCCACCCGAACTGATCCGTCCGGTACCACTCCCCCGTCTTCGGCATCCGGAGGACCGGCGTGATCGTCGTCGTGACCGTCGTATGCCCGTAGGAGGCGGCCGCGAAGAAGGGCGCCACCTGCCCGTCCATGAGCGCCTGGAGCTGGGATTGCGTGATCGAGGGGGCCGAAACGTCGGAAAAGTCCGCGAGGACGAAGAGCAGGCGCTTCGGGCCCTCGGACCAGGCGTTCGTGATCGCCGGGGCCTCGCCGCCCGCGTCGACCACGCCGCCGTCCGCCGCGAGGGCGAGCCGGCCGTCCAAGGCGATGCCGAGGATCCCGACGCCCATCCGCGTGGGCGCGCCTTCGAGGGATTGCGGCACGAACGCCGGGTATTCGCGCCCGCCGATCCGGACGACACGCTCGATCGCGGGCCGCGCGCCGGGGGCCACGGGGGCCGCGGAGTAGACGATGAAGTCGCCCCGCCCCCTCACCCATCGCTCGCAGAACGGCCGGACGGACGCGGGCATCTCCTCGAGGACGGATTCGTCCATCGATGCCGCGACGGCGGCGGCCGGGTTGCTCTCGATCAGGCGCGAAAGGATTTCACGGCGGGCCTTGGCGAGATCTGCGCCCTCGGCCTCGTTCGCAACCCGCGACGCGGAATCGGCGTCGAGGTATCTCTCGGCCCAGGCCTCGAAGGCCGCGCACTCGGGGGGCCGGAATGCCGAAGGGGCCATGGCGGGTATCGCGGAGGCGTCTCCGTGACTTGAGACCTTCGTCCCAATGGACCTTCCGTCCAATCCGGCGGACAAAAATTTCGGCACGGTATCCGATACCCCTCCCCCCGCAGGGGGGAGGGCGGAATGCGGGGATTCCTGCGACGGACGGCAGAGGAAAGCCACGACCGCCAGGACGGCGAGGACGGCGATGATCCGAACGTTTCGCATTTGTTTCCCCTTTGTTTGTCCGCTTCCGAAACCGCGTTACGGCCCGACGGTCAGGCTGGACGACGCCTTCGTATTGTTGGTTTCGAGCAGTTCGAGAATCGCGTTCCCGCCGTCCACGATCGCGCCCACCCGGTAAGAGCCCGCCGCGACCGAGGAAGGCATCGAGAGCGTTGTCGTGGCCTGGTTCGTGGCGTTGTAGCCGAGCGCGGACGAAATCGTCCGGCTGCCGAGGAGGACGTCCGCCGTCGTGATCGTCGAGTCCGTCGAGAGGTAGAAGTCCACCCGGAACGCACTGCCCGCCGCGAGCGGGCCCGTGTTCTTCACGGTGTCCTTCACCGCGAGCGTCCGGCCGGCGACGGTGGCCGACAGCGACGAGACGGAGAGGTCGGCCCGGATCGACACCTTCGCCGTCGGGCCGCCGACGTTGTTCGACTCGTCCGTCTCCGCCTGCGCGTTCTTCGAGTCCGCCACGGCGAAGACGAAATAGTCGCCGGGGGCGAGACCCGAGGGCACCGCGAAGCTCGGCGACGAGCCGTCGGTGGCCCCCACCTTGAGGGCGGACGTGCGCGCGCGCGTGCCGAGGAGCGCGTCCGCGGACGTCGAGAGAACGCTGTCCGCCGAGAGATGGAAGGCCACCGTCGTCGTCCCGGACGTCGCGGCCACGCCGTCGTTCCGGAGCGTGTTCGAGATCGAGATCTTCCCGGAGGAGATCTTCGCCGAGAGCGCCGAGAGGACGACGTCGGGCTTGAACGCGTAGGCCAGGGCCGACGCGGCCGAGTTGTTCGCCTCGTCGTGCTCCCCCACCGCGTTCTGGGTGTCCGCGACGACGCCGACGAAGTAGGACCCCGGCGGCAGGTCGGCCGGCGCCGTGAACGTCGTCGTCGCCGACGAGACGGCCTTGTAGGCGAGCCCCGCGACGGACCGGCTGCCGAGGAGGCGGTCGGACGTCGTGATGGCGGCGTCCATCGAAAGGTAATACTTCACCGTGAACGCCCCGGCGGGATTGCCGCGGACGTTCTTCACCTCGTCCGTCACGGTGATCGTCCGGCCGGAAACGCTCGCGGACAGCGAGCTCACGACGAGGTCCGTCCCGTAGGGCGGCGGCGGCTCGGGCGGCGCGGCGTCGGTCGTGTAGGAAACGACGTTGCCTTTCGCGTCGAGCGTGAAGGTGTAGGTCCAGGGGTCGCGCCGAAGCTGCACGATCCGCCCCTGGGCGTCGCGCCCGACGGCGGCCGTAGCGGACGAAAGCACGCTATCCGTGCCCAGCGTGAAGACGGGAATCGTCCAACGACCCTGGGAATACGTCTCGGCGAAGAAGAGGAACTGGTTGATGGGTTCCTTGTAGCCGTTGTCGAACCGCAGGATCGCGAGCTCCAGCATCCGCCAGGTGTTCCCGAAATACTGGTTCGACATGGACGCGAAGAACTCCTGGGGCGCCGTCGTGAAGAGCGACTTGCCGTCGGGGTTGACGAACATGCTCCGGCAGAACTGCATCGGCACCCCGCCCGTCTGGGCGATGAGCTCGTTGTAGCGGCTCGACCACGGCGCGTTCACCTGGGCCTGGTAGCCGCCGAGCGCGTGGTTGAACTCGTGGACGGCGACGAGCGAGAAGCCGTTGGAGTAGTGGGCGGCGATGTCGGAGGGGAAGCTGTTCTCGGAATAGGAGGAGCCCACGATGTTGACGAGGCCGAGCGAGCACGGCAGCGGGAAGCGCCATTCCGTGGACGGCCCCATGAACGTCATCACCGAGGCGAACCGGAGGTTCGTCAGCGTTGCCGGCATCGCCGCGAGATACGAGCGGACGCACGAGAGTTGGGCGCTGGTCAGGCCGCCGTTGTCGCACAAAAGGACCGTGTGCTCGTCCCAGATGGTCTTTTTCAGGTTGTCGGAGCCGGCGAGCTCAAGCGTCGTCGCGATCTGGGCCTTCCGCGCCGCGTCCAGCGGAAGCATCTCGAGAAAGGCATGCCAGGCCTGGCAGCGGATGTAGCCCACCTGGGGCTGGGTGGACGGGGGCACCGATGTCGCGTCGCTGAAGTACTGCGGGAAGGCTGCGAAGTTCGCCCGATAGCGCGCGTCGAAGTCCTGCGCCAGCGCGGCAGTGAGCGCGCCATTTCGCTTGAACACGGTGGGATAGGCGTAGACGTTGCACAGCGTCTGCTTGAGGCTCGGCGTCGCGGCGATGGCCGTCCCGAGGTCGTTCGGGTGTGCGGCGAGGAGCCCCGTCGCGAGGCTCCACAGCGAATCGCGAAGCGCGCCCTGGAACTTCTTGTTCACGTCCGTCCCGAGGTAGGCCCAGAACGCCGGGTTCTGGAGGAAGTTGGCCAGCGAATCCGAATAGGGATGCCCCGTCTGGATGAAATACTTCTCGAAGTAGGCCCGCCAGTCCGCCTCCGAATACTCGGGCTTCACGAAGATGGCGATGGCGTTGTTCGCCGCCGCCTGGTCCCAGTTCGCCGCCAGCGTCTCGAGATAGCCGTTGAGGTTCGTTTCATCGGAGGCCGTAAGCGCCGACGCCGCGCGGGGCGAGGCGAAGAGGACGACGGAGGCCAGCGCAATCGCGACCGAGGCGAGCCGGACGTTTCGCATGTTCGTTTCCCCTTTGGTTGTCCGTTTCCGAGGCAGCATTTGCGTCTTTCGTTTCCGACGCCGCCGATTGTCCGGTTTGCGCGCCCGCGCGGAAGAAAGGCCCCTGCTATTCGCTGCAACGATCCTGCTGAATTCGGGCCGGCCCCCTTCTGGACGGCGAAGGACGAAGCCGGGGAATCGAATGGGTGAAAGCGCATCCCTCTCACTCCCGCAGGAGTTCGAGGAACGCTTGTCCGTAGGTCTGGAGCTTTTTCGGGCCGACGCCGGGGACGTCGAGGAACTCCTCTTCCGTGGCGGGACGGAGGCGGGCCATTTCCTTGAGGGTGGAGTCGTGGAAGACGACGTAGGCGGGGATGTGTCGCTCGTCGGCGAAGCGCTTGCGGAGCGCCTTGAGGCGGGCGAAGAGATCGGCGTCGGGCGCGGCGGGGACGGGGTCGCCGGACGGCGGGCGGGCGGCTCGAGGGGATTCCCATCCCAGGTCCGGGGCTGGGACGCGCTCGCGGCGGCGGCGGGTTTTGGGCGCGGGCGCCGGAAGGCTCTCGAGAAAGTCTGTCCCGAGGCAGACATCGCATGACTCCCCGCAAGGCGGGATTTCCTCGCCGAACTTGGCGGAGAGGGCCTCGTGGCGGCAGGCGGCGCTCTCCGCGAAGCGGAACATCTCCCGCACCTGTTGGCGCTTCGTCTCCGCGAGCGCCGGATCGGCATCCTCGAGGAAGGCTTCGTGGCCGAGGACGTCGGCCCACGAGTAGAAGAGGAGGCAGTCGACGGGCTCGCCGTCGCGGCCGGCGCGGCCGATCTCCTGGGCGTAGCCCTCCACGGACCGCGGCATGTCGCGATGCACCACGAAACGGATGTCGGGCTTGTCGATCCCCATCCCGAAGGCCACCGTCGCCACGATCACGTCCGCGTCGCCCCGCCGGAAGGCGTCCTGGGCGCGATCACGGACGCCCGCTTCGAGGCCGGCGTGATAGGGAAGCGCACGGACGCCGCTCTCCTGGAGAAACTCGGCAATCGACTCGACGGATTTCCGGGAGAGGCAGTAGACGATGCCGCTCTGGCCTTGGCGTGCGCGAGCGAGCCGAAGGATCGATTCGCGCGCCTTCGGCTGGCCTGGGCCTTTCCGATAGGCGTGGATCCGCAAATTCGGCCGGAAGAACGACCCGCGAAACTCGACGGGATCGCGCATCGCAAGCTGGCGGACGATGTCGTCGGTCACCTCGCGCGTGGCCGTCGCGGTCAGCGCGAGGACCGGGATCCCGCCGAAGCGCGATTTGAGCCCGGAGAGGTTTCGATAGGCCGGGCGGAAATCGTGCCCCCACTGGCTGATGCAGTGGGCCTCGTCGACCGCGATGAGCCGCAGGTCCGTTCCCGGCGGCGCGAGCGCGCGCCCCGCGGACGCTTCCAGCCCCTCGGGAGCGGCGTAGACCAGTTCGAACGCGCCCGAGCGGATCCCCTCCACGCGGGCCCGCCGCTCGCCCGGCTCGACGGTGGAGTTCAAGAACGTCGCCCGGATTCCCGCCTCGCGCGCGGCGTCCACCTGGTCCTTCATGAGCGAGATGAGCGGCGAGACGACGAGCGTCACGCCTTGAAGCAGCCTCGCCGGAATCTGGTAGGTGACCGACTTGCCCGCCCCCGTCGCCATCACCGCGACGCAGTCCCGCCCGGCGAGCACCGCGTCTATGACCTCCCGCTGCCCCGGCCGGAATTCCCGATGCCCGAACGTTTCCCGCAAAACCCCGAGCGCCGGGGAGGCCGCGGCAGGCGCGGGAAAGAGCCTGCCGTATTCCCGGCAGACGAGTGGAGGCATTGCGGCATCATGCCATACGTTTGTTTGGATGTGAAGGGCGATCCGCCGCCCGGGTGCGTTCCCCACTTGAAAAAATTGGAGGGGGCGGGACGCGGGCCGTAGCGACCTGTCGGAGCGCGGTCCAACGCCATGAATTCGTCTACCGGCCGTGGACCGCGCGGAGACCGGGAGC
>CAYHQZ010000200.1:0-7308 GCA_964358555.1 uncultured Planctomycetia bacterium
TCGAGTCCGCGATCCGGACCGTCGCCGAGGGGATCCTCTCGGGCCGGACGACGCCAACGCCGTATCTTCGGACCCGCGAGCGCAGCGCCTGCGCGTCCTGCGACCACCTTTCCGTCTGCCGCTTCGATCCGACCGCCGGCGGGTGCTACCGGATCGTCCCGTCGGTGACCTTCCAGGCGCTCAAGATCCGCCTCGCCGAATCCGCAGCCGCGGAAGGGGAGGCGCCGTGAGCCGCCCGAGCCCGGCCCCGACGGATCGCCAGCGCGCCGCGATCGAATCGCCCGTGGGCCAAAACGTCGTCTCGGCCGCGGCCGGCGCCGGGAAGACCGACGTCCTGACGAGGCGCGTCGTGCGGCATGTGGTCGAGCATGGCGCAGACCTGAATTCGATTCTGGTCGTCACGTTCACCGAGGCCGCCGCCGCCCAGATGAAGGCCCGGGTCCGGGACCTCCTCCTTGCCGCCGCGGCCGCCCGCCCGAACGACGCGCGGCTCCGCCGCCAGCTTCTGCTCCTGCCCGGCGCGCCCATCTCGACGATCCACGCGTTCGCCCGGTCGCTGCTCACGCGGCACTTCCACCTCCTGCCGGGACTCGACCCCGGCTTCCGGGTCCTCGACGCGGACGAATCCGACCTGCTGCGCCTCGAGACCGCGGAGGCCCTCATCGGGCGGCTCCACGAGTCGGGCGACGACGACGCGCCGCTCCTGGAGGAGGCCCTCGGCGGGAAGCGCGGCACGGACCTCGAGTCCCGGATCCTCGACGCCAACGAGTTTCTCGATTCGCTCCCGGATCCGGAGACATGGATGGCGAACGCGGCCTCGTCGGCCTCGGCCATCCCGGCGGCCTTCCTCCGCGTGCTCGGGACGTTCCGCCGCGACCTGCGCGCCGCGAAGGATCGGATCTCGGCCGTGGACTTCGCGGACCTGGAATCGCTGGCGCTTCGGATCCTGCAGGACGATGCCGGGAATCCGACGGCGGTCGCGCTCGCGCTGCAGCGGCGGTTCTTCGAGGTTCTCGTGGACGAATCGCAGGACTTAAATCCCGTCCAGGACCGGATCCTTTCGCTCGTCTCCCGTGTCGGCGGCGAGGGCAAGGGGAATCTCTTCTGCGTCGGCGATCCGAAGCAGTCGATCTACCGCTTCCGCCTCGCCGACCCCGGCCTCTTCATCCGCCGGCTCGACCGTTCGCCCGCCCGCACCCACCGCCTGCCCGAAAACTTCCGGAGCCGCCGGCGCATCCTCGATTTCGCCAACGCCGTGTTCGACGCGCTCCTGCGGATGGAGACCGCGCGCGTTCCCTACGAGCCCGACGATCGCCTGGCGTTCCGGTGCGAGAAATTCGACCCCGCGCACGATCCGCTCGTCGAGGTCTCGATCTTCGAGAAGATGGGCGCCCGGACGGACGCCGACGAGGAGGACGGCCCCGGCGCGGGAGACGACGGATCCGACGCCTATGATCGGGAGGCCGGTTTCGCCGCGAACCGGATCCTGTCGCTTGTCTCGTCGGGGGCGTGCCGCTTCGGGGATGTCGCCGTCCTGCTGCGATCGCGGAACGTTTCGGAGGCGGCGTTCCTGGAGGCGTTCGGGGCGCGCAGGATCCCGGTCCGCAGCGAGACCGCCGCCGACTTCCGGAACGCCGTCGAGATCATGGACCTGCTTTCGCTGCTCCGGGTCCTCGACAATCCCCGCCAGGACATCCCGCTGGCCGCGCACCTGCGATCCCCGGTCCTCGGCCCCAATCTCTCGAACGCCGATCTTGCGCGCGTCCGCGCGGCGAACACGGCGGGCTCCCTCTTCGATGCGTTCGCCGCCGCCGCCGCGCGGCCGGACGCGCTGGGCGAAGCCGCGCGCGCATCGATGCGCCGCCTCCAGGCCTGGCGCGCCGTCGCCCGCACCGAGACGCTGTCCGTGCTCCTTGCGCGCCTCGACGCCGACACCCGGTTCCTCGCCGCGTTCCGGACGCTTCCGCAGGGCCGCCGCCGCGTCGAGAACGCGCTGGCGTTCCTGGATCGGGCGCGGGCCTTCGATGCGTTCGCGCGCGCGGGGCTGGCGCGCTTCCTGCGATACGTGGACGGCCTCGCCGAGGAGGACGAGGGGCTTCCGGGCGCGCGCGGGGCGGCGCCGGGCGAGGACGCCGTCCGGATTCTTACGATCCACGGGGCCAAGGGGATGCAGTTCCCCGTCGTGTTCGTCCCCTCCCTCGGGCGAAGGTTCTCGGGCAAGGGGCATCCGCCGATCCTCTTCGACCGCGAGGCCGGAATCGCCGCCAAGGAATTCCTGCCGCTCTTCCTCGGCGCCGTGCCCACGGAGGCCTGGACGCGCATCGCCGAACACAAGAAATCCGAGGACCGCGCGGAGGAGCTCCGGCTGCTCTACGTCGCCCTCACGCGCGCGGAAGAGCGGCTCGTCCTGCTCGGCACGCCGGCCCTGGGCCGGAACGGGGATTTTGCGAAGGCCATCCAGGCGCGAGTCTCGAAACCGCCCGGGCCCGACGGAAGGCTTCCCGACGAGTCCGTGAACGAAGCCGTCACGCCGCTCTCCTGGCTGCTGCCGATTCTCGCGAATCATCCCGACGGCGCGATTCTGCGGAAGGCGGCGGGGGCTGGGCAAGGCGGCGGGCCGCCGGCGCCCGCGGACGGCGCGCAGGCGAAGGGCCGCCTCTTCGATCTCCGGATCGTCCAGGCCTGCGAGCGGATCCCCGACGAGGCGCGGCCGGCCCCGCCGCCGCCCGCGTGGCCCGCCGATCTGGACGCGCGGATTTCTCCGATCCTTTCGCCGATCCCGCCGTCGCCGGCCGCCGGCATCCCCGCCCGCCTCACCGTGACCGAGATGAAGCGCCGCCGCGACGCCGACGAGGACGGCGAGACGAGCGTGCGGCCGTTCGAGGCAGGCGACTGGGCGACGCTCATCCGCCCCGATCGCCTCTCCGCCGCCGAGCGAGGAAGGCTCTTCCACTCCGCCTTCGAGCGCCTCGACGTCTCGCGCGGATGCGACGAAGCCTCGATCCGCTCCGCCCTCGACGCGCTCCACGAATCCGGAACGCTTCCGAAAGAAGCCCGAGCCGCCCTCGATCCGGCCGTCTTCGCCCGGTTCCTCGGATCCCCCCTCGGACGGCGGATTCGCGGCGCGAAGAACGTCCGCCGCGAGGTCGCCTTCTCGCTCCGGCTGCCGCCCGGCGAGGCCGATCCGAAGTGGAAGGGCGTTGCGGGGCTGGAGGGCGAGTTCGTCCTCGTCCAGGGCATCCTCGACGTCCTCTTCGACGAAGGAAAAAACCTCGTCCTCGTCGACTACAAGACCGATTCCGTGTCGCCGGACGCCGCCGCCGCGCGCGCGCACGAATCCCACGCCCTGCAGCTGTCCATCTACGCCTCCGCCGCCGAGCGGATCCTCAAGCGCCCCTGCCCCGAGCGCTGGGCGGTCTTTTTGCTTGCCGGCGCCAGCGTGCCTTTGCACGGCGGGGAACCGGAGCGGTGGTAGGGACGCACGGCGTGCGCCCGATGCCGTGCGAGGCGGACGCGGTCCGTCCCTATGCGCGATTTCGGCCGAATCTCGGATGTCTCCGCGCGTGCTTTACGACCGTGATCCGAATCCGCTCCGGTCCGACTTGGCGGAAATAGATGATGTAGGGAAAGCGCTTCATCAGGCATCGCCGCACGTCTCCATTGACGACCATCCAGTGCAGCGGCGTCGAAGCAATCCGAAGCGCCTGCCTCTCGAACTCGTCGATGAACTCCCACCCCAGGCCCGGCAGCTGCCCTTCGTAGAACTGCCGGACTTCCTCCAGCTCCGGCTGAACGGCGGGGTGATACTCGATCGTCATCGCCGCAACCGCACCATCATTTCCTCGTGGGTCACGGCCCGGACCTCGCCCGACTCAATCTGGCGATCCCGTTCGATGGCAAGGGCCACGGCCGCCGCCTCGTCCGCTTCCGAGCCCGCCTCGAAGGGATCCTCGAGGCTTTCCCATAAAGACTCGGCGAGCATGGCCCTCTCCTTCGGCGGAAGGCGCAACGCCTCGGCGGCAATCTGATCAATGCCCATGCACGGATCATACCTTGCCTCGGACCGTCCGCTCAAGGAGCATCATTCGACGCGGAGCGTCCAGTGTTGGCCCGACGCCTTGCGCCCTCGCGGGCGGGGCGCGATCATCGCGGGCGGCATGAACATGCAAACCTTCACGGTGAAGACGAAGTCCCGGTCCGACCTCGCGGACGTCACGAACGAGGTCTCCGACGCCGTCCGGCGATTTGGCCTCAAGCACGGGGCCGTCCTCGTGTTCGTCCCGCACACGACCGCCGGCGTCACCATCAACGAGAACGCCGACCCGAGCGTCCGGCGCGACCTTGTCGCCATCCTCGATCGCCTGATCCCGTGGGAGGCCGGCTATGAGCACGGCGAGGGCAATTCCGCCGCCCACGCGAAATCGAGCCTCGTCGGATCCTCCGTCACCGTCCCCGTCGAGAACGGCGCGCTCGCGCTGGGCACCTGGCAGGGCATCTACTTCTGCGAATTCGACGGCCCGCGAATGCGACAGGTCATTGTTCAGGCCCTGGCGGGGGGGAAGTAGGGGCGAGCGGGGGGCGGAAGAAATAGCCTTTGACGAATATAGCCGAAAGGCTATAATCCAGGCATGTGGGAGGTGGAATTCACCAACGAATTCGAGAAATGGTGGCGAACGCTGGCGGAAGACGAGCAGGAGTCGTTGGCGGCCAGCGTGAACCTCTTGCGGCATCTGGGGCCTTTCTTGTCCCGGCCGCACGCGGACATCGTCAACGGCTCCCGGCATTCGAACATGAAAGAGCTACGAACGCAGCACCGGGGCCGGCCCCTGCGGACGTTTTTCGCGTTCGATCCCCGGCGGTGCGCCATTCTCCTGATCGGCGGAGACAAGACGGGTGACGATCGTTTCTACGAACGCATGATTCCCTTGGCGGACAGGCTGTATGACAATCACCTGGAGGATCTTCGAAGGGAGGGATTGATCCCATGAAGAAGAATTTCAAGGAGCTGGAAGCGAAGATGGCCCCGCAGTCGCGGGCGCGGGTCGAGGCCCGAACCCGGGAGATGATGACCGAGATGTTGCTGTCGGAAATCCGGAAGACCGTCGGCTTGACGCAGGAGGAGACAGCGGCGGCGCTGGGCATCGCGCAGCCGAGCCTCTCCAAGCTGGAGAACCAGGACGACATGCAGGTCAGCACCCTGCGCCGGCTCATCGAGGCCCTCGGTGGCCAGCTGGAAATCATCGCCCACCTCCCCCGCGGCGACATCCGCATTCGGCAGTTCAAGGATGCGTCCTGACGGTTCATATCCTGTTGCGCCCCGAAAACACCGCGAGCGGGCCGAAGGCGCGTTTGGCGCCTCCGAGCCCGCCCGGGCGGCGGAGCGGGGGTCAGTAGGTCCAGTACCCCGGGACGAGGACCTGCACCTGCTCCTGGACCACCTGCGGCGGAATCCAGGTCTGGGCGTAGGTGCCGTCGCGGACGAGGACCTGGTAGGGGCGGCCGTAGGGATCGCAGGCCGTCTGGTAGATCGGCGGAACCCATGTCTGCTGCCAGTAGCCGGGGATTTCGCGCGCGACCATCCGGATTTCGTAGTGTTCGGGAACCCAGCGGTAGGCGGGCGCCGGGTAATAAACGGGCGCCGGGGCCGAATAAATCCCCACACTCCAACTGCCGTGCCGGTAGCCGAACCCGAAGTAGCCATCCCCGCCGCCGAAACCGATCGAGAAGCTGCCGTGGGAATCGCGGCGATCGTCGCGCCGATCGTCCCGCCGGCCGTCGTAGCGGGGCGCGGGGTAGGAATAGGGCCTCGGGGCGGGTCGGTGCGCGGCCTGGACGGTCGGCGCGGGGCCCGGCCGGGGGCCGGGTCGGCTGTCCGCCATCGCCAGATTCGGAACCGCCGCGCTCAACATCGCCATCACCGCGACCGTGCTCAGGATTTTGCGTGTCATGTCGCCCTCCTTTGGGTTACGACAGATAGAGAGCATCCGCCGTGCCAAACGGGGAATGCTTCGTAACGCTCCCCTTATCCCCTTGGCGGGAAAGGAGATGCGGCTTCGCCTTCCGGCTTGGTGCTCTTTCATCTTTCGTGCGGCGTCCTGAAAACAGGCCACCTGCGTTGCTTGCGGCGCCGATGCTCGCATTCCTGATTCCACCCTCCCCCAGCGGGGGAGGGCTGGGGTGGGGGCTGTAGACGCAGCCGCCTTCGGCCCCCTTCCCAGCCCCCCCTCCGGGGGGAGGGGAACCAGTTCTAGGAACGTTCGCTCCGACGTTACCGTTCGGCGGCAAATTCGTCTGCCAGGAATACGAAAGTCCGCGCCGCCGCCGGGGAGTTAGGATGCCCGCCGCCATGCGTCCCGTTCTCGCCATCGCGCTTTTTACGATGAAGGCCGCCCGCCGCGATTGGGCCGTGGTTTCCATTGCGATCCTGGCGCCGCTTGCCGTCGCGGCCGCGTACCTGCTGGCGATGTTCTCGTTCGGGGAGAAGGCCCGGACGGTGCTCGACATGGGGGCCGCGACCGCGACGCTGGCGGGATTTCTCCTCGTATCGCTTGCGGCTTCGCTTTCGATCCCGGAGGACCGGGAGCGGCGACGGACGCAGTTTCTGCTCTCGAAGCCCGTGGGCCGTTCCGAGTACCTCTTCGGCCGGGCCCTCGGCGTCGTCGGGGCCGTGACGCTCGCGGGCCTCCCGGCCGCTCTTGCCACGATCGTCGCGCACCACCTCGCGATCGCGGACGATCTCAACCGCTCCCCGGCGGCGCTCTTCTCGGGGGCGCTTTGGGAAGCCTGGGGGCGGCCCGGCCTCGGGATGGCCCTTTCGGTCCTTGCGGCCTCGTGGCTTCAGGCCGCATGCCTTGCCGCGTTCGCGACGGCCTCCGCGCTGTTCGTCCCGCGCGCGGCGTTCCTGCCGGTCGCGGCGGGCGGCTTCGTCCTCGGGAACCTTGTGGATTTTCTCATGGCCTCCGCACCCGACGGCGTCCCCCGGCTCGTCGCGCGGGCGGCGGCCCTGCCGATCCCGCCGCTTTCCCGCATCGAGATCCTCGGCCAGGCCGTTCGCGCCCACGGGGTCCCCTGGGAGGCCCTGGGCGCCGCCTCCCTCGAGGCCCTCCTTTTCTGCGCCTTCGCGCTGGCCGTCGCGTCCGTCCGCCTGTCGAGGATGGATCTCGAATAGCGGTTGAACTTTTGCGTTCGGGCGAAAAGCGCTCGCGCGGGCTCGGGGCGGGGCTCGGCCCTTCCTCCCGGTCTGCGCGCGGGCGACGGAAGGTAGACGACTCCATGGCGTTCGCCCGCGCTCCGACAGGTCGGCGCGGT
>CAYHQZ010000201.1:0-7233 GCA_964358555.1 uncultured Planctomycetia bacterium
CGCCAAGGACCAGCGCTCCATCGACCTGCTCGTCGGGGACTACCGCTACAAGGATCCCGTGCTCGATCGAATCCGGCAGATCATCGACGAGGCCGCGGCCCTCGACGCGAAGGCAGTCGCCCTTCAGCAGAGCCTCGAGAAGGCCAAGCAGGACGAGGTCCGGCTGGCTTCCGAACTCGTCCGGACGGAGGACCTGAACGCCCAGGGCAAGACGAACCTTTACACGCCCACCGCCCGCGATGTCGCCATCGAGGAAGCCACCTCGCTGGGCATGGAGCCGAGGCTCCGCTCCCACGGGATGGTCCTGGACATCGGCGTGCCGACCGACGAGGTCAGCAATGTCATCAAGTTGCGCAACGACCTTGAGGCCGCCAAGGGCGCGCTGGGCACGCTCCAGACCGAACTCGTCGCGGACCAGGCGAAGTTGGACCAACTGGCCCAGGCCATCCCGAACGGGGTGACGCCGACGGCGAGCGTCTCCACGATCACGGGCGACCTGAACGGCGCGAAGAACGCGATCCTGAACAAGACCGACGAGATCGCCCAGCACAACCAGACGCTCGCGACCAAGGAGGCGAGCCTCGCGGTCGAGCAGGCGAAGCTCGCGGCGCTGATCCCCGGGACGACCTCCTACACCCGCAAACTCGGCGACATCAACCAGATCCAGACCAGCATCAACAACATCAAGACGGACATCGCCGCCGATCAGGGCGTCATCGACGCCAAGACGGTGGTCGTCACGCAGAAGCAGGCGGAGCTCGACTGGGCCATCGTGCGCGACGAGGTCAAGTCCGACACGGCCCAGGTCGCCAACCAGCAGTCGACGGTGAACACCACCCAGACCGCCGTCAACAGCGTCTCGGAGACCAACAAGCAGCTCACGGACCGCTACCAGTCCACCCTCGGCGCCCTCGAGCTCTCGCCGGATCCGAAGGTCCGGCTCGGGCAGATCACGGACCGGCTGAACCTCCTCACGAACCAGCTCTCCGAGTTCATCGCGAGGAACCCCTCCACGCTCGAGATGGTGATCAACGACGGCTTTTCCAGCCAGATCCTCAACAACCCGGACAGCTTCTTGAGCGATTTCTACAGCATCGCCGAGGGGAATTTCGGCAGCATCATGGGGGCCGACACCCAGACCTACATCGCCACGGAGCAGCTGCTCTCGACCGGCGAGCTTTCCGTCATCCGGGACAAGAAGTGGAGCGAGATGAAGCCCGAGGACTTCATGCTCGCCAGCCAGATGGTCACCGAGAACGGCGAAGCCATCCGCACGCAGGTTCTCGGCCCCGACGGCCAGCCGGTCGTCGGCGCCAACGGCCAGCCCCTCTCCGTTTCCGAGGCCTTCTCGACCCTGCAGCAGCAGTATTTCCAGCGGGCCTACGGCTGCGCCTCGACGCTGGTGTACGAAATCTACAAGCTCTCGAACCCCGCGCTGCGCTCGCTTGCGAAGGAATACGAGTTCCTCCTCTTCGCGCAGAAGCAGACCTACGCTGAGCTCCCGAGCGACATCACGAAGGACCTGCCGCCCTACGAGGATTACAAGCCCCCCTCGGTCATCGAGGTCGTCGAGTACAAGCAGTTCGGCGGGGCGGACCCCCGTGGCGTCTACGGCACCACGAACGATCCTTACAGCGGATATGACCCCGCGAGCGGCACCGGCGGAACGGGCGGCTACACCGGCGGCACGGGCGGCACGGGCGGCACGGGCGGCACGGGCGGAACGGGTGGAACGGGCGGGACCGGCGGCTACACCGGCGGCGCGCCCCCCCCGGCCGGCTACAACTCCCAGGTGGATCCCGTCCGGGAGGGGTTCCTCGGGCTCTTGAAGGAAGGCAACGTCAATAACCAGGTCTATTCGAGCCAGGAGATCGAGGAAGCGAAGAAGTTCGTCTACGACGTCGCTTCCCAGATTGAGCTCTGCTCCAAGGCCAAGAAGATGCTGGAGCAGGAATACCTGGCGATTACCCACGACTATCGCTACGGGACGACGTCGGTCTACGACGCGTTCCAGAAGATGTACCCGACGGATCCGGTCCCCTCGACCTACGACGAATCCCTGTATTCGTCGAACTCGACGATCCAGTTGAATGCGGTCTACCTCGACCCGTTCGGCAAGCCCTACGTCTACAAGGAAGCCAAGGATTCCGGGACGAACGTTCCCGGCGCCCAGGGCCACTTCCTCATCTATTCCACCGGTCCGGACGGGGTGGACAACGGAGGAAGCGGGGACGACATCGTCCAGTAGGACAAGATAGCACTAAGGAACTCTTACACGAACCTATGAAATCCATCCTTGTGCCGTGTTCTCGTTCTCTCGTATAAATACGGCAGAAGCCTTTAAGACCGGAAAAACAACAAAACGGAGCCTCGGTAACCGAAGGAGACGCCCATGCGACTCGTCAGCATGAACTCGAAGGTGACCATCCAGTTCGGCACGCTGTCCCGGTGGCTTTCCGGGGCGGCCGTCGCCCTGCTCGTGGGAGTTCCCGCGTACGCAGAGGATGACGCAGCGGCCAACCTCCAGAAGGCCCGGGATGCCATCAAGTCCGCCGGCCTGGATCCCGACAAGTCCATCAAGATCGGTTCCGACGGCAAGGTCTCCATCGATGGCTCCTACGCGAACTCCGCGCTTAAGAAGGCGGGGATTAACATCAACGGCACCAACGTCAAGAGCGCAATCAAGTCCGTTTCCCAGGGCGATGTCGCCAGCAAGGCGATGGACATCCTGAAGTCCAAGGGAATGGACCCGAGCAAATACATCAGCGTCGACTCGGGCGGGAACGTGAGCCTCAAGGGGTCCTATGCCGCGAGCGCCATGAAGGCCGCCGAGGCGGGTCTCCGGATGAGCAGCATCGGAAGCCCCGTGGTCAGCAATCCCATCTACTTGCCCGGCGGCGGCGGCAGCCCGTCCACCAAGCCGGCGGCTCCGCCGAGCGGCGCCGATGCCGTCCGGCAGGCCCGCGAGATTCTCGCGGCCAAGGGCTTCGATGTGAACAAGTCCTTGCAGGTCAAGTCTGACGGCACCGTCGCCATCAGCGGCTCCTACGCGAGTTCCGCCCTTCGGGAGGCGGGGATCAACCTCTCCGGCGTGAACGTCAAGGATTCGATCAAGACCTCCTCCGCGTCGGACGAGTTCGCGGCGGCCAGCGAGCTCCTGAAGTCCCGGGGCATGGATCCGAGCAAGTATCTTTCCTACGAGGGCGGCCAGGTCGTGTCGAAGGGTTCTTACGGCGCCAGCGCTCTCGAGGAGGCCCAGCAGGCCCTTCGGAACGCCTCCGTCGATCGCCCGAAGCCCGTGACCCTGCCGGCCGGCGGGACGACGACCCCCGGCCTGCCGCCGGTGGGCACGCTGCCGGGCACGCTCCCTGGCATGGATCCGACCCTTCCGCCGGCGATCATCCCGCCGATCGGGGTCCTTCCGCCCTCGGGCGAAATCCTGCCTCCGGGCGGGTTGAGCCTGGACATCGTGGACAAGGAGGCCCGGGCGCTTCTTGAGAAGGGCAACAGCCTCAACCGCTCCGACAAGTACGGCGCGGCGGCCACGGTCTACCAGCAGGCCATCGACAAGGCCAGGCAGTCCGGCGACCTCGAAGCCGTCGCGGCCTCGATGGTCGGCCTCGGGATGGACCAGCGCAAGACCGATGCGCGGGACGACTCCGAGAAGACCTACGGCGACGCCATCGGCCTTCTGCAGTTCATGCGCTCGAGCGAGGACGGAGCCAAGTCGAAGAACGGCGATCGCCTCCTTGCGATTGCCGAGCACGGCCTCGCGGCCAACGACCTCGTGCGCGGGGAGAATGCGGATGCACTGGACCACTACCGCAAGTCCGCCGCCTACTACAGGGAAGGCGGGATGAATGCGCTGGTGGAGCTCTCGGGCGATGCCCAGCGGATTGGCGAGATGGAGCAGAAGTTGAAGAAGGCTGGAAAGCCCATCCCGAAGTTCGACGGGCTTCCGGACGCGAAGGCCTATATCGCCTCCCTCTACGGCGGCGGCACCGGCACGCCCCCGCCGGCCGGCACCGAGCCCCCGCCGGTCGTTCCGCCGGCGGTGGTTCCCCCGGTCGCCGGGGCCTACGGGGAGATCTACGGCTTCGGCGTGACGAGGGGCGGGGACGAGGGGAAGGTCATCACGGTGACGAGCCTCTCCGACTCGGGCTCCGGATCGTTCCGGGACGCCGTCCAGAAGGCCACGGCGATGGGCGGGAACGCGATCATCAAGTTCGCCGTCGAGGGCGACATCAACCTCAAGAGCGGCGTCGAGATTCGCGCTCCGAACCTCACCATTGACGGCTACTCGGCCCCGGGGGACGGCGTCACGTTCCGGGGCGGATCGGGCCAGTTCGCCTTGTCCGTCGTGACGCACGACGTGAAGATCCAGAACATCGCGGTGCGGAACGGCTACGACCTGATCCGGATCCAGCCGGACACGAAGGGCGACATGTCGCAGGTCCACCACATCGCCCTGGATCACGTCTCCCTCACGAACTCCGTGGACGGCGCCCTCGACATCACGCGGGGCGCGAACAACATCACCGTCCAGAACTGCTTCATCGCGGGGGCGGGCTCCGCCGCCGGCGGCGGGGGATCGCTCGTGAAGTACGGCACGGACAACGTCACGTTCTACAAGAACTACTGGGTCGGGAACGAGCGGAGGAACATGCTCGCGAACGACGCCTTCGTGGATTACCGAAACAACGTCGTCCAGAACTGGCTCCAGTGGGGGACGCGATGGGAGTCCGGAGCCACCGGAAACGCGATCAACAATACCTACATCCAGAAGACGGGCGGCGGTCTTTCGGATGCCGGCCCCAAGGCCCTCTACACCTACCAGGGCGCCGGGTCGGTCTACTTCGGCGGGAACAACTTCCAGGACACCGCGAAGATGGGCCCCGGGGCCACATCCTCCAAGGAATTGAACGTTCCTTACTCGATCCCCACGATGAGCGCGGCGGACGCTGCGAAGGAAGTTCTCCAGTCTGCCGGGAAGGGGAGCGGGAATCGGGATGAGGTGGACCTGAAGTACATCTCCTTGGGGACGTATGCGGGGGCCAAGTCGTACAAGGGCTGATGCGGAGCCCGGGAAGGGGCGAGCGGCCCGGCGGGGGGTGTGCCCCCCCCCCCGCGGTCCGTTTGAGGGTAAGGGCGTGGCAATATTATTTACTTACAAGCCCGAAGGGGGCGCAATCCATGAGAATGACATGTGGGATCGCGGCCAGCATCCTTTTTTTCGCGTCCACGTCCTTCGCGGCCGAACTGCCGGGCGTTGTCGAGCCCTCGGGCCCGCCGCCGAAGCCGAATCAGACCGAGTTGCGAGGTCCAAAGCCCCCCGAGCCGGCCAAGCCGCCGGAGGCCGTGAAGCCCCCCGAGCCGGCCAAGCCGCCCGAGACCGCCAAGCCGCCGGAAACGCCGAAACCTCCTGAGCCCGCCAAGCCGCCCGAGGCCTCGAAGCCCCGGCTGAATCTTCCGCCGAAGCCGGGTCCGGAGGGATTGCGCCAGAAGGCCCTCGACCTCGTCGGGGATCCGAAATCGGAACCGAAGGATCGCTACGAGGCCTGCACGGTGCTCACGCTTTTCGATGACAACGAGGTCGTGACCGCTCTTCGAAAGACCGCGCGGTGGGACACGGACGCCGAGGTTCGGATCGCCGCGATCTTCGCGCTCGGCCAGATGGCGAGGAGGGAAGCCGCGCCCGATCTCGTGGCGATTCTTTCCGAGAAAAATCCGAGGCTTAGGGTCATGGCCGCCGCCCAACTGGGGTTTATCGCCGACCCTTCCGCCGCGAAGGCCCTCGTGGGCGCTCTGAAGGACCCCATCTTCGAGGTCCGGGCCGCCGCTGCGACCTCGCTGGGGAGGATGCGCGCGGAGGAGGGCTTCGAGCCGATCCTGGGACTATTAAGCGACGTCCAGCCCCAGGTTCGCGCGGAGGCCGCCGCCGCCGTCGGCCGCTACCGGAATCCCAAGGCCATCGAGCCGCTCCTCGGCCTGCTCAAGGATCCCGACCCCCGCCCCCGCGTCCAGGCCCTGCGGGGGCTCATGCGCCAGCCGAGCGAATCGATCGTGAAGGCGGCGGTGGCCCTGCGGAAAGATCCGGACGAAGGGGTCCGCCTGGCCGTGGTGGAATTGCTGGGCGTTGCCCAGGCATGGAAGGGGGAGGGGTTGGAGACCCTGCTCGCGGGACTCGGCGATTCCGACGCGGGCGTCCGGGCTTCCGCGATTCTGGCCCTGGCAGGATCCGGCAACGCGGAGGCCGGCAGGCGGATCGCGAAGATCCTGTCTCCCCGGATTGAGTCGCTGCCCGGCGTCCGGGTGGCGGCCGCCGCGACGCTCGCGCAGTTCCGGACCCTTCCCGAGGCGGGGGAGGCCCTCGCGGCCGCCCTCGGAGACTATGACGAACGGGTCCGGTCCGTCGCGACGAGCTCGTTCGGGTGGTTTCCGGAGTCCATCGCAATCCCCGCGATGCAGAAGTCGCTCGACGATCCCTCGACGAGCGTCCGTTCCGGCGCCGCCTCGTTCCTGTCCCGCTTCAAGTCCCGAAAAGATATCCAGGAGGCGCTCGTCGCCTTCGAGAAACGGGAGACGCGGATCCGTGCGGCTTCCTCCGGCCGGCCCGTGCGGACTTTCCTCGACGACAGCACGTTCTGACGCCGCCCCGTCGCGTCACCGGCCGTCGCGATCGCGGAGGATCTTGTATTCAAAGGAGTCGAGGAGCGCCTTCCAGGAGGCCTCGATGACGTTCTCGGAGACCCCGACGGTGCCCCAGACGTGGCGGGAGTCCTGGCTTTCGATGGTCACGCGGACCTTCGCGGCGGTGCCCTTGCCGGAGTTGATGACGCGGACTTTGTAGTCCACGAGGCGGACCTCCCGGATCGAGGGGAAGGAGGGCGCGAGGGCCTTCCGGAGGGCCGAGTCCAGCGCGTTGATTGGGCCGTCGCCCTCGGCGCAGGTGTGGCGCAGCCCGTCTCCGATCCGGACCTGGACGGTCGCCTCGGTGACGAGAGGGCCGGTCCTGCACTTGTCCACGATGGTGCGGAAGGAGATCGGCTCGAAGAGGACGGGGCGCTTTCCGAGGGCCCGGCGGACGATGAGCTCGAAGGAGGCCTCGGCGGATTCGAAGAGGTAGCCTTCCTTTTCGAGGGCCTGGATCTCCGAAAGGATCCGCTTGGCGGCCGCCGGTTTCTTGCGCTCGAGCAGTCCCAGGTCCTTCATCTTCCCGAGGATCGTCGCGCG
>CAYHQZ010000202.1:0-989 GCA_964358555.1 uncultured Planctomycetia bacterium
ACCGTGCTCCGACAGGTCGCCACGATCCGAGCCCCCGCCCCTCGCCCTTCTTGTTCTTCGTGCCCAGGAATACAGGGATCGGCGCCGCCATGCTGCTATCGAGAAGTCGGACGCAAAGGTTCGGAAATCAGCCCGTTCTCCAGCCCTCGGGCCGGCGGGCGCCGTGCCAGATCGAGAGAACAACCAAGGCCTGTGGATTCGTTTCGTAGATGACCCAGTAGCCATATCTGCGAACGAGGCCGCGACGCGCCTCTTCCCCTTCGATGCCCGGAACGGCCGGGAACAGATTCGGGTTCTCCGCCGCCCTGCCAATCAGGGCTTCAACCTGTTCCAGGAATCGAAGGCCCGTTCCGTCCAGCGGACTCCAAGTCTCATCGGGCCAGGGCGCTGCGCGCGCGGGCAAAGGCTTCCTTCGAGTCGATGAGCGGCTTCGTCCGGGCGGAGCGGCGCCCCTCGGCCACTTCCTTCCGGATCCCGTCGAGGTCTTCGGCGGCGGCGAGATCCGCTTCCAGAAATGGCGCAATCCGCCGGAACTCCGCCTGCGGGATGCGCTCGACCCTCCGCATGAGCTGCACCTTCGTCATGCCCCGATTGTCCGCGGGGGGAACCGCGCGATCAAGGGCAACCCAGCCGCCCCACCTCGACAGTTTTCCAAGGAAATCAGCGATAGACCTCCCGGCGATGGCCGATCCGGAGAACGAGGACGAGGAACACGTTGCCGTGGATCTGGTAGACAATCCTGTAGTCGCCCACGCGAATCCGGTAGATGTCATTTCCCCAGGTCATCTTCTTCGAGCCATGGGGCCTCGGCTGAAGCGCCAGGGCGTCGATCCGTTCCGCGAGGCGGATCTGCAAGGCGCGCGAAAGGGATCCCAGCATCCGCCGGGCGCCCGGCGAAAACTCCACACGATAGGATCCGGCCAAGGATCAGAGCCCCAATTCCGCCTTGATCGTCTTCGGGAATGGCGCGTCCAGTGCCGGTCGATTCT
>CAYHQZ010000202.1:999-7207 GCA_964358555.1 uncultured Planctomycetia bacterium
GATCGTCTCCCACCGAATCGAGCCCTTCTCCCGCACCTCCAAAAGCGCCTTGAAGGATTCCTCCCGATCCAGCAGGTCCTCGACGCATGTCTCCAGGCGGTGAATCCGCCCCTCCAGCCGCTTCAGGCGGCTTGACGGGGGACGCGCCCGTCCGCTCGCGCGAGATCGTTCGCGCCGGCATGGTCTTGTCGCAATCATCATGCCTGATTGTACACGATCCTCGATCCGCGCTACCCCTTCGCCGGCCCCAGGCCCTCGGGCCTAAGCAGCGGGAAGAGGATGACCTCGCGGATGGAGGGGCAGCCCGTGAGGATCATGACGAGGCGGTCGATTCCGATGCCGAGGCCGCCGGCGGGGGGCATGCCGCACTCGAGGGCGTCGAGGAAGTCCTCGTCCACCTTGCCCGCGACAATCCCCTGCTCGAGCCCTCCGGCCTGCTCCGCGAGACGCTTACGCTGCTCGGCGGGATCGTTCAGTTCGGTGTAGGCGTTCGCGATCTCCATGCCGGCGACGAAGAGCTCGAAGCGCTCGGAAAGCGCCGGGTTGTCGGAGCGCTCCTTGCAGAGCACCGCGAGTTCGCGCGGCTGGCCGGTCACGAAGACGGGGTCCCAGAGTTCGGGCTCGACGAAGGCAGCGAAGGCCTCTTCCAGCGCCTCGATGGGCGACATCTTGGCGGCATCCACCCCGCGGGACTTGAGCGCCGCGGAGATCGCGGCCGGATCCTTGGGATCCGCCTTCGCGTGCTCGCGGACGAGGTCCAGATACTCGCGGCGGGGCCAAGGGGGGGCGAGCTTCAGCGGCCGGTCCTTGTAGGAAATTTCCGTCTTCCCGGCGACCGCGTTCAGGAGATGCGCGACGACGGCCTCCGTCACGTCCATCATGTCGCCAAGATCGCCGTAGGCCTGGTAGAGCTCGAGGGAGGTGTATTCGGGGTTGTGGCGGGTGTCGATGCCTTCGTTGCGGAAACAGCGTCCGATTTCGTAGACGCGCTCGAGGCCGCCGACCAACAGCTCCTTCAGGGGGATCTCCGTCGCGATCCGCAGGAACAGATCGACCCCGAGGGCGTTGTGGTGCGTCTGGAACGGCCGCGCCGTGGCGCCGCCGGGGATCGTCTGAAGCGTCGGCGTCTCGACCTCGAGAAAGCCGCGCCCGTCCAGGAACGTCCGGATTTCCTTGAGGATCCGGCTGCGGGCGAGGAAGACCTCTCGCGCCTCCTCGTTGTGGGCCAGATCCACCCAGCGGCGGCGGAAGCGTTGCTCCACATCCTGCATCCCGTGCCACTTCTCCGGCGGCGGGCGCAGGCACTTTGCAAGCGGCGTCCACGACTGCGCGAAGAGCGTGATTTCGCCCGTCTTCGACTTGCCGACATCGCCTTCAAACCCGAGGACGTCGCCCAAGTCGACGAACTTGAACGGGGCGAAGGCCTCCGCGCCCATCTTGTCGGCCTTCAGATAGACCTGGATCTTTCCCGTCCGGTCCACGATGTCGCAAAAGATCGCCTTGCCCATGTCGCGCCGGCGAGTCATCCTTCCTGCGATCCGGGCGTTCCGGGCGCCCTCGGGGGACTCCGCGAGGGCCTTGGCCTCCGCAATCGCCTTCAAGCCGGGAAACCGCTTGCCATAGGGATCGAGCCCTGATGCCTTGAGGGCGTCCCGGTTCGTCTCGCGCTGCCGCCGCAGATCTTCTTCTGACATGGGGCGGGCATCTTGGCGCCGGGAAGCGGACAGGGCAACGGAGAACATCCCCAGGAAGCCGGGGAAGTTCTCCCCAGAAGGCCGTCCCAGTGGCCTTAATGCGATTGTCGTTGATTTTATCTCATTGCATGCAAAGCAAATATGCGCGATACAATCGGAATGCCCCCACGGCACGCGCCATGCTGTTTCAACTGTCGTGGGCACAACAGCCTCAAGGAGAACCATCATGAAAGCCATGGCGACAGCAATCGTGACCGGCGCGATGTTCCTGATTCCTTCCATTTCGGATGCCTGCAACAAGGGCGGTTCCGGCGGCGGCGGCAAGGGCGAAGGCCCGCGCGGCGGCGGAATGGCCGCCGGGATGCTGAAGCAATTCGACAAGGACGGCGACGGCAAGATCTCCGATGAGGAACGCGCCGCCGCCCGCGAGCAGATCCGCGAACGCTTCCAGGGAATGGCGAAGGGCAAGGGCATGGGCATGGGAAAGCCGGGCGGCTTCGGCGCCGGCCGCGGCATGGGCCTCGGCCATCGCGGCGGACCCAAGGGCAACAACGGCGTCGGCAACGGCGTCGACCCCCAGCCGCCGGGCAACCCCCGCGTCAACGACGGCGAAGGCACGGGCCCGGGCCATCCCGGCAACCGCGGCGGGCGCGAGCCGGGCGAGGGTCCTGCGAAGGCGAAGGGGATGGGACACGGGAAGGGAATGGGCGGGATGGGGCCCGGCGCCATCCGCGAGAAGATGAAGGGGCTGCGCGAGCGGCTCGAGGGCCTGCGCGGGCGGCTCCAGGGGCTGAAGGCGAAGTTCGACAAGGACGGCGACGGCAAGCTCTCCGAAGCCGAGCGCGCCGCCGCCCGCGAGCAGATCCGGGCCCGCTTCCAGGAGCGCGCGAAGGGCATGAAGGAGCGGTTCGAGGGCCTCAAGGGCAAGTTCGACAAGGACGGCGACGGCAAGCTCTCCGAGACCGAGAAGGCCGCCGCCCGCGACGCGATCCGGGCGCGCCTCCAGGAGCGCGCGAAGGAGGGCAAGGGGCTCGGCCACCGCGGCGGGCCGAAGGGCAACAACGGCGTTGGCAACGGCGTCGACCCCCAGCCTAAGGGCAATCCGCCCGTCAACGACGGCGCCGGAACCGGACCTGGGAATCCCGGCAACCGGGGCCACGGCCGATGGCAGCGCTGATGGAAACACGCCTGCGGGCGCGGATGGAATCCCCTCTCCCCGAAAGGGAGGGGGGATTCCGCTTTTCCGGAACGCTCCGCGATCCGCCCCGGAGCCCGCTCCGCCTTCACCGTTTCTTCATCCGCAGGCCCGGATCATGACGAGATAGCCGGATCCAGGAAAGCCCCCCCCCGCATGCCCTCCGCCAGACCCAGCCGCATCGCCAACTACGACCTTTTGTCCAAGCTCGGCCAGGGCGCGATGGGCGTGGTCTATCGGGCAAAATCGGCCGACACCGGCCGGATCGTCGCGCTGAAGGTCCTCTTCCCCCGCCTCTCCAAGAATGCCACCTTCGTCGAGCGGCTCCGTCGCGAATCGCGCGCGGCGTCCAATCTCAAGCACGAGAACATCGTCCAGGGGATCGACTTCGGGGAATCGGGCGGCCTCTACTACTTCGTGATGGAGTTCGTCGAGGGGAAAACTCTTCATCAGATCCTGAAGGAAGAAGGCCCCTTCGAGGAGCGCCGCGCCCTCGGGATCGCGCGGCAGGTCGCCTCCGCCCTCGACCAGGCGATGCGCTTCGAGATCATCCACCGCGACATCAAGCCCTCGAACATCCTCGTCACGGCGAACGGCACGGCGAAGCTGGCCGACCTGGGGCTCGCCAAGGAACTCCGCCAGGAGGACGTGAAACCCTCCGAGGTGCCGGCACCCACGCTCGGGGAAGGCTCGGACGGCGCGCTCGGCGGGACGACGCTTTTCTATAAGTGGGTCGGCGGCGACAGCACGCTCACCCAGCAGGGAACCACGCTCGGAACCCCCTACTACATGTCGCCGGAGCAGGCGCGCGGCGGCTCCGTGGACAGCCGCGCCGACATCTATTCCCTCGGGGCGACGCTGTATCACGTCCTCGCAGGCGCCCCACCCTACACGGGCGCCACGCTGGCCGAAATCGTCCAGCGCTGCCTGGAGGACTCCCTCCCGGACATCCGGACGCGGCGGCCCGGCATCTCGGAGGAAACCGCGAGGCTTCTCTCCGCGATGATGGAGAAGGATCGCCGGAACCGGATCGGCAGCCCCGCGGCGGTCGTCGAATGGATCGACGCGATCCTGGATGGAAAATCGCTCCCGCGCGAGGCGTTCGCCCGGGCGGAACCCTCCCCGGCCGACGAGGCGCTCGCGACCGATCCCGAGGACGCGCCCCTGGAAGCCGAGCCCCTGACGGCGGAGAGAAAATCGCCGGTCTCCGCGGCGCTCCGGCCGGGCGCGCTCCGGCGGAGGAAGGCGACCGCCCCGACGCCCGCCCCGAAGAAATCCCGCGCCGCCCTTCTCGCGGCCGCGGCCCTCCTCCTTCTCGTCGGCGGCATCCTCCTCGCGAATCCCTTCGGCGCCCCGCCCGAACGAAAGGACCCGACGGCGGCCGGCGGCCCAGCCGGCCTCGCGGGAAGGACGAACCCCGGAACGGGGACGAACGGCGCGGCGCCGGGAACGCCAGCCCGCGTGAACGACCCCGCGACGGCGAAGACGCCTCCGGCCGGGCCGGAGAAAACGGCCCCCGTCGAGCCCGCCGTCGCCACGAAGACGGAGGGCGGGACGAAATCGGCGGGACCGGAGGGGGCCGCCGACCTCGTAGCGACGCCGGAACCGGAGGAACCTCCGATCGATGAAGAGACGGACCCGCCGGCGCCGGAGCCCGAAACCCCGAAGGTTGTGAAAGCCAAGGACCCCGCCAAGCCCGCGGCCAAGGCGGCCGCCGGCCCAGGCGGCGCCAAGACGGCGGAACCCGTCGTGGCCGTCCTCCCGAAAGCATCCCCGCCCGTCTCCACCCCGGCGGTCGCGAAAGCGGCGGGCGCGGCAACCTACGCACAATACATCCAGGCCTCCTGGGATTCCTTCCAGAAGGCGCAGGACCGGGACTGGAAAGCCGCGTCGGCCGCGCTCGAGGAGGCGGGCCGGGCGGTCCCGGCGGCGGACCGCGCGCCTTACCAGGACGAGGTCGCGGACATCCGGAGGCTCGAAGCCCTCGAGCAGCGATGGGAGAAGGGAATCCCGGCGCTCTCGTCGCTCGTCAACCGCCCAAGCCCGCTGTCCTGGCGGCGCGGCGACAAGATCGAGGAATTCACGCCGACCGGGCTGACCGTCGTGGGCGTCCAGGGGGGGGCGGAATTCCGGCAACGCAATGATTACAAGGCCCTTTCCCCCGCGGATCGCCTCTTCCTCTTTCGCAAGGCCAAGGCGCTGCCGGAAGGCGACGAGGGCTTCGCGGGCGCCGGCCTCTTCCTCCTGGTCGCTGGATTCCCGGAGGAGGCCTCAAAGGAATTCAAGTCGATCCGGGCCGAGCCGCTGCGCGCCCGCCTCCTGTCGCGCCTGCCGGCCGGAGCCCTCTTCGGCCGTCTCGCCGCGGTGCAAAAAGAACAGGACGCGGGACGCGCTGACGCCGCGGCGAATCTGCTGGCCGCCCTCGAGAAGGAGACGAGCCCGGAGGCGAAGGCCCTGGCAAAAGAAATGGAGGCCCTGAAGAAGGCGCCGGGCGCCGCCCCGGCGGGCGTCCCCGGCCTCTCCGCGCGGGGCGCTTCCCCGCAGGCCCGGGCCGGCCACCCGGCCATCCTGCCCGGCTACGTAGCCGGCGGCCTCAAGGGTGAGTATTTCAAGAACAGCCCCGCGAATCCCCAGCTTGGCCGCAAGGAAGTCCCCTTCTCCATCTACGCATTCAGCCGGCTGGAAAAGGGCCTCGATTTCTCGTGGGGTGACGGCGGGCCGCGCGAGAGCCTGTCGGACCACTTCTCCGCCGCCTGGACGGGACTCCTGCACGCCCCCGAGGACGGAACCTACGAATTCTCCGCCCTCTCGGATGACGGGATGCGCCTGTTCCTCGGCGGAAAGGGCACGAAGCCGATCCTGGACCGGTTCGCCGGGCAGGGCGAGGAAGAAGTCTCGGCGACGGTGGAGCTCAAGGCAGGCTTCCACGAGATCCGCGTGGAATATTTCGAGGTCGACGGAAGCGCGGCCTTCCATCTCTCCTGGACTAGGCCCGAGGGCGAACAGGAATCGATCGACGCCAGGTTCCTCTACCACCCCGCCAGCCTCGTCAAGGCCGAGCCGAAGCCCGTCCCCGAGAAGAAGCCGGAGGAGCCGCCCGAAACGGCGGAGAAGCCCAAGCCCAAGCCGCCGGAGCCCGCCGAGGCGAAAAAGAAGCCGGACGGCAACGGCGATAACGGCGACGGCGACCACGGCCGGGGCGGCCCGCCGGGCGGCGGGCGGGGCTGGGGCGGCGGCCGCGGCGGCGACGGCGGGGGCGGCGGCCGCGGCGGCGCCGGCGCCCCCCCCCCCCCCCCCCAGGAGCCAACAGGCCGCCCGC
>CAYHQZ010000203.1:0-7199 GCA_964358555.1 uncultured Planctomycetia bacterium
ACATGCCGTGGACCGTGCGGAGACCGGGAGCCTAGGGCCGTGCCCCGCCCCCGACTCACGCTCCATCAACTGGGGAATGCACCAGGGAGTGGGACCCGGCTTGAACTCACATCCCCCCGGGTGTAACGTCATGGCATGAGCAAGCGGCTGGCCGTTGAACTTGCCCGCGAGGAAGACGGCCGATGGATCGGCGCCGTCCCGAAACTCCCCGGGGTTCTTGTCTACGGAAAGACGGAGAAGGAAGCCTATACCAAGGCGCGAGCCTTGGCGCTCCGGGTCCTTGCCGACCGGATCGAGGACGGAACGATTCCTTCCGGCCCCGTTGACGTAGCCCTCGCGTAGCCGTGGGCGGACATTGGCCGAGCCGGAAAGCAACCCGTGTTCTATTCGCACTCCTTCGGATCGGGTGGAGAGTCAAGCGGCATCGTGGCGGATCGCATCGCGTCCTGGAACGCGCCGGATGGCCGAACTACGTGTTCGCCTTCCATGACCGAGAAGAAATCGGCCCCGTGATGATGGCGAAGATCGCAAAGGGGACGGGGTTGAAACCGGAGAATTTGTAGCCTTCATCCGAATCCCTTTCCCATCGTCATCGGATAGAATTCACCATCATGCCCACGAATCAGCACCTTTCGCGCGCCGCCATCCCGCTTCTCTCCGTTCTCCTCCTCGCCGCCGACGCCCCCGGGCCGGCACCGGTCGCCATCCGGGCCGCCTGGAAGAAAGGGGACAAGATCGACCTGGTCATCGAAAAGCGAAAGGAGGACTCCCGGAAGCCGGAAAGCGCGCGGATCGCGTTCCGGATGGAAGCGCGAATCGAAGTCCTCGAGAAGGACGAGACCGGCTACCTCCTCCAGTGGACGTACGGTAAATCCGACATCGAGGCGCCCCACCTCACAAAGGAAATGAAGGAGTTCCTGCTGAAGAGCCTCGCGCCCGTTCTCTCCATCATGGAGGGGCTGGCCATGCGGATCCGGACGGATGCCGACGGGTCGCCGACCGGGCTCGAGAACATCGACGAGATGCAGAAAAAAATGCGGGAGGCCATGGAAGTCCTGCTCCGGGAACAGAAGAAGGGGGCGGGCGAAAAGCCGGAAACCATGCAAAAAATCTTGGACGAGATCCTCAAGCCCGAGACCCTGGAAACGATCATCCTGAAGGAACCCACGGCCTTCCTCGCAGCCGCCGGCTGCTCGTTCACGGACGGCAAGGCGAACGAGGGAGACGTGGAGCTGCCGAATCCCTTCGGAGGGGAGCCCATTCCCAGCCGGTGCACCGTCACGCTCAAGGAAAGCCTCCCCGAAGAGGCCAAGGCCGTCGTCGAGATTCGCCAGGTCCCGCACCCGGAGAAGGCGTCCGCCATCATCGCGGCATCGCTGAACGAAATGGCGCGCAGGATGGGCGGCCCGCCCATTCCTGCCGACAAAATGCCGAAGATGGAAATCGAGTCCTCGATCCGCTGCGTCGTGGACACCGCCACCGGCTGGCCCCGCAGCGTCGAGGCGGTGCAGCGCGTGAAAGCGGATTCCGACCAGAAAATCGAGCGCATGACGATACGGGTTGCATCGCCCGCCGCGCCGGCGCCCGGCGAGCCCCAGCCCCCGCCGGAATCTCCGCCAGCGCCCTCCGGCTCCGAAACGCCCCCGCCAACCTCGCCGAAGCCCTGATCCATCAGGGTGCGGAACGAAACCTACCGCCGTTCCCGCCGGCCGAGGACGATTTCGACGCCGTCCAGGACGCTCTCGAGAAGCCAGGGGGGGAGCATCCCGGCGCGGCGGGCGAGGGTGGAGCGATCCACGGTGGCGATGGGGTTGCACTGCATTTCTCGCAGATGGCTTGTAAGACCATCTAGAAGAAATACAATGCAACCATGAAATCCCGCTTGGGCCGTCAGGAGATGCAATTCCTCGCCTACGCGCAGTTGCGCCGGCTTCGGACAATCCGCGCCGGCGAGATGGCGGCTCCGTTGCGGTTGACCCGCGCGCAGGAGAGGGAGCTCTTTCGACGCCTGATCCGCGGGCGCCTCATCGCCCGGGTGCGCCCGGGGCTCTATCTTGTCCCCCCGACGCTTCCCCTGGCTGGTTCCTGGACGCCGAACGAGGCCCTGGCGCTTCGAACCCTGCTGGCGGACCGGCGGGGGAGGTACCAGGTCTGCGGTCCCGGCGCGTTCATCCGCTATGGATTCGACAACCAGGTGCCGAGCCGGATCGCCGTCTACAACAACCGCATTTCCGGCGTTCGAACGATCGGCGCCGCGCAACTGATCCTCATCACGGTGGCGGATCGGCGCCTTGGCGACACGGAGTCCGTGCGAACGGCCGATGGGCCACCACTGGTCTACTCCTCGCGCGCACGAACCCTCCTGGACGCCGTCTACGACGGCATCCGGTTTGGAACATTCCCGCGCGCCTTCCGCTGGATCCGCGCGGAGATCTCCGCCGGTCGCGTCTCGCCGTCGGAACTGGTCCGGGTGACCTTGCGCTACGGCGACGTCGGGACCATCCGGCGCATCGGGGCGTTCCTGTCCCGGGAAGGCATCAAAGCCGCGCCGCTGAAAAGGCTGGAGCGTTCGCTCAAGACTTCCAAGGGGCTCATCCCATGGAATCCCTTGCGGCCGAAGCGCGGCAAGGGGGACCGACGTTGGGGAGTGGTGTGGAACGATGAAGCCTGACGCCCTCCTGAACCGACCGCTGGACGACCCGGCCTACTTTCGGGAGGCCTTGCGCGCCACCGCCGTCGAAACAGGATTTGCGCCGGGCCTTGTCGAGAAGGATTTTTTCTGCTCTTTGCTTCTTCGCCATCTGGCCGCTTCCGGCACCGGCCTCGTTTTCAAAGGCGGGACATGCCTCGCGAAGGTGCATGCCGGCTTCTATCGCTTGAGCGAGGACCTCGACTTCCTGATCCCGATGCCCGTGGATGCTTCCAGGGCCGATCGGAGGCGTGGCGCGGCGGGATGGAAGCGTGTCGTGTCCGCAATCGGGGATCGGGTGCCCGGGTTTCGCGTCGCAGCGACGCTGACCGGCGCGAACAACTCCAGCCAATATGCTGCCGTCGTCGCGTATCCCTCGTCGCTCGATGCGACGGAACAGACCATCCGGATCGAGATCGGTCTCCGCGAGCCCCTTCTGACGCCCGCCGTACAGGGCGAGACGCGAACGCTTCTGCTGGATCCGATTTCCGGCTCGCCGATGTGGCCGACATTCCCCTTCCCCTGCCTGTCCCGGGAGGAAGCCCTGGCGGAGAAGATGCGGGCCGCCTTGTGCCGTCGCGAGGCGGCCATCCGGGATTTCTTCGATATCGATTTCGCCGTCCGGCGGATGGGCTTTCAAACGCAGGACCCGAACTTCATCCAACTCGTCCGGAAAAAGTTGGCCGTTCCCGGCACCGCTTCCGTCAACATCTCGTCGGAACGAAAGGCGGATTTGCGGCTTCAAATCGATTCGCATCTGAAGCACGTCCTGCGCGGCCAGGACTTCGCGGAATTCGATTTGGAACGGGCCTTCGCTGCCGTGGCGGAAACGGCGGCCGCTCTCCAAAGTCGATGAATTCCGAGAGGTGACCGGAGAGGGATTCGAACCCCCGAGGGGGAACGAACCTACCGCCGTTCCCGACGGCCGAGGACGATTTCTACGCCGTCCAGGACGGATTCGAGAAGCCAGGGGGGGAGCATCCCCGCGCGGCGGGAGAGGGTGGTGCGATCCACGGTGGCGATTTGGGAGACGTTGGCGACGGAATCCTTGGGGAGGCGCGTTTCGGCGGCGGGCAGGAGGACGTTGCCGGGCGCGGCGGCGAGGCGAAGGTTTGTGGTCAGGGGGACGCAGACGACGGTCTGGATGGGGCTTCGGTTGAAGGCGTCGTCCTGGACGACGAGGAGGGGGCGGCGGAAGCCGGGTTCGGATCCGGACGGGGGCGGCAGGTCCGCCCACCACACCTCTCCCTGGCGAATCACCACGCCTCCCGGGCGAGAACCCTCGACTGGGCGGCCGCGAGAGAGGGATCGAGCGCCGAAGGCTGGCGCGCGTAGACGGCCTTCAGCGCGGCGAGGACCGCCTCGGGGGAATGGCGCTCGACGTATTCCCGGAGCGCCAGGGAATAGAGACGGCTTCGGCTCGTCTCCAGCCGTTTCGCGAGCACGTCGGCCTTCTTGAACAGCGCATCGGGAACCGAGACGGCGGTCTTCATGACAAAAGTATAACTAATATGCATACCACCTTCAAGTGATGCGGGACGTTTCCCGGCGGTGGAGGGTAGGAATCCACCCCGCGAAGATACGAAAAAGGGTCGGTTTGAGCGCGTAGATCCACGAAAAAGGATATTGCCTCTGGCTGCTCGCGGCCCGAAGCGCCTACGCCCCGATCCGGCGCATCCTCTCGGAATGGGAGGGATGGTGCCAGGCGCTTCCGCCGGGGGAGGAGGGCAGGATCCGGGAGACGAGAGAGACGGTCGTGTCGCGCGGCAGGTTCTCTTCCCGGTAGACAGCGAGGGATTTCTCGATGGACTCCCAGAACTTCATTGCGGTAGCCAGGGCAGCGTGGGCAAGAAGGGTGTCCTGTCGGAAATCGTACGCGAGATAGGCCTTGAAATCCTTCGGTAGCCTGGAGTGAACGAGGAATTCAAAACCCGTCACTTGGCCCGCGCTGTCGAAGTCAACGGCTTCGTTCCCATCGTCAAGCGGAACCGTATTCGCGACCTTGGAATCGCGGATTTCGATGTAGGCCGCCTCGACGAAAGGGCTTTCACCGGATCTCGCCGAGAGTTGAAAGGTTAAATTTCCAGAGGGCAGATTACACTTCGGATCCCCCTTGAGCCTGAACCGGAGGGTGTGACTCCCGGGAACGCGATGTCCGTTGCTCATGAGGGCTCTTTCATGGATCTGCAAAAAGCGTGATGACCTGGATTGTATCCGATCTTGCGGCTTTGAGGCTGCGGCAGACGACCCGCAAAATATCGCCATTCGCAAGCTTCACCCACCTCCGAAACCGTCCCTTCTTCGGATCCGGCGCGTCCGGACGACCTGCGTTCGGAGCCCGGAGAAGGGATTCTACCTCCTTGACGGATGGCCCGGTCCCGTGGATTCGTTCGAAGAAACGCGAGTTTGAATGCTGACACCAGACGAACTTCACCTGCTTCCCGGTCGAGCCCAAGAAGGCCCCACCTCTCGGCGTGGGATGCGGCATAGGCAAGGGAGGGGGAAGGTAGCCCCTGCGTAGAGGAAGTCAACTTTTGCCAGCTAACGCCTGATGAAGGCCTTGAAGAGGCGACAAGCATGCCTCTGGCGGAGGGAGAGGGATTCGAACCCCCGGAACCTTGCGGTTCAATGGTTTTCAAAACCATCCCGTTCGGCCGCTCCGGCATCCCTCCAACCCCGATAGCCTAGGGCGGGCGGGGGCGAAAGTCGAACGGGGGCGAAGGGGGCGGATCGCGAGTCCATGCGGCCAGGGCGTATGATCTTTGCCGGCATGGACGACGAACGGGAGACACTGCTGGACCTATGGGCTTCCATCGGCGGCCGGCTGCTGCGCAGCCTCGTGCCGGTCCTGCTCACGTATCCCGTGGCCCTCTTCTTCCTCCTGCGGGCGGAGCGGGAGTCGGGCGCGCCCCCGCCGTCCCCGGCGGACGAGCTCCAGCTGTATCCGCCGGACGCGACGCAGCCCGTCTTCCTCGTCGTCATCATCCTGGTGGCTCTTCTCACGATGGTTTTCGCGATCATGCCCCTGGCGCTGCTGATGACGAGTCAGCGGCACGAGGAGATCGCCCGGAAGTCGGGGATCAGCCGGAAGACCATCGCCATCCTCTTCATCGGCTCCTGGTACTCGTTCCCCTATCTCGCGATCGCGTTCGCGGCTCACCCGCTCGTCCTCGCGGGCGCGATCCTGAACATTGTCCTGGCGCGGCGGGGGACGCGGGCGTGGGTCTTCATCGAATATAGCGTCGTCAGCATCTCTCTCTTCGCCTACTTGATCGCGTGCGGCCCGAACCACGGGGCGGCGTTGACCTTGAGCCCGGTCTCCATCGGGGCGGCGTCCGTCCAGATCGCGATCCTCGCCCTGGCCGACAGGTTGTGGCGGGAGCGATTCATCCATGCGAACGACGATTCCGATGCGGGGGAAGGGCCCTTCGACCCGTCCTCGGATTGACGCGCCCGGCCGGGTCTCGCAGGATGCTCCCGCGATGACCACGGAAGGATTCCTCGGCCGCGCGTTCCCGATCCTTTTCGACGGGGGGATGGGGACGATGCTCGCCGCCGCGGGCGCCGAGATGGGGGGCCGTGCAACCTCTCGAATCCCTCGGCGGTTCTCGCCGTCCACCTCGCCTACGCGGAGGCCGGCTGCGACGCGCTCACGACGAACACCTTCGCGATGAACCGGCTCTATGCCGATACGAACCGGCCCGGGCTGGACCTCGCGGCCGTCCACCGCGAGGGCGTCCGGCTCGCGCGGGAGGCGGCGGGGCGCGACCGGCTCGTCCTCGGGGACATCGGCCCGACCGGGCGGATCCTCGAGCCCTACGGCGACTGCCCGGAGACGCTCGCCTTCGACGCGTTCCGGGAGCAGGCCGAGCGGCTCGCCGCGGAGGGCGTCGACGCCCTTCTCGTGGAGACGATGATGGACCTCGGCGAGGCCCTCTGCGCGCTGCAGGCCTGCAAGGCGGTTTCGAACCTTCCGGTCCTCGTGACCCTTTCCTTCCAAACGGCCGATCGCGGCGGCCGGACGATGATGGGGAACGCCGCCTCCGACTCGGCAAAAGCGATCGAAATCGCGTCTGGCGCGGCCGTCGGGTTGAACTGCGGGGAGCTGGACCCGTTCCAGGCGGCGCAAATCGTCGCCTCGATGAAGGCCGCGACAAGTCTCCCGATTATCGCCCAGCCGAACGCAGGGTTGCCGAAGATGCACGACGGGCGCGCCGTCTACGATCTCGAGCCCTCCAAGTTCGCGGAAGGCATCGTTTCCTGCCTCGCCGCCGGCGCGCGCATCGTCGGCGGCTGCTGCGGGACGACGCCGGCCCACATCCGCGCGGCGAGGGCCGTCCTGGACGCCCATCCCACAAAATACTGAATTTTTATGTCGGGAATATTACCCGGGCACGGGCGAGGGGCGGGGGCCCGCCTCGCGCTCCCGGTCTCCATGCGGTCCACGGAAGGAATACAAATTCATGGCGTTGGACCGCATTCCGACAGGTCGCTGCGATCCGATCCCCCG
>CAYHQZ010000204.1:0-737 GCA_964358555.1 uncultured Planctomycetia bacterium
GTCTACCTGCCGTGGACCGTGCGGAGACCGGGAGCAAGAGCCGAGCCCCCGCCCCTCGCCCGTGCCCGGTTTGCATCCCCGACGCAACAGTTAGATAACTTCCATCGAACGCGCGGAGACCGGGAGCGGCGATCCCCGCGTCCGGGCGCCTTCCCGCTACGGGGTGCGCGCGGCCGCCTGGGCGATTTGGAGGGCGACGAGGAGGGCCTTGGCCTTGTTGACGGTCTCCTCGAACTCCCGTTCGGGGACGGAATCGGCCACGATCCCGGCGCCGGCCTGGATGTCCGCGTTGCCCTCGTGGAAGAGGATCGTTCGCAGCGTGATGCAGGTGTCGAGGTTTTGCGCGAAGTCGAGGTAGCCCACGGCGCCGGCGTAGGGGCCCCGGCGGGTGGGCTCCAGCTCGTCGATGATTTCCATCGCCCGGATTTTCGGGGCGCCCGAGACGGTCCCGGCGGGCAGGCCCGCCAGCAGCGCGTCGAGGGGCGAGCGATCGGCGCGAAGCCGGCCCTCCACGTTGGAGGTCAGGTGCATCACGTGGGAGTAGCGCTCGACGATCATCTTCTCCGTCAGCGCGACGCTGCCGAATCGCGCGACGCGGCCGACGTCGTTGCGGCCGAGGTCCACGAGCATCGCGTGTTCGGCGTTCTCCTTGGGATCGGCGCGAAGCTCGTCGGCGAGGCGCTCGTCCTCGGCGCTCGTCGCCCCCCGCGGGCGGGTCCCGGCGATGGGGCGGATCG
>CAYHQZ010000204.1:747-7143 GCA_964358555.1 uncultured Planctomycetia bacterium
GCGGGCGGCGCCCCCCGGGGGGGGGCGCGGGGTTGGGGGCGTTTCGTGACCTGCCCGGCCCCCCCCCCCCCTAGGCCCTCGGGCGACGAGCCGACGAGGGTCATGGGGCCGGCCCGCATGAAGAACATGTAGGGGGAGGGGTTCACGACGCGCAGGATCCGGTAGGTCGCAAAGGGATCCGCCGTGGTGCGCGCGGAGAAGCGCTGGGAGAGGACGACCTGGAAAATGTCGCCCGCGCCGATGTAGTCCTTGCAGCGCCGGATCGCGCGCAGGAAGGCGGGCTTTCGGAAGTTCGAGCGGACGTCGAGATCGGCCCGGGCGGAGAGATCGATTTCGGGGAGCGGCTCCTCGGATCCGAGCCGGAGGCGGTCCTCGAGGGACTCCACGGCCTCGCAGGCCGATGCGTAGGCGCGCGCGGGGTCGGCGCCCTCGAGCCGCGCGCAGGCGACGAGCCGGACGAGCCTTCGCACGTGGTCGAAGACGAGGAGGCGGTCGTAGAGGCCGAAGGCGAGGTCGGGCAGATGGCGGTCGTCGGGCGGGGGGTTCGGGAGATCCTCGACCCAGCGGACGGCGTCGTAGGCCATCGCCCCGACCGCCCCTCCGCAGAAGAGCGGCGTCGAGACCGTGGAGGCGGCGCGGAAGGCGGCGGTCTCGCGGCGCAGGACCTCGAGGGGGTTCGCCCCCGGCAGGCGGAGGCGCCGTCCGGCGGACTCGACGACCGTCGCACGCATGTCCCCCCGGATCGTCCGGAAGGGATCGAGGCCCAGGAAGGAGTAGCGCCCGATTCGCTCGATTCCCACGACGCTTTCGAGGAGGAAGGCATCCCCCTCCGGTGCGAGCCGCTGGAAGGCCGACACGGGGGTGAGGGCGTCGGCGAGGGCCTCGCGCCAGACGGGCACGACGTTGCCGCGCCTGGCGAGGCGCTTGAACTCGCGGAGAGAGGGATGGAATTCAGGCACGGAGGGATTGTAGGGGATGCCCGGGCATTCGGCCGGTTCCGTCGCTGATAGCTGACAGCTGATAGCTGACAGCCCTATAGTAGGGAGGCCCATGATGTGCGAGTCCTGCAAGAACCAGCGGGCGACGGTCCACCTTACGGACATCGGCAAGATCCCGACCGATCGCAAGGAGCTGCACCTCTGCGAGGCGTGCGCCCGGCAGAAGGGCATTCCGATGAAGGCCCAGGTCACCATCCAGAGCCTCGTGGCCACGATCGCGGCCGGCCAGGCGGGGCGCGAGATGACCGAGCGGCTCTCGAAGATTTCCTGCGACGCCTGCGGGATGACCTATCCCGAGTTTCGGGAGAAGGGCCGGCTCGGCTGCCCGCGCGACTACGAGGCCTTTGAAAAGCCGCTGCTCGAGTTCATCGAGCGGGTTCACGGGGCGGACCGCCACATCGGGAAGGCCCCGAGCCGGGCCGGGCGGCCGGCTGTTCAGGATCACGAGATGGTCCGGGTGAAGATGGAACTGGGCAGGGCCATCGAGCGGGAGGAATACGAGAAGGCGGCGGCGTTGCGGGACCAACTCAAGCATCTGGAGGAACCCGGTGGAACCGTCTGACCTTTCCCCGGACACGATTGGCGAGTGGTTGCGGGGCGCCGGCCCCGAGGCGGACGTCGTGATCTCCAGCCGGGCGCGGCTCGCCCGGAACGTCGCGGGCTACCCCTTCCCGCCGAAGGCCTCCCGCACCCAGCGCGCCGAGATCGAGACGACCCTGCGGGACGCGATCCTGGAGGCCCAGGTCGCCCGGGACATGATCTACTGGAGCCTCGAGGAGGTCCCCGTCGTGGATCGGGGATTGCTCGTCGAGCGCCACCTCATCAGCCGGGAGCTCGCCGACGGCGAAGGCGCCCGCGGGGTCGCCTTCGGGAAGCGCGAGTCCGTCAGCATCATGGTCCTCGAGGAGGACCACCTCCGGATCCAGGTGCTGCTGTCGGGCTTCCAGCCGGCCGAGACCTGGAAGTCGATCACGCGGATCGACGATCTGCTCGAAAAGCGGATCCCCTACGCCTTCTCGGAGCGGTTCGGCTACCTCGCGTGCTGTCCGACGAATCTCGGGACGGGCCTGCGCGCCTCCGTGATGCTGCACCTGCCGGCCCTGGTCATGACCCGCCAGATCGAGAAGGTCTTCCAGGCGGTCCTGAAGATCAACCTCGCCGTGCGGGGCCTCTTCGGGGAGGGCACCGAGGCGACGGGCGATTTCTACCAGATCTCGAACCAGGTTTCCCTCGGCCGGACGGAGGAGCAGATCGTCGAGCAGATCGAGAAGGTGGTCCTCCAGATCGTGCGCTACGAGCGCAAGGCCCGCGAGGGGCTGATTTCGAAGGAGCACCGCCGCCACGTCGAGGACAAGGCCTGGCGGGCCTACGGGATCCTGCGCAACGCCCGCACGATCTCCTCCGAGGAGACGCTGCACTGGCTTTCCCAGATCCGGCTCGGCGTGAACCTCGGGATCCTGCCGGACCTCACGATCAAGGCCGTGAACGAACTCTTCATCCTGACCCAGCCGTCCCACCTGCAAAAACTCGAGGGCCGCAGGCTTAGCGCCGAGGACCGCGACACCGTCCGCGCCAACTACGTCCGCGCGCGGCTGGGGGAGAAGGCGGCGGGGTAGGAGGCGGTACCATGCCTCATAAATTGAAGCCGATTCCGGCGTTCCGCTCGGAAGCGGAGGAGCGGAGGTTCTGGCAGACTCACGATTCCGCGGACTACCTGGATATCGAAAAAGCCCGTCCCGCGATCTTCCCGAACCTGAAGCCCACGGCGCGGACGATTTCGCTGCGCTGCCCCGAGATCCTTTTGTCCGAGTTGAAGACGATCTCGAACAAGCGGGGCGTTCCCTATCAGTCCCTCATGAAGACGTTCCTCGCCGAGCGGGTGGCGGAGGAGCTGGGCGCGGGGTCGGCCGGAATCCGGCGCCGTCCGCCCGCTCACCGCGCGGCCGCGAGGTAGGCCCGGGGGAAGGGGCATGTTCGACCGCGTGACGGAGGAGGCGAAGCGGGTGCTCCACTTCGCCCACGGGGAGGCCTACCGGCTGGACCACCGAACTATCGGCCCCGAGCACCTCCTGCTTGGGATTGCGATGGAGGGGAAATGCCCCGCGGCGGCCATCCTGAAGAAGGCCGTCCCGGATCTCGACGGGATTGTCGCGGACGTCGAGGCGGCGGCGCCCCGCGGGCCGAAGACCATCCGGATGGGGCTCTTTCCGTTCACGAACGGCGCCAAGCATGTCCTGGAGCTTGCGTCCGTCGAGGCGCGGATGATGGGGCGGGGCTGCGTCGGGACGGGGCAGCTGCTCCTGGGGCTCTTGCGCTTCGGCGAGGAGCCCGAACGGTTCGAGCGGCTGGAAGAGCGGGCGGGCCTCGCCTCGCAGGTCCTGCGCCGCCGCGGGCTCGAACTCGAACGGGTTCGGGAGGCGGTGCGCGATTTCCCGACCGCGGAGAAGCCGGCCGACACCGAGCCGGAAGAGCCGGAAGTCGGCGCGCTGGAACGGCGCCTGTTCGGGGATTCCCCTCCGCCGGACCCCCCGATCGCGGGGCCCGTCGTGCAGTGGGCGCTGATCCTGCTGCCGATCGCGGCGACGTTCTGGCTCCTGTGGTACATCCGGCCGATTTTCGAGAAGATCCTGGATGCGCTCGGAGGGGTTTCCCACGCTCCCTTCTACACGCGAATCGCCTTCTTCGCGACGGAGCCGTTCCGGTTCACGGTGCTTGCGGCGGTCGTCGTCCTTCTTGCGATCGTGGCCCGGAGGCGGAAGGACGGGGGCTGGATGTTCCTCGCGATTCTCTATGCCGCGTGCCTTCTCTTCGTATGCGTGTGCCTATGCGCCATGCTCCGTCCGATCGTTTACATCCAAACCTAGACGGGGCATCCCCGGCGTCCGGCGTTCCGCCCGCGACCCGTTCCCCTTCGTTCCGCCTCCCTCCCGCGCCCCCGTCGTGGCGACCGTATACTCTCGTTGTCGGCAATTGTTCGCCGGAGTGGGATGCCGGGGAAGAGTCATGTTCGACCGATTCACGGAGCGGGCTCGGAAGGTGATGCACCTCGCGCGCCAGGAGGCGCTGCAACTCAACCACGAATACATCGGCACGGAGCACGTCCTGCTCGGGATCGTGAAGGAGGGCACCGGCGTCGCCGCGTCCGTCCTCGAGAAACTCAACGTCGATCTGAAGAAGATCCGGATGGATGTGGGGAAACTCGTCCAGGGAGGGTCTTACAGGGTCACGATGGGCATGCTTCCGTTCACGCCGCGGGCGAAGAAGGCGCTGGAGCTCACGCTCGACGAGGCCCGCTCGCTCGGCCACAACTACATCGGGACGGAGCATCTGCTGCTGGGGCTTCTGCGCGAGCAGGAGGGTGTCGCTGCGCAGGTTCTCATGAACCTGGGGGTGAAGCTCGACGAGGTCCGCAAGCAGATATTGGACTATCTCGGCCCGAGCGAGCCCCCGGAAGCAGGGAAGACGGGAAAAGCGTCGGAAGGATCCGCTTCCACGCCCGAACGGGAGGAGGCTCTCCATTCCGAAAAGGAGCGGCTCTCGCGCGAGAAGGAGAAGGCGGTCGCGGCCCAGGATTTCGAGCGTGCGGCGAAGTTGCGGGACGAGCTGGAGCAACTGGCGAAGAAGCTCGAAGCGACGGAACCGGCCCTCGCCGTTTCGCGGAAGGTAGAAGCCTTTCGCCAGGCCATTCGGGATCGCCTGGAAGAAATCGCCGGCCCTGAGAGCTTCGGAGGCGGAGAAAGCCAAGCCGTGCGCCGGGGCAGTTCCCCGTGGGGCAACATGTTCGATCGTTTCACGGAGTGCGCGAAGAATGCGCTGCACCTCTCGCGGCAGGAGGCGCTGCGGCTCAATCACGAATACATCGGCACGGAGCACCTCCTGCTCGGGGTCATCAAGGAAGGGACCGGGGTTGCCATCTCCGTCCTCAGGAAACTGGGCGCCGATCTGAAACTGGTACGGCTGGAAATAGAGAAACTCGCCCGGATCAGCACGAAGGAAGTGGCCGCAGGGGAACTGCCGTTCACGCCCGGGGCGAAGAAGGTGCTCGAATTCTCGCTCGATGAGGCCCGCGCATTCGGGCACAACTACATCGGGACGGAGCACCTGCTGCTGGGGCTTCTGCGCGTCCAGGAAGGCATCGCGGCCCACGTCCTGTTGGGGCCGGCGGATGGGCAGCCTGCCGGAACGCTGGGGTCCTCGGCGTCGTCGGTCCCACTCGCCCCGCCGCCGGAGCCGCCGCCCCCGGCGGCGCTGGGGACGCTGACGGCAATCCTGCAGGGGGCGCTGGTGCTGGCGCCGATGGTCGTGGGGTTCGGGCACGTGTGGGCCATGCGCCCGAACTGCCTGAGCGGCATGAACGCGCTCGGCGGAATGACCTCCTGGCCCGTCTATGTGCGTTTTTTTGCCGCTGCAACCGAGCCGTTCCGGTTCTTCGTGCTGGCGTCGCTGTTCTGCGTTCTTGCGCTCTGGGCTCGGCAGCGAAAAGACGGGGGCTGGATGTTCATCGCCTTTCTCTACGGGGCGTGCATATTCTTCGTCTGCGCGTTCGACTTCGCGTTCCTCTATGCGATGACGCACGTTCAGGCTCATCCGATCCCGTGACGTCCCGGCGGTTGCCGCTCCCCTCCGCACCCCCGTCGCGGCGACCGTATACTGGCGGTTGAGGAAACAACCCAAAGGCCCCAGGGGGGCGGGAGGCATTCGTGTTCGATCGGTTCACGGAGCGGGCTCGGAAGGTGATGCACCTCGCGCGCCAGGAGGCGCTGCGGCTCAACCACGAATACATCGGCACGGAGCACATCCTGCTCGGGATCGCGAAGGAGGGGACGGGGGTCGCCGCGTCCGTTCTTGAAAAGCTCGACGTCGATTTGAAGAAGATCCGGATGGAGGTGGAAAAACTCGTCCAGGGCGGCTCGAACATGGTCACGATGGGGCAGTTGCCGTTCACGCCGCGGGCGAAGAAGGTGCTGGAACTCTCCCTCGACGAGGCCCGATCGCTCGGCCACAACTACATCGGGACGGAGCATCTTTTGCTGGGACTTTTGCGCGAGCAGGAGGGTGTCGCGGCCCAGGTCCTCATGAACCTGGGGCTGAAGATGGACGATGTCCGCGAGGAGGTCCTAAACTACCTTGGCGCCGACGTTCCCCAGGAGGAAGGCGAGAAGGCCGAGAAGCCCGCCCCCAAGGGAACGGCCTCGAAGTCGAAGACCCCGGCCCTCGATTCGTTCGGCCGCGATCTCACCGAGCTCGCCCGCGAGGGCAAGCTCGACCCGGTCATCGGGCGGAAGAAGGAGATCGAGCGGGTCATCCAGATCCTCTGCCGCCGGACGAAGAACAATCCGGTCCTCATCGGCGAGCCGGGCGTCGGCAAGACCGCGATCGTGGAGGGCCTCGCCCAGCA
>CAYHQZ010000205.1:0-7111 GCA_964358555.1 uncultured Planctomycetia bacterium
CGTGCTGATGGTTCCGGAGGGGACGATTATCCGGGACGTTTCCACGGGCGCCATACTGAAAGACCTTGCGCGCGAGGGGGATCGGGTCTGCGTCGCAAAGGGCGGGCGGGGGGGGCGCGGGAACCGGAAGTTCGCCTCGTCGGTGAACCGGACCCCGCGCCGGGCGGATCCCGGGGAGGAAGGCGAGATTCGCCGGATTTCGCTCGAGTTGCGGGTCCTGGCGGATGTGGGGCTGGTGGGTTTTCCGAACGCGGGGAAGTCCTCTCTCCTGCGAGCGCTCTCCCGGGCGAAGCCGAAGGTGGCGGCCTATCCTTTCACGACGCTTCACCCGGTCCTCGGCGTGGTCGAGACCGAGTCCTTCGAGACGTTCACCGTCGCGGAGGTTCCGGGTCTTCTCGAAGGCGCCCACGGGGGGCGGGGGCTGGGCGATCGGTTCCTGCGCCACCTCGGCCGGACCCGGTTCGTTCTCTATCTCATCGATTTTTCGGAGCCCCGGACGAAGGACCCCCGGGACGATTTCGAGGCCCTCCGCCGGGAGGTGGGGGCGTTCTCGAAGGACCTGGCAGCGAGACCCTGCGCAATCGTCGCGACGAAGATGGACCTGGAGGCGGCCCGCGAGCGGCTGGCAAGCTTCCGGAAGTCCTTTCCATCGACGCTCTATCCGGTTTCGGCCCTCCGGGGGGACGGGATCCCGGCCCTCAAGGAAGCCCTCGCCCGCCGGATCACGGGCTCGCCCTGACGGGGTATAATCGGCGGCTCGCAGGGGGGGATCGACGTCCGAGTCCGCGATTCATTACGCCATGCCCGAGGATCGAGACGGCAAGAACGGGCCGCCCGGGGTTTCGCTATCGTCGGAAGGTGCTCCCCCCCAGGACGCGGAGTGGTTCCGTGCGGCCTTCGATTTCGCCCCCATCGGGATGCTCCTGGTCGGGACGAAACGGAAGATTCTCAAGGCGAACCGGGCGTTCTGCTTGATGCTCGGGTATTCCGAGGGCGAGATCGCCGGGAGAAGCATTTCGGACCTTACGCATCCGGATGACGTTTCCGCGAGCGCCCAGGAAATCCAGCGGCTGCACAAGGGGGAATCCTCGCGGATTTCCATGGAGAAACGCTATCTCCGGAAGGACGGGGGTTTGATTTGGTGTCGCCTGACGACGACGCTGGTCCGGGATTCGAAGGATGGAATCTCGAACGCCCTTGCGATGGTCGAGGACATTTCCGAGCGGAAGCAGCGAGAGGATTCCCTCCAGCTCCATGCGAGCGTCCTCGAGAACATGGCCGAGGGGGTCGGTGTCGTGGACGCGCGCGGGCGGATCCTCCTTGTGAACCCCGCCTTCGAGCGGATGCTTGGCTACGACCGGGGGGAACTCGTCGGCCGGAAGGTTTCGCACATCGCGGATGCCACGCCCGAGTCCATCGGGCGGACGATGCGCGACATCTTCCAGGCCGTGAAGGATCGCGGCTTCTGGGAAGGGGAGTTGCCCAACCGAAAGAAGAGCGGCGAGCCGCTCTTCTCGTGGGCCCGGATCGCCAGGCTTGGCGAAGCCTCGGACGTCGCCGTCGGGGTCTTGCAGGACGTCACCGCGAAGGTGCGTGCGGAAGCGAACCTTCGCGAGAGCGAGGAGCGGTTCCGCGTGGCCTTCGATCTCGCCCCCATCGGGATGGCCCTCGTGGGGCTGGACCAGACGTTCCAGAAGGTGAACCACGCGTTCTGCTCGATGCTGGGGTATTCCCCGGACGAGATCGTCGGCAAGGCCGTTTTTGACATCACCTATCCGGAGGATGTCTCGGTGAGCCGGGAGGAAACCCGGCGGCTCGCAATCGGCGAGATCCAGGCGATTCGGCTGGAAAAGCGCTACGTCCGGAAGGACGGCAGCACGATCTGGGGCCGCGTCACGGCGACGCTCATCCGCGACGGCAAAGGAATCCCCCTCCGCTCCCTCGCCATGCTCGAGGACGTCACCGAATCCAAGCGCGCCGAGGAGGCCGTCCGGGAGAGCGAGGCGCGGTTCCGGGCGGCGTTCGAGGGCGCCCCGATCGGGGTCATGATCGTCGGTCCGGACCTCCGGATCCTGCGGGCCAACCAGACCCTCTGCCGGGTCCTCGGCTATACCGAGTCCGAACTCGTCGGGCGATCCGTTGCGGATATCACGCCCCCGGAAGATATCGGGGAAACCCTGCAGACGTCCCGGCAGCTGTTCGAGGGGAAGTTCCGCGTCCTTCGCCGCGAGAAGCGCTACCGTCGGAAGGACGGCCAAGCGGTCCTCTGCCAGCTCTCCGCGACGCTCGTCATGGACTCCGCCGGGCGTCCCAGCTACGCCATCGGGATGATCGAGGACATCTCGGAGCGGAAGAGGACGGAATCGGATCTCTTGGCGCTCCAGGAAGGTCTCGAGCGGCGGGTCCAGGAGAGGACTCTCCAGCTGGAGGTGGCGATCAATGAGCTGGAGGCCTTTTCCTACTCGATCTCCCACGACCTTCGCGCCCCGGTCCGGGCGATGGCCGGATTCGCGGGGATTGCCCTGGAGGAGCACGCCGAAGCCCTCTCCCCGGAGGTGCGGCGCTATCTCGAGAAGATCCGGACGAATGCCGGCCAGATGGATCGCCTGATCGAGGACCTCCTTGCGTTTTCGGGGATCGGGCGGGCGCCGCTCCGGATCGGGTCTTGCGATCCCGCGTCCATCGCGCGGGCGGCCTTCGAGGGGCTGGAGGGGGAGCGGGGGGGGAGGGACATCGAGGTTCAGTTCGGGGACCTCCCGGCCTGCCGGGCGGACGCGGGGCTGCTCTACGAGGTCTTCGCAAACCTCCTCTCGAATGCCATCAAGTTCACCCGGCCCCGGCCCGAGCCCCTGATCGAGATTGGTGCCCGCCCCGCCGACGGACCGGGCTCGGGGATCGCCTATTTTGTCCGGGACAACGGCGTCGGTTTCGACATGCGCCACGCCCAAAAGCTCTTTGGGGTCTTCCAGCGGCTCCACCGGATCGACGAATTCGAGGGGACGGGGCTGGGGCTCGCAATCGTCAAGCGGATCGTGGAGGGGCACGGGGGCCGGATCTGGGCCGAATCCTCGCCGGATCGCGGCGCCGTGTTCTTTTTCACGCTCGGAAAGGGGGACGGCGATGCCTGATGCGCCGGCGGATATCCTTCTGGTCGAAGACAACCCGAACGACGTGGAGCTCACCCTGCACGCCCTGCGGAAGAACGGCCTGGCCGCTTCCGTGCGAGTGGTGCGGGACGGCGTCGAGGCGCTGGAGTTCCTGTTCGGTTCCGAAGGCGCTCCGCCGCACGATCCGCCCCCCGGGCTCAAGCTGATCCTGCTGGACCTGAAGTTGCCGCGCCTGGACGGGATCGAGGTTCTTAAGCGCCTGAAGGCCGATCCCCGGACCCGTTCGACCCCGGTCGTGATCCTCACCTCGTCCCGGCAGAAGCGGGACCTGGTGGAGTGCTACCAGATGGGGGTGAATTCCTTCATCGTGAAGCCCATGGATTACAAGAAGTTCGTCGAGGCGGTAGGCCAGGTCGGCCTCTACTGGATGCTCGTGAACCAGCGATCCGAACCGTAGGGGCGTCTCCGGCGCGGTATCCTGCCGGCATGGAGACGACCATCGATCGCTCGGGCGCCCTCGTGGCGGCGGACGTGGGGAATACGACGATTGCATTCGCGCGCTTCCGCCGGGGCGGGTGGGGGAGCGTCCGCCGCCACGAAGCGAGCGATCCCGTCGGTGCCGCCCGCGCGATCGCGGCCCTCGCGCGCTCGGGGAATCTCCCGGTCTTCTTCGGGTCCGTCCGCCCCGGTGCGAGCCGCCGGATGGCGCAAGCGCTCCGCCGCGCGGGGCTTCGGGTCCGGGATATCCGTCCCGCGCTCGCGCGGCTCGTGCCGTGCCGGCTTCGGCCGGGGTCGCGCGCAGGCACGGACCGGTTGTTGAACGCGCTCGCGGTGAAGGCCCGCTCGCGCCGGGGGGCCGTCGTCGTGGATTTCGGGACGGCCGTCACGCTCGACGTCGTGTCCCCGGAAGGCGTGTTCCTCGGGGGGGCGATCGCCCCCGGGATCCGGCTTTCGCTCGCGTCCCTTGCGGAGCGCACGGCGCTGCTTCCCCGCCTCTCCCCCGGGATTCCCCGGCGCGTTCTGGGGCGGAGCACGGCGGATGCCATGCGTTCCGGCGTCGTGCGGGGCCTCGCCGCCGCCGTCGAGGGGCTCGTGAAGGGCCTCCGGCGGGAACTCCCCTTCCGTCCGATGGTGCTCTCGACCGGGGGGGATGCGCAATTGCTTTCGAGGATCTGCCCGTCGATCGAGCAGGTGGTTCCGATCCTCACCCTCGAGGGGATCCGGATCGCCGCTACTTGCCGCCGAACTTCGTCTTCTGGAAGGGGTTCTCGGGCAGGGGCGAGGACCTCGCGGGCCCCGGGGCGGGCTTCGCGTTCTGGGCGGGGAGCTCGAAGTCGAAGTCGCCGATCTTCGAGCCTTTCACGATCCCCTTGATCTCCATCTTGAACTCCTCGGGGTTGTCGGAGGCGAGGAGGGCGTCCTGCAACGAGATCCGTTCCTCCTGATAGAGCCGCTTCAGGGATTCGAGGAAAGTCTGGCTCCCGAAGTAGGTGTCGTCCTTCATCGCGCGGGGGATGTCCCGGACCTTGCCTTCGGCGAGGAGCTCCCGGATGAAGGGGGTCGCCATGAGGATCTCGACCGCGGGGGCGCGTCCGGTTCCGTCCATGCGGGGGATCAGCCGCTGGGAGACGATCCCCTGGAGGACGAGCGAAAGCTGGAGGCGGACCATTTCGTGCTGGTGGGGCGGGAAGAAGTGGATGATGCGCTCGACGGTCTGGGTCGCGTTCACCGTGTGGAGGGTCGAGAGCACGAGGTGGCCGGTTTCGGCGGCCTGCAATGCTACGTCCATCGTTTCCTGGTCGCGCATTTCGCCGATCAGGACGATGTCGGGGTTCTGGCGGACGGAGTTGCGCAGGGCGTGGTGGAAGTCCTTCGTGTCGAATCCGATCTCGCGCTGGGAGAAGATGCAGCGCTTGGGCTGGAAGACGTATTCGATGGGGTCTTCAATCGTGACGACGTGCTTGCGCTCGCGCTGGTTGACGTATTCGATCATCGTGGCCAGCGTCGTGGATTTTCCGGAGCCGGCCGTTCCCGTGACGAGGATGAGGCCGCGGGGCTTCAGCGCGAGGGCCTGGAGGGGGGCGTTGGGCAGCCCCAGGGTCTCGAAATCCTGGATCTGGGTGCGGATGTGCCGCATGACCATCGCGATTTCGCCCTGCTGGCGGGCGATGTTGACGCGGAAGCGGGCGACGCCCGGGGCGTCGTAGGCGACGTCGATTTCCCCCCTCGTCTCGAATTCCCGCCGGACGAGGGCGGGGGCGACTTCCGCGAACACCTGATCCATCTCCCGGCGTCCCATCGCCTCGGTGGACTCCATCGTCTCGATCCGGCCGTGGACCCGCATCGCGGGGGGATAGCCGACCTTCAGGAAGAGGTCGGACGCTTCCTTCTGCACCATCGCCTTGAGGATGTCGAGAAGCATTCGGTGCCCGCGTGAATACTATGACACACGGGTACATGGGCGTCCAGGGACCGGTAGGGAACGCGTCCATTCCAGAGTATCATGGGCCGACTCCCCAGAGGAGGCGGACAAGCCATGAATGATGTCATTTACTATGTTTCCGACTTCGTCCGGTTCCTCCGCCTGCACGTCCCGCCGACGGTCTGGATCGGGCTGGGCCTCGGGATCCTCATCCTGTGGTATTTCCGAAAGCTCCTGGCGGCCGCGCTCGGGTTCGCATTCGTCGTTTACATCCTCGCGGCCCTCTACGTCGTCCAGAACGAATACTTCTCCTTCGAGAATCCCATTCCTTTCATCGGGTTCCTCGTGATGGGGGTCGGGTTCGCCGTCGTCACCCTCTACCTCTTTTTCATCCGTACCCCGTCGGAATGAGCGATCGGCCGCCGGCGCCCGGACCCGATGCTTGCGCCGGGGATGCCCTTTCGGAGGCGATCCGGGAGGCGCTTCGCGGGGTCATGGATCCTGAGCTCGGGCGGGACCTCGTTTCCCTCGGGATGGTGAAGGAGATCCGTGTCGAGGCGGGCGAGGCGGATGTCGGCATCGAGCTGACGACGCCCGCCTGTCCGCTGAAGCACCGGATCGAATCCGACGTCCGGACGGCGGCCCTCGCCGTGCCCGGCGTGAAGGATGTCCGGGTCCATTTCACGAGCCGGCCCGGGGCCGGCGTCCAGGCGCCGTCGCCGATCGCGGGCGTTCGCTCGATCCTGGCGGTCGCCTCGGCGAAGGGCGGCGTGGGCAAGACCACGGTCGCGGTGAACCTTGCGGTCGCGTTCGCGCGTTTGGGGCTGCGGACGGGGCTTTTGGACGCGGACGTTTTCGGCCCGAGCGTCCCGCGGATGCTCGGGCTTTCGGGCGAGCCCCAGCCCGGATCGGGCGAGGGCCGCCTTTCCCCGCCGTCCGCCCACGGCGTGAAGGCGATGTCCCTGGGGCTTTTGCTCGATCCGGGGCAGCCCGTGATCTGGCGGGGGCCGATGGTTCACCAGGCGATCCAGTTCAGCCTTCGCCAGATCGATTGGGGGGAGCTCGACGTCCTCGTGGTGGACCTGCCGCCCGGGACCGGCGACGTGCAGCTCTCGCTCATCCAGTCGGTGCCGCTCGCCGGCGCGGTCCTCGTGTGCACCCCGCAGGACGCCGCCGCCGACGTTTCCATCCGGGGGCTGCGGCTCTTCGAGATCGCAGGCGTGCGGCTCCTGGGCGTTGTGGAGAACATGTCCGGCTACGTCTGTCCCGGGTGCGGCCGGCGCGAGGAGATCTTCGCGCACGGCGGGGGGCAGCGTCTCGCCGCGCGCGCGGGAGTTCCCTTGCTCGGATGCATCCCGCTGGATCCGGCCGTCCGCGCGGGCGGGGACGAGGGCAAGCCCTGCGTCCTCGGGGCGAAGACTTCCGCGGCGGAGGTCTGCGAGGCCGTCGCGCGCGCCCTGGCGGCGGCGCTGGGGTTGGGGTAGTTGACGAACGTTTGCGCCCAACTTCCCAACTGCGGCATGGCGGCGCCGATTCATGTATTCCTGGAATCGAAAAACAAGAAGGGCGCGGGGCGGGGGCT
>CAYHQZ010000206.1:0-7054 GCA_964358555.1 uncultured Planctomycetia bacterium
ACAGGTCGCTTCGGTGCGCGCCCCGCCCCCTCCCAAGGTCTGCGATGGCACGGGGGGACTCATTAGATACGGAACTGAAGGGGGAGACGGGAGTGACCAACGGCAAATCCCAATTGGTGCAATCCGAGGGCGGTGTGTGTGGGGGGCTTGACACGCGCGGATTCTTGTCGTAAAGTTCTTTGTATCACAAAGTGAAAGAGGAGGAAACCGAACGATGGACGCGCTGATGGGGCGGAGGGAGGCGTTGGAGCGGATCGAGGAAATTCGGGCGCTGATGGCGCGCTCGGGGGAATATCGGCACCTCTCGGGGTGGGCCGCGATCGCCACCGCGGCGCTGACGGGGGGCGGCTGTTTCGCTTCGCTTGCGCTTGGCGCGCGCTTCACGCCTGTCGACGATCCCGCCCGCCTCGCCGCGGTCTGGGGGGCGGTGCTTGCCGTCGGAATCGTCGTGAACGTGGCCTTTACAATCGCGCTGGCAAAAGCGCGCGGGGAGAGCGCCTGGTCGCCGGCGGCGCGGCAGATGGTGGGGGGGCTTTTGCCGGGGCTTTTGTCCGGGGCGATCCTTACGGTCTTTCTCTTCGTGGAACGCCGGTTCGACGCGCTACCCGGGACTTGGCTCGTCTGCTACGGCGCGGGACTGATGGGCGCGAGCCTGTTCGCGCCGTGGGAATTGCGCTGGGCGGGGCTGTCGTTTTTGCTCGCGGGCGGCGCGGCCCTTTTCCTCCTGCTGGCGCATTCCCTGCTCGCGATGGGCGCGCTCTTCGGCGGCCTGCACGTCCTCTTCGGCCTCTACGTCCTGTGGCGGTACCGCGCATGACCGCGACCCTCGAGGCTCCCGCCGTGATCCCGAAGCCCGCCGTCCCGTTCGTCGAGCTGGATGCCGTCATCCACGAGCGGGCGCGGCTGGGGATCATGTCGATGCTGGCGGCCTCGCGGGCGCTCGCCTTCAACGACCTCAAGGCCTCCCTGGGCCTGACCGACGGCAACCTCTCGGTCCACATGCGGATCCTTGAGCGGGCCGGCTTCGTCGAGGTGGAGAAGTCGTTCGTGATGCGCCGCCCCCGCACGACGTTCCGGATGACGCGCAAGGGCCGCCGCGCCTTCGAGGACTACCTCGCGGTTCTGGAGAAGGTCACGAAGGGAGTGCGGATCGCATGAGCGGCGATTGGAACGGGGGACGCGCTTCTGAGCTTTTGCGTTCTCCTTCTCGATTGCGGCATGGCGGCGCCGATCCTTGTATTCCTGGAAAGAAAAACAAGAAGGGCGAGGGGCGGGGGCTCGGATCGTGGCGACCTGTCGGAGCACGGTCCAACGCCATGAATTCGTATTCCTTCCGTGGACCGTGCGGAGACCGGGAGCGCGAGACGAACTCCCGCCCCTCGCCCGTGCCCGGTTTATTTTCCCAACGAACAACTTTGAATTCTTGCGATCTTTCGATTCCGGACGCCCCCGCATCGGCGGATCGCAAGCCCGAACGCGCCTCCCGGATCTCCGTCCTTCTCGCGCCCCTCGCGGGCTTCTGCCCCGGCGTCGCGCGGGCGATCCGGATCGCGCTCGAGGCCCGCCGCGATCATCCGGCCGCGCGGGCCTGTCTCCTCGGAAGCATCGTCCACAACGCCGCCGTGAACCGGACGATCGCCGCGGCGGGCATCGAGATTCTCTCGCTTCCGTCGCAGGCCTCCGCGCTCCGTCCGGGCGACGTCGCGATCGTTCCCGCGTTCGGATCACCCGCCGGGCTTGCCGAAAGCCTCCGGGCCGCCGGCGTCGCCGTCTCGGATGCGACCTGTCCGAACGTCGCCGCCGTCTTCCGGCGGGCGGAGGAACTGGGTCGCGCGGGCGCCACCGTTTTCGTCTGCGGGGATCCGGCGCACGAGGAGGTGCGCTCGACTTGCTCTCGGATCGAGGCCTCCGGCGGGCGCGCCCGGCTCGTTCGGGTCCCTTCCGAGGTCGTGCTTCCGGGGCCTGGGCCCGCGGCCGGCCCGGTCGGCTTCCTCTGCCAGACGACCGCCTGCCCCACGACCGTCCAGCGGATCGCGCGCGTCCTTCGCCTCGCCTTCCCCGGCCGTCTCTTCGACTTTGCGAAGCCCTGTCCTGCGACCGAGGCCCGCCAGGCGGCCCTTCGATCCGTCCTCCGGGCGGGCGCGGACCTCGCGATCGTCGTGGGCGGCCGGGACAGCCGCAACACCGCCTGCCTCCGCGCGCTCGCCGCTCGCCGCGTGCCCGCGTTCCACGTCGAATCGGCCGCCGATCTCCTGGACGCCCGCCTCATCCGCCACGTCCTGCGCGGCCGCGTCCGCGTCTCGCGCGACTGGCTTCCGGACCGAAGCGTCCGCGTCGCCCTCACCGCGGGCGCCTCCACCCCCGACGACGCCATCGCAGCGGTCGCGGAGCGGATGCGCTCCCTCGGGGAAGAGGGGGGATCGGCATGAGCCCCATTCCCGAGCGGTCATCGACGCCCGCCGCGCCCCCGCGGCGCCGCGCCCTCCTGGGGCTTTTGTCCCTCGCCCTCGCGGCGGCGATCTGGCTGCCGTGCCTGCATTTCTTCTTCCGGTCGGACGCCGCCGGGCATCTCGCGCCGGCCGGCCTCTCGCCGAAGGCGGAGCGCCTCCTTGCGCGGCAGAACGCCATCTGGCTCGACCCCGCCCTTCGCGAGCGCGAGATCGGGCGGATGCGCCTGTCCAACGCCGAGTGGGATTTCATGGCCCGCAGCTTCCTCGCCTGGTCGCTGGCGAACGTCGGCCTTCGCGATCCCGCCCGCAAAAAAGACTGCCTCGCGGTCATGGACCGGATCCTCGACGAGACGATGCGCCTGGAGCGCGAGAAGGGCTGGCGCTTCTTCCTCATGCCTTACGCGAACGACCGGCCCTACGTGGCGCAGCCCGAGGGGAGCCTCTTCGTGGATTCCGAGATCGCGCTCATGCTGGGCCTCCGGCGCCTCCTGGAGGAGCGAGAGGACTATCGCGCCCCTCTCGCCGGGCGCGTCCGCCTCATGGTCGAGCGGATGGAGAAATCAGAGTTCCTCGTCGCGGAGTCGTATCCGGACGAGTGCTGGATGTTCGACCACCTGATCGCCCTCGCCGCCGTCCGCGTCGCCGACGCCCTCGACGGCACGGACCATTCCGCGTTTCTGGCGAGGTGGCTTTCGAACGCGAAGCGCCGGTTCGTCGATCCGAAGACGGGGCTTTTGCTGTCGTCCTTCACCCTCTCGGGCCGGCCGATCGACGGGCCGGAGGGGTCCACGATCTGGATGGCGGCCCACGCGCTCCAGATCCTCGACCCGGCGTTCGCCGAGGATCAATACCGGCGCGCGAAGAAGGAGCTTTCGCGCAGCGCCCTCGGCTTCGGCTACGCCGTCGAATGGCCGTCGTCCTGGACGGGGCCGATGGACGTGGATTCCGGGCCCATCGTGCCCGTCCTCGGGGTGAGCGCCGGATCGAGCGGGCTCGCGTTCGTCGGGGCGTCGGCGTTCGGGGATCGCGAGTTTCTCTCGTCGCTGTCGGCGACGCTCGACTTCGCGGCCTTCCCCGAGGATTCCGGCGGCGGCCTTCGCTACGGCGCGAGCAACGCCGTTGGGGACGCGGTCCTTTTGTATTCGACGGTCCTGGGGCCCGCCTGGGCGCGCGTCCGGGACGCGGGGGCGCGGCGATGATTCGCAATCCCTTCGGCGCCCTCGTCCGGGGGATTTCCCCGCGCGGCTTCCTGTTGCGCTCGGCCCTGGTCGCGGCGGTCTTTTTCGTCCTCCACGCCGCGGGATGCCGGGATTTCACGGGCTTCTTCTCTGGCGGCCGGACCGCGACGGGCGCGGCGGGGGACGTCCAGATGGGCCTCGGGATCCTCTACGCCCTCTCGTATTACTCCTTCGTCGCCCTCGCGCCCGTCCTCGTCCTGGCCGCGGGGATCCTGGCGGTCCTGGAACGGCTCTCCCGCCGCGCGGGGGCAAAGGAGGCGGGATGATTCCCATCGCGGCCGAGGCCCCGGCGCCGGCGGTCGGCGAGAGCGCCCTGCCCCTGTTGCGCCCCAGCAGGCCCCTGTATTCGAAAATCGCGTCCGACGATCGCCTGGGCGGGCTCATCCGCCGGATGGCCCTGGTGTCGGTCCTGTGCTCGTCCGGCTACGGCTTCTTCATGGGGGCCTATCACTCGCTCGCCCAGGCGGCCAGCTCCGCGGTGAAGATGCCCGTGCTCCTGTTCCTGACGCTGGGCATCACCCTGCCGGCCCTGTACGCCTTCCAGCTCTTCCTGGGCGGGCGGTTCAACGCGCGCCAGACGATCGCCATGGCGATGATCGGGACGAGCGCCATGAGCCTCCTCATGGCCTCCCTGGCTCCCATCGCCGTCTTCTTCATGCTCGTCTCCAGCCACTATCCGTTCCTGCTGCTGATGCACGTGGCGCTCCTGGGCGTGGCGGGGCTTTGCGGATTGATCGCCATCCATCGCTGCCATTCCTCTTCGGACGGAAGCGAAGAGGCGCCGAGGTCCGCCGAATCCGGGAAATGGATGATTGCGGCCTGGATGGTCCTGTACATGTTTGTCGGAACCCAACTGGCCTACATGCTGTCGCCCTTCCTCGGCGTCCAAGGCCAGCCGTTCGCCCTGCTGGGGGACAACCCGGACAATTTCTACGTTCACGTCTACAACTGCCTCGTTCATCTGCGAAAGGCAGGGAACTGACGATGCCGGATTCGCCGCCCGTCCCGGAGTCCGTTCCCGCGCCCGTTCCGGCCCCGCGGCCGACGGACCCGACGCTCGCCGCCGTCCTCTGCGACGACGAGTTCGATTCGCCCGCACGGCTCCTCGGCGGGAGGCCGGGACCGTGGGCGGCCCTCGGGCTGTTCGTTCTCGCGGCGGGCGCGGACGCCTGCCTGTATCCCTCGTTCGGCGGCGCGGGCTTCGCGGCGCTCGCCGTCCTCGCGGGGGCGCTCCTCCTCGGATCCGCGGCCGGCCGGCCGGGGGGGCTCGCGCTCGCGCTCGGGGCGGCCCTGCTCCTCGCGGCCGCGCGGGCGGCCTGGCAGATGGGGACGGCGTGCGCGATCCTCCTCGCCCTCTGCGTCCTCGCCTTCGCCATCGCGGCCCGGGCCCGGGGCCTTCGGCTCCCGCGCGTCCTCCTTCTCGCGGTCCCGACGCTCCTGGTGGGGGGGCGGCGCCTCTTGCTTTTCTTCCGGGGGCTGTTCGCGCCGATCGGGGAGTCCCCGTCCCGCCTCCGCGCGCTGGTCGTGCCGGTCCTGCTGGCGGGCGTGTTCCTCCTGCTCTTCACGCTGGCCAATCCCATCCTCGAGAAGGCCTGGCGGACGGCGATCGAGTGGATCCACGTCCCGTGGTCCCGGGTTCTCTTCTGGATCGCTTCCCTGTGGGTCTTCGCCGCGCTGCTTCGGCCCGTGGGGCCCATTCCCGCGCCGCCCGGCCCGGACATTCCCGCCGCGGCCAAGGGCCTCCCGCTCGGCTTCTCCGATTTCGCCTCGGCGCTCGGCACGCTCGTCGTCCTGAACGTCCTCTTCCTCGCCTTCAACGCCCTCGACGCGGTCTACCTCTGGCTCCACGCGAGGCTGCCCTTGGGGGTCACCTACTCCGAATACGCCCACCGCGGCGTGACGTGGCTTACGGTCGCGCTCGCCCTGTCGAGCCTCGTCCTGGGCCTTCTCTTCTCGGGTTCCCTGAAGGACCACCCCCGGCGGCGGACTCTCGAGATCCTCGCCTACCTCTGGGCGGCGCAGAACCTCGTCCTCGCCCTCGGGTCGTTTAGGCGGATCCAGATGTACATCGAGTGCTATGGCCTCACGCGCCTGCGGATTGTCGGGATTGCGGGGACCGCCCTTGTCGTCGTCGGGCTCGTCTTCATGGTGTGGATGGTGAATCGAAAAAAGGGGTTCGGATGGCTCGCGCGGGCGGATGCCGCGGCGTTTTGCGTGGCTCTCGTCCTGCTCGCGGTTTCGCCCCTCGACGGCCTCGTGGCCCGCTACAACGTGGATTGCGTCCTTAAGGGCCAGTCCCGGCCGCTCTCGTTCCTCGTCGGCCAGCCCATCACGGCCGAGAGCCTGCCGCCGATCGCGGACCTCCTCGCGCACCCCGATCCGGTGATTTCGCGCGGGGCGGAGGCCTTCCTCGCCCGCCGGCTGGAGGCGCTCGAGCGGGAGCAGGCGTTGGCTGCTGGCTGGAGAGCGTTCCAGGGCTCGCGCGCCTGCGCGCTGTCGCGCCTGCGAGCGCTCCGGGAGCGCCTGTTTAAGCGGCCGTACGACGAGCGACACGCCGACGAGAAGGCCCTGCTCGATCTCGTCCGGCCCTGGCGGGATTGACCCCGCGCGCGGACTAGATTGCGTCCCGCGGGGGTAGGGGCGCGGACGTCGGGGCCGCGCCGCTTTCCGGCCCGCCCGCCTTCGGCGGCGGTGCGGGTTCCCCGGATTCCTCCATGATCTGCCTGAAGCGCTCCGGGGGAATCAGGGGGCGTTGATCCCGGATGAGGCGAAGGAGGTTCTGGCGGATGTTTTGGACCTCCCGATCGAGCCGTCGCTGGGAGGCCTCGCTGTCGCGATAGCGAGGGTGCGACTTCCAGCGCGTGGCGATGGCGATGGCTTCCTTCGCCTTGTGTTCGGCCTTGTCGAGAAGCAAGGCGTCGTTGTTCTTCTCCCGGGCCTCCCGGAGGGCGGCTTGGGCTTCCTGGATCTTGCCTTCGATTTCAAAAATGGGGTCCTGGACCGGCGGCGGCGGCGGGCTTGGATCGCTGGAAAGGCCGATGGTCGCGAGGATGCCCTGGACGATTCTCTGGCTTTCGGGCTTCGAGAGCCAGAAGAGGTAGAGCACCGAGAAGACGGGGAAGAAGACGAAGCCGATGAAAAAGCCGATCCGGGAATGCCGCCGAGGCGTCGCGGGTTTCGGCTTCGCCTGTTCGCCGTTCGGTTCGTTCATCTCGGATCCTTTGCCGGGGCGGCTCGCGATACAGCCTTCCCGCTCTCGGAAAACGATCCGCGGTTCACTTCCCGGCCGTCAGGCGTGAGGCGTCGTGCCGTCCGCGGTTTTCTTGGGCGGCTTCGGCTTCTTTTCCTTGGGCGGCTTTTTGGGCG
>CAYHQZ010000207.1:0-6919 GCA_964358555.1 uncultured Planctomycetia bacterium
CGAAGGACCTGATCGAGAGCGAGCTCTTCGGCCACGAACGCGGAACCTTCACGGGAGCGCACGCCCGGCGGATCGGCTGCTTCGAGCGAGCGACTCGCGGAACGCTCTTTTTGGACGAGATCGCGGAACTGCCGCTCGACTGCCAGGTAAAGATGCTGCGATCGCTCGAGTCCCGCAAGATCCAGCGGCTCGGCGGGGGCGAGGAAATCCCCGTGGACGTCCGGATCCTCGCCGCGACGAACAAGGATCTCGAAGCCGCCGTCGCCGAAGGCTTGTTCCGCAACGACCTCTACTTCCGGATCCGGGTCCTCGAGGTGTCGCTGCCGCCGCTGCGCGAGCGCCCGGACGACATCCCGGCGCTGGCCGACTACTGCCTGGGAAGATTGGCCCGAAAGCTGGGCCGCCGCTTCAAGGGCCTCGATGACGCGACGCGAAAAATCCTGGCGGCCTACCCCTGGCCCGGGAACGTCCGGGAACTCAAGAACGCCGTCGAACGGGCGGCGGTCCTGGCCCGGGACGATTCCCTCGGCCCCGAGGACTTCGCGTTCCTGAAGCCCCCGGCCGGCGGCGGCGGCGAGCCCGCGCAGTCGCTGGCCGAATCCGAGCGCCGCGCCATCCTCGCCGCCCTCGAGCGGACCGGCTGGAACAAGACCGCCGCCGCCGAAGCCCTCGGCATCGACCGCACCACCCTCTATGACAAGCTCAAGGCCTACGGCCTCGCCGCGGGGAAGGTGGAGAAGGGGTAGGCGCCGGCGGGCGGGATATACTGTCGCCAGGATGAGGTCCATCGGAACCGGCCCGCGCGAAACGCCGGCGGGCCCTCGGCGGAACGGCCGGGGCGCGCGCCCGGCTGCGTCGCGGCTCCTTCTCCTCCTTTTCGCCGCCTGGATCCCCGCCGCGTCCGGCGGCTGCGGGCTCCTGTTCGGCAATCGCGACGGGGAGGACAGCCCGGCGGTGCTGGAATTTGAGGCGATACGGACCGCCGAAGAGAGAGCGAAAATGGCGGCGGAAAAGGAGGCCATCGCGGCCGCGGAGGCGAGGGCGAAGGCGGAAGCGGAGGAGGCGGCAGCCGCGGCGGAGGCGGCGGCGGCCGCGGAGGCGAAAGCGAAGGCCGAAGCGGAGGCGGCGGCGGCCGAGGCGAAGTCGAAGGCCGACGCGGAGGCGGCGGAGGTTCTGGCGCAGGTGAAAGCCAGGGCGAAGGCGGCGGAGGAGAAGGCCGAGGCCGAGGCGCGGAAGGATGCGGCGGAACGGGCGGCGAAGGAGGAATGGGTCGAGAACGCCCTTCGGGAGATGGACGCCGCCCTCGCCGAAGGGAGGCTCAACGACGCCGCGTGGAAGGCGTCCCTCGTCCGGAAGGAGGCCCCCGGGAACTCGGCGGCCGACATCGCGGCCCTTTCGGCCCTGGCGGCGGTGGCGATCGAGCGCCGGGACGCGGACGCGCTTAGGGATCGCTGGGCGGAATGCCGGGGGATCCTCGGCGACCCCCGGGTCGCCTCGCGGCTCGCCCGCGTGCTCGAGAAGGGCGAACCCGCCGAGCAGGTCCGAATCCTTTTGCTCCTGGATCGAAGCCGCGATCTGTCCGCGGAGGCGGCCGGGATCCCCCGGATGGCCGACGCCTTCGACGCCCTCGTCGCCTCCCCGGAACGGGCGGTCGCGGCCCTCGCCCTCGACGCGTTCTCGACCTGGGCGAAGGACGTCCCCCGGATCCGCAAGACCATCGAGCGGATCGCCGCGGGCCCCGACCCGGTCCTCGCCGCCGCCGCCAAGGCCTGCCTGCCCGCGAAATAGAGGACTTGTGCATTGGGATCCAAACCGGGCACGGGCGATGGGCGGGGGCTCGGCTCTTGCTCCCGGTCTCCACGATCCGAGCCCCCACCCCTCGCCCTTCTTATTCTTCGTGCCCAGGAATACAGGGATCGGCGCCGCCTGGCCGCTATCGAGAGACGGGACGCAGAGGTTGCCTCTACACCGCCCCGGGCTCGGCGGCGGGCTCGGGAGGGGGCGGCGGGGGCTCGCCTGCGACGGCGGGGGGCAACGGCTCGTCGATGACGGAGGCGACCTTGCGGACGGGATCGTCGCGGAGCGCCACGATGCCGCTTAAGGGCTTGCCGTCGGCGTCGGCCTCCAGAAGCACCCAGGGGCGGTCCCACTCGGAGGGCAGCGACGAAGATCGCAGGACCCGCGAGCGCTCGCCGGAGGTGAGCCTCACCGCCATCCCCGGCGGGTAGACCCGCACGGCCTGCAGCAGGGCCTTGAGCACGATCGGATCCCAGCGCTTCCCGCCCCCCTCCTGCAGCGCGGCGAAGGCCTCCGTGGGCGCGAGCGCCTTGCGCCAGGGCCGCGGCGTGGACATCGCGTCCCAGGCATCGCAGGCCGCGACGATCCGCGAGAAGAGGTGAAGCCTCCGGTCCCCCGGAATCGCGGGATATCCGTTGGCGTCGCGGTTGTATTCGAACGCGACGACGATCCGGGTCATGAGCGATTCCGTAGGCTTCGGCGTGCCGAGCAGCGCCTTCACCGCAAGCGCGGGGTGGCGCGCGATGAGTGCATGCTCCTCCTTGGAGAGCGCGCCGGGCCGGTCCTGCAGGTCGGACGGCAGGAAGGATCGTCCGAGGGCGTGGAAGAGCGCGGAAACGCCCAGGTCGGAGAGGCGCAGCCGGTCGAGCCCCATCTTCATCCCCGCCAGAATCGCGAGAGCCGCGACCCGCACGGGGTGGTGGCGCAGGTAGTCCCCGCCAAGGCGCGTGCGCGCAAGGACGAACTGGAAGGGGTCGGCGTCCTTCGCGAGGTGGGCCACCAGTTCCTGCACGGCACGCTGGAGCCGGCCCATCCCGCGCGCGGGATATTCCCCGCACCGGAAGGCCTCCACGCAGGCGTCGAGCAGCACAAAGACCTTCGTATAGACGAGGACGGGCACCTTCTCGGCGGAAATCTGGACCTTGAGCCGCGCAGTCTCGTGCTCCAGCTCCTTCGGCGACATCAGCGCGACGGCCGCCCGGACGGCCTCGGGCAGCCCCGATCGGATCGATCGCAGCACGACCTCGGGGTCTCCCTTCGGGGAGCCGTGGAGGGCCTGCAGAAATGCCTTGAGGGCGGCCTCGTCCGGCGTGGCCGGGAACGAGATCTTCGCGATCCCCTTCTTCGTCAGCAGGTCGATGAAGTCCTTCATCGTCGCGAAGTGCGCCGACGTGAACCGCAGGGCCTTGCCATTCGCGAAGATTCCCTCCTCCTGGATCCGGAGGGAGAGGCCCTCCGGCCCCGAGGCAAGCGAAGTGAGCCCCTCCATCGTGGCACGCAACGGCTCCACGACGGCGAGGTTCTCGACGCTGTGCAGCGCCGTCACCCGGACGAGCTGGCCGAAGGAGGAGATGAGCCCCCGGACCTTCTGGGCGAAGTCGCGGTCCTCGCCGGCGGGGGCGCCTTCGGGCTGTTCGCTCATGATTTCTTCCGCTGCGTCTCGTCCTTGCGGCGGGCGACCTCCAGGAGCAGCCCCTGGAGGTGCTCCTGGATGCTTCGCTCCACGCTCTCGCGCTCGCCCACGAAGATGAACTCCCCCGTCGTCCAGTCGAGGATGTCGAAGACGGCCTCGTTCCCGATCTTGTCCGGCGCCGTCGCGTGGACGGGGGCGCCGTCCTTGAGGAAGATCCGGCCGGCCCCGTCGGGCCGCAGGACCTCGAGGCAGCCCGTCCGGCGGGAGTTCCCGAGGAGCTGGAGGATCTCGGACACCGGGACCGATTCGATCTCCCCGTGGAAGCCCCGCCGCTCGGCGGCCGCGGCGGCGGAGCTCTTGGCGGCCCGGGCGGGGGTAAAGCGGGCGGGGACCGGCGCCGCCGGGCGGGCGGGCGCGGGCGCGGCCGGCCGGGGGAAGGCGGAAACGCTCGCGGGAGCCCGCGCCAAATCGGCCGGCGCCGCGGCGCCCTCCTCCTCCTCTTCGGGCGGGGCCTCCGGGACGCGAAGCTCGCTTTCGAGGACCTCGGAGGCGAGGCGCGAGAGCTCCTTGTCCGCGCGCGATCGGAAGAGGCCGCGGGCCTCGGCCTGCTGGCGAAGCCACTCCTCGCCGAGACTCCCGCCCGTGATCCGGAGGGCCTCGAAGCCGGCCTTCTTCGTTTCGATCGGCAGGGCGGAGAACTCGGGCCGCCGGACCCAGTCGAGCAGCGCACGCCCCGCGACGGCCGGCGGGCCGGCGGACAGCAGCCGCGCGGCGGCGGCGGCGATCCGAGGCGACGCGTCGCGCAGCAGCCTCGCGGCCGAAGGCGCGCGGACGGAGGCGGAGGCGGATCGCAGGACGTGCAGCGCGTGCTCCCGCAAATCCTCCTCGGGCCGGGAGAAAACGGATTCCGCGCGCGCCGCCGCCTCCCGCCCGCCGACGGACCCGAGGATCTGGAGGCCATCGCGCACGACGGAGGCGTCCTCCGCGGTCAAGAGCCCCTTGAGCGCGTCGAGATCCTCCCGGGCCCGTTCGCCCAGGACCTCGCGCACGGCCCGGCGCAGGTCGCGCGCCGACAGGATGCCGTAGGAGTTGCACAGCGGAGAGAGGGACTCCGGCGGCAGGCGCCGGAAGTAGCGGGTGATTTCGGACACGCCGCCGACGAAACCCTTCGTAAGCGCCGCGAGCACCCGCAGCACCCCCGTGGGCGAGGCCAGGAATTCCTTCGTGCGCCGGGCAAAGGCCGCCGCCGCCCCCCCGGCCCTCTCCAGTTCGATCACGCGATCCAACAGGAGGTTGAGCGTCTGGAGGTCGCCTTGGACGAGGGTCGCGTCAATGAGCGCCGTCCCGAGCCGCTCGACCGGGCCGACCGCGGACGGGTCCGTCTCGATCGCGAGATATCCCGCCAGGACGTCCATCGTCCGGGGAATGAGGTCGGACGGCCCGATGGTCGCGACATCGGCGGCGACGGCGGCGGTTTCCTCGGCCGAGAGGGCGGCGATGGCCAGCGGCCCCGAGAACTCCGGCATGCGCGCCTTCGGCATCGCGGGGGCGGCGGCCGCCGCCGGCGCGGCCTTCAGCTCGTCGCCCGTCTCGGAAACCTCGAACACCCCTCCATAGCCCCGCTCGCGCTCGAGGAACTCGTCGACGACAGACTGGAGGCTCTCGCGCTGCCTTTTCACGTCCGGGTCCGCCGCGAGATCCTCGGAGCCTTCGCCCATGAAGTCGGAATAAAGCTCGTCGAGGGCGAAGTGGGTGATGTGCGAGAAGTTCTTCTGCCACATCAGGCGGACGAAATCGGTCTCGGCCTGGGTCGGATCCGATTCCGCAATCTCGATGAAGCCCGACAGCTCCTCCTCGGTCACCCCCGGCAGGATCGCGAACTCCCGGATCCCGTCCATGTACATCCGGAACGGCAATCCCTTCTCCCAGGAGAACGTCTCCTGGCCCTCGAGCGTGAGCCCCGCCGGCTGGGGGCGGATCCGCAGCGCCCCGTAGCGGTCGAGGAAGTCCTGCAGCGAAACCCGAAGGGCGTCGATGGCGCGGTGAAAGTGCTGGTGCTCGCGGGTGAACTGCCCCGCGGCCTTCAGGGCCTTCACCAGGTTCTGGACGACGTCGCGCGCCTTCCAGACCCGTTCCTGCGTCTCGTTCCCGGCCATCGCTCCGGTATCCTGGCCTGAAACCGTCGCCTAGAATAGATCCTTCCCCGAGCCCGGGCCCCCCCATGACGCCGGACGAAACCCTGCCGCCGGAGGATCGCTACTTTTTGCGCGAGGCCCAGCGCCTGGGCTTCGCCTCGAGCGCCCAGATCGAGGAGTGCCTCCGGGCCTTCCAGGCCGCCCGCAAGCAGGGCGTGGACGCCACCCTGCCCGACATCCTCGTGAAGCGCGACTGCATCACGACCGAGCAGGCGAAGGCGATCCTGCGGCGGATGGGGCGCGAGGCGCCGACGCTTCCGGGCTACGAAGGCCTCGAGCGGATCGGACGCGGCGGGATGGGCATCGTCTACCGGGCGCGCCCGTTGGGCCGCGAGGGGCACGTCGCGATCAAGGTCCTCTACCCCGAGATCACCGAGGACCCCGAGTACCTGCGGCGGTTCTTCCGCGAGGCGCAGGCGGCGCGGGGGCTGAAGCACCCGAACATCGTCCAGGGGATCGCCGTCGGCTACGCGGAGCCCCACTACTACTGCGTGATGGAATACGTCGCCGGCCCCAACCTCGACGAGGTGATCCGCGCCCGCGGGCCGCTGCCGGCTTCGGAGGCCGTCCGGATCCTGCGCCACCTCGCGAGGGCACTCAAGCACATCCACGCGCACGGCCTCATCCACCGCGACATCAAGCCGAAGAACATCCTGATCGCCCCGGGCGGCTTCGCGATGCTCGCGGACCTGGGGCTCTTGAAACGCGTCGAGGACGGCTCGATCACCCAGCCCGAATCGGTCATGGGATCGGCCCTCTACATCTCCCCCGAGCAGGCCCGGGGGGCCACGTATCTCGACATCCGAAGCGACCTCTACGGCCTCGGAGCGACCGCCTTCGAGATGCTCGCGGGGCGCCCCCCGTTCGAGGGCAAGACCGCGGCCATCGTCCTCGAGCGAAAGCTCCGCGAGGCCCCGCCGGACCTCTCGGCGATCCGGGCGGACATCCATCCGGACCTGGCGCGGATCGTCCGCAATCTCCTCGCGCCCGACCGCAACGCCCGCACGACGGACCCGACGGAGCTGCTCGAGCAGCTGCGCCGGCTGGACGTCGACGCCCCCGCGCGCGAAGCGGCGCAGGCCGCGGCTTCCCCGCCCCGGCGAGCCCCGTTCCGCCCGTGGGGCGCCGCCGCCGGGATCGCCGCGGGGCTCGCCCTGTCGGCGCTCGCCTTCCTCCTGGCCGCCTCCCCGCCGGGCGGCGCCGACAGCGCCGCGCCGGACGATGCCGAGCCCCTCGCGCGCGGCGCGCCTCCCCCGCGATCCTCGCCGCGCAAGGGCCCGGCGCCCGCGGACGC
>CAYHQZ010000208.1:0-6888 GCA_964358555.1 uncultured Planctomycetia bacterium
GCCGACATCATCGGCACGAACATCATGAACCAGGACCCGTCCGGGGCGTATCGCTTCGAGTTCCGCCGGGGGCCGATCTTCACGCAGCTTCTGCTCGCGGACGAGATCAACCGGGCGACGCCCAAGACCCAGTCGGCCCTCCTCGAGACGATGCAGGAGGGCTCCGTCACGGCGGCGGGGACGACCTACACGCTCAAGCCCCCGTTCTTTGTGCTTGCCACCCAGAACCCCATCGAGCAGGAGGGGACGTTCCCGCTGCCCGAGGCCCAGCTGGACCGGTTCATGTTCAAGATCCAGGTCCCGTTCCTTTCCCGGGCCGAATTGAACGAGGTCGTCGTCCGGACGATCCTCAAGCGGGCCATCGACGTCGAAAAGGTGATGACCGGGGAGCGCCTCCTCGTCCTGCGCACCGTCCTGGAGAAGGTCGTCGTGGCCGATCCGGTCCGCGACTACGCCGTCCGGCTGGTCCTCGCGACGCACCCGGACTCCGGGTTCGCGACGGAGAAGGTGAAGAAATACGTGCGCTGGGGGGCGAGCCCGCGGGCGGCCCAGGGACTTCTGAAGGCCGGCCGGGTGAAGGCCCTTTCGGAGGGCCGGGCCCACGTCTCTGCCGCCGACGTCCGGTCGTTTTGCGACGAGGTGTTGAACCACCGGATCCTGCTGAACTACGACGGACAGGCGGAAAGCATCTCCGTCCTCGGCATCATCCAGGAGATCATCCAGGCGACCCCCGAACAGATCTAGCCATGCCCAATCGTTTCACCTCGCTCTTCGATAACTTCGTCCTCTCCCGGCTCGAGCAGATGCGGATCCGGGCGTGGCGGCGCTTCACGAACAAGAGCCAGGGGGATTACCTCGCCGGGCGGGGGGGGACGTCGACGGAGTTTTCCGACTACCGCGACTATACGGAGGGGGACGACACGCGCTACGTGGATTGGAACCTCTTTGCGCGGCTGCACCGGCCCTACCTGAAGCTCTACCGCCAGGAGGAGGACATGCACGTGCTGCTCCTTGTGGACGCATCCTCCTCGATGAATTTTGAAAGGAAACTCGAGCGCGCCCTCCAGGTCGCAGGCGCCTTCGGGGTGCTGGGGCTTTTAAACCTGCAGCGGGTCGGGGCCTGCGTGCTGAACCGCCGCGAGGGCGCTTCGGAGCGCATGCCGCCCTGCACGGGGAGATCGAGCCTGCGGACGCTGTTCGAGTTTCTGGAAGGCGTCGAGGGCGGCGGCGACGCCCCCGTCGAGAACCTGGTCGAGGAGGCGTTGAAGCGCCACCGCGGGCGCGGGGTCGCCGTGCTCGTCTCGGACTTTTTGACGTTCGGGGACGTCCCCAAGGCATTGAATCGCCTCTTCAGCGCCGGCCTCGAGGTCTTCGCCGTCCAGATCCTGGGGCCGTCGGAGGCCTCGCCGGAGGTGACGGGCGACGCGCGGTTCGTGGACGCCGAGACCGGCGACACCCTCGACGTCTCCGCCGCGCAGGACCTGCTGTCGATCTACCACGAGCACCGGGAGTCGTTCGCCCGCGACCTGGAATCCGGCTGCCGCAAGCGCGCGGGGCATTTCCTCTCCACCCGGTCGGACGAGCCGCTCGAAAACATCCTGTTCGACCGCTTCCGCCGGAAGGGGTGGGTCGAGTGATGCTGCCCGCCTTCCTCGCCCCGGCCGCCGCGTGGCTCTTCCTGCTGGCCGTCCCCCTGATCGTCTTCTACTTCCTGAAGTTGAAGCGCACCCGGATGGAAGTCCCCTCGCTCTTTTTGTGGCGCCAGGTCCTGCGCGACCAGCGCGTGAACTCGCCGTTCCAGCGCTTCAAGCGAAACCTCCTGCTCCTGATCCAGCTAGCGCTGCTTGCGAGCATCTGCCTCGCGGCGATGCAGCCCTTCCTCTCGGGCCGATCGGACCGGATCCGCCGCCTGCCCGTCCTCGTGGACGCCTCCGCCAGCATGGGCGGTCTCGACGGCCCCGGCGGAAAGACCCGGCTCGAGGAGGCGAAGGCGCGCGTCCGCCGGATCATCGACGGTTTGCCTTCGGGCCAGGAGCTCGCGATCGTCTCGTTCGCGAAGGCCGCCCGGCGGCGCATCGGCTTTTCCGACGACAAGCGGGCGCTCCGCGAGGCGCTCGACTTGATCGAGGTCGAGGATGTGGCGTCCGATCTGGAGGACGCGCTGCGGATGGCGCAGGCGCTCGGGCGGACGGCCGCGTTCGACGAGGTCCTGCTGCTCTCCGACGGCAACGTCCCCGCCCGGACCCCGTTCGAGCTTTCGTTCGCCATCCAGTACCAGCGAATCCCGCGCTCGGGGACGAATCTCGGGATCACGGCGCTCGCCGCGAAGCGGGCGGGCGAGCGATGGGACCTCCTCGCGCTCGTCGAGGGGACGCCCGAAGACGAGTCCTTAGGCGAGATCCTCGTCTCCGAGGGAGGCCGCGCCCTCGCGCGCGAGCGGGTGTCGGCCGGGAAGGGGAAGTCCCAGCGGGTTTCCTTCCGGGTTCCGGCCGCCCGGGCCTCGTTCCTGGAGGTCCGGATCGTGCCCGACGGGTTCGACGCCCTCCGCGCCGATGACGCGGCCTGGATCGATCTGCCGGCCGCACGAGCGCTGCGGGTGTTCTGCCCCCCTTCGCTTTCGACCTGGCGGCAGGCCCTGCGTTCGATGCCGGGCGTCCGGGTCTATCCGGGGGAGGGCGACGAAAAGCCCGCCGAGCCCTACGACCTCGTCGTGACGGATCGGGAATCGGATATGGCCGAGGGGGCGGCCGTCTCGTTTTCGACGGGGTTCGTCCCGGCCGCGTTGCGGGGCGTCGTGCGCGTGGAAAGCGGGCCCTGCGACGTCGTGGACTGGCGGCGGGACGCATTGCTGCTGCGCCACGTCGAGATGTCGGGGCTGGTGATCCATGGAACGCCTTCGCTCCTGCCGGGCGTTTCCGAGGTCGAACTCGGAAATCGCGGCTTCGAGGTTCTCGCCCAGGGCCCCCGCGGCCCGCTGCTGTTGTCCCGGCGCGACGGGATGCGGACGACCCTGCATGCCCTCTTCCACACGGACCGCTCCACCCTCCCGTACCGCGTCGCCTTCCCCATCCTCGTCTCGAACTTGGTCCGCCTCTCGATGGAGGAAGCGCTTCTCGCCGAGGCGCGGGGCGTCCCGACCGGCATCCTCCCGCCGACGCAGGTTCCGGCGGGGAAGGCCTGCCGGATCGAAGGCCCGGAGGGGATCGTCCGGACCGGGACGGCGGACGAGCGCGGGATTCTCGCGGGGATCCCGGCGCCGCGCGCGGGGGTCTACCGGATCAGTTCCGCCGGGGGCGCGCCGTCGCCCGTCGGCGCCTCCCTTCTCTCGGCCGCCGAAACGACGTGTCCGACGGTGGAGCGGATCGAATTCGACGAGCGGCTCGCCGTGGCGGCCGACGCCTCGTCCGCCCGGACCGACCGGGCGCTGTGGCGCTTCCTGGCCGCCACCGCGTTCCTGCTGCTGCTCTTCGAATGGTGGTTCTTCCAGCGGATGCCGGCGCAGGCGGGGGGAGGCGGCCGCTCATGAGGATTTCCTGGTTTTGGGCGGCGGGCGGGCGCCGGGGGCGCGCGGCGGCCGGGGTCGGGCTCGCCGCGCTCCTGTGTCTTGCCGCCGCCCCCGACTTAGGCGAGATCCCGCCGTCCGAGCGCGCCGAGAAGGACGTCCTGAAGGTCCGGTTCGGCCACCGCCTTTTGCAGCGGACCGACGCGCCGATGCCCGTCGACGTCCGGTTCCTGTGGGGCGGGGAGCGGCTCCTCGAGGGGCGCCTGGGGATGGAATTCAACGACGGAAACGAACGCCTGGGGTCCTACGCCGGTCCCGAGGTCGCTCTTTCAAAGGGCGCCCAGTCCTATCGCTGGCTGCTGCCGTCCCTTCCGATCGAGGACGGGCGCGAGCTGCGCGCGACGCTCGACTTCCGGGTTCGGGGCGGATCCCCCATCTCCCTGCCGGGGCAGGGCCTCCAGCTGCCGCTGGTCGGGCGGCGCTCGTTCGTGATGGCCGTCAGCGAGTCGCGCGGGAGCGAATACGCCGCGCTCCTGCCCTTCATCCAGGCCCTTCGCTTCGATCGATTCCCGGTGCAAGAGGAGGTGGAGGGGAGGCGGACGCTTGCGGCCGTGGCCCTCTACCAGGCCCCGATACCGCCCGAGGAATTTCCCGAGCTGCCGCTCGCCTACGCCGCCTACGACGTCCTCGTCCTCCCGGGGGACGGATTCGCGCTCTTAAAGGAGCGCCAGACGAAGGCGATCCAGCGGTGGGTCGAGGCGGGAGGGAGCGTCTTCGTCCTGGCCGGGCAGAGCGCGCTTGCGCCGCACCACCTCCGGTTCCTGAACGAGCTTAAGTCCGGCGGGGTTCCGGTCGCCCCGGGGACGGGGGCGTTCTCGCTCGCGCCCGACGGGACGCTCCGGGAGGCGGGGGGCGTCCCCGGGGTCGGGATGCGCCTCCTTCGGGCCTGCCTCGGCCGCGCGATCGTCCGCGCCGCCCCGATCCGGCCGGGCGAGGACTTCCATGTCCCCGAATGGCGCAAGGCCGTGGCGTTCCTCTGGGGCGTCCGTGCCGACGTCGCCGGGCGGATCGAAGCGAAGGGGCAGTGGCCGTCGCTCCGCGGAGAATCGGTCCGGGGCGACGAGGGCCTCGGAACGCCCTGCCCGATGCCGCTGACGCCCATCCAGAAGGTTCTCTTCCCCAAGACCGTCCGCCACATCCCGCTTGGCACCATCATCCTCGTCCTGTCGCTCTTCGTCCTCGCGATCGGGCCGGTCGACTATTTCTTCCTCGGCTGGATCCGCCAGCGCAGGCTCACCTGGGTCCTCTTCCCGGTCCTTTCGATCTCGTTCACGCTGTTCATGGTCTTCCTCGCGGAGCGGGCGATGGGCGGGTCCGATCACCGGAACGCCGCCGTGTTCGTGGACTTAGGCCCGGGCGGGCGGGTGCTGCGGCAGGATCGATACGAACTCGTCTACCTCGCCCGCGAACGGGAGGTCCGGACGCCGCTTTCGGGGGCGCTGTTCTCGGGCCTCTCTCCGGAGGAGGAGGCGAATGAGTGGGATCAAAGGGGCTGGGAGGACCGGGAGACCTCCCGCCCGACCGCGAGAACCCCCGTCGCCTTCGAGGGCCGCTATCCGGGCGCCTACGAGGCGCGCCAGTGGATCCCGCAGTGGACGTCCCGGATGAGCCGGACCCTTCGGCTGGATTCGGCCGACGCGCCGGCCGATCTGTCTCTCGACTGGGACGCCCTCGAGGACGCCGTGCGGGATCCGCAGGCCGGTCCCGTGTTCCCGGAGGCCTGGTCGCGCGCCGCGAAGGTCCCCGCGTCCTCCGCGGACCTCTACGTCTTTTCGTCCACGGGGTCGGGGCTTGCGCCCTGGTCCTGGCGCGCGGCGTTCCTCCTCCCGGAAATGTCGGTGCGCCGGGCCTGCTGCCATGCGCCCCGGGGGATGTTCCAGTGGCTGTTTTGCGTGGCGCCGACGGGAGGGGGGCGCGCGGAGGATCTCCCGGTGATGGATCCGAGCGAGCCGGGCGCCCGGCTGGTCGTGGCGGTCCGCCGCTCCGGCAGCGACATCTTCATCTACAGGAGGCTCTTCCATGTCGAATGAACCCTACGTCCGGATCGAGAACCTCTGGATCACCTACGGGAAGTTCGCGGCCGTCCGGGGGCTAACCTTCGGGATTCCGAAGGGCGAGGTCTTCGGGTTCATCGGCCCGAACGGCGCCGGCAAGTCTTCCACGATCAAGGTCCTGGCGACGCTGCTCAAGCCCGCCGTCGGCCGCGTCACGATCGGCGGCTACGACGTGGTCCGCAGCCCGCAAAACGTCCGCCGGAAGATCGGCTACATGCCGGACTTCTTCGGGGTCTACGAGGACCTGACGGTCCGCGAATACCTGCACTTCTTCGCGGCGGCCTACCGGACCCCGCGCCGGGAGCGCGACGGGGTCGTAGACGGGGTCCTCTCGCTCACGGACCTGACCGGCAAGCGGGATTCGCCGGTGGACGCGCTCTCCCGCGGGATGAAGCAGCGCCTGGGGCTTGCGCGCGTCCTGCTGCACGATCCGGATCTGCTGCTCCTGGACGAGCCGGCGTCCGGCCTCGACCCGCGCGCCCGGATCGAGATGCGGGAACTGCTGAAGGAGCTTCGCAAGATGGGCAAGACGATCCTCATCTCGAGCCACGTGCTGCACGAGCTCTCGCAGTTGTGCACGCGGATCGGGATCATCGAGGCGGGGAAACTCGTCGCGGAGGGATCCCTCGAGGAGATCTACCGGACGCTGGGGCTCTTGCGCCTGATCCACGTCCAGATTTCGAACCAGACCCCGGAGATGGTCGCGGCCATTCGGGCGATCCCCGGCGTGCTCACGGCGGAGCCGAACTTAGACCGGCTCTCGATTCAGGTCCGGGAGGAGGTGCTTCCGGTCGAGGAACTCCTCTCGCGGATTGTCTCGCTGGGGGCGCGGGTCTACATGTTCCAGCCCGAGGCGATGGACATGGAGACCGCGTTCATGAAGCTCACGGAGGGGAAGGTGGCCTGACCGGCGGGGCGCCCCGCCCCGGCGGCGCCCGGACTCCGAAGGACGCGCCCATGGACTTCCGAATCTCGCTGCCGCTGCTCTCGAAGGAACTTGTCGAGCAGGCGGCCCGGCGGCGCACCTACCTCTTGCGGGTCCTCTACGCCGCAGCGCTTTTCATCCTCTTCTGCGTGATCCTGCAGGACGTGGTGTACGACCGGCTGGGCGACGGCTTCGCCGCCGTCCGCGGCCAGGGGGGCGACGTGTTCCGGCGCATCGTGGGGCTCCAGTTCTTCGGAATCCTCTTTTTCCTGCCTGCGATGATGGGGGGGGCGCTCACGTCGGAAAAGGAAAGGGATTCCCTTTCGATGCTGTTCCTGGCGGGGATG
>CAYHQZ010000209.1:0-6837 GCA_964358555.1 uncultured Planctomycetia bacterium
ATGCGGCCGTTCCGGAGGCCGTGGAGCCGCCCGCCGGGAAGCCGGCCGCACCCGCGCGGAGCTTCACCTGGGCGAACCGCGTCACCTTCACCCGGATCGCGCTCATCCCCGTGGTCGTCTGGGCGGTTTTCGAGACCCCCGAGGACGGCCGGTTCCGGTGGCTGGCGACGGGCCTGTTCGTCCTCATGGCGCTCGGCGACCTTCTCGACGGATTCCTTGCCCGCCGGCTCGGGGAGCGGACGGCGCTGGGATCGTTTTTGGACCCGGCGGCGGACAAACTGCTCATGGCGACCTCCGCGATCCTCCTGGCGACGAACCTCTGGCCCGGGCCGAGGCTGCCGCTCTTCGCCGCCATCGCCATTGTCAGCCGGGACGTCTTCATCGTGCTGGGCTACGCGATCCTCTTCCTCCTGCGGGCCGAGTTCCAGATTTCGCCGAGCGCCCTCGGGAAGGTCTCTACCTTCGTCCAGATGTCGACGATCCTCTGCGTCCTCATCGGCGCCCACGAAACGGTCATCCTCGGGGCCGCCTGGGCGACGCTGGCCTTCACCATCGCCTCCGGGGTCGGCTACTTCCGGATCGGCCGGAAGCGACTGGGCTGATCGCTAGACTGGGGCCATGCCGACGACGCCTTCGCCTGCGCCCGGCGCGCGGGCTTTCGACCCGATTCCCGACCTTCTGGATGCCCTCCGGCGAGGCGAGATGATCGTTCTCGTGGACGACGAGGACCGCGAGAACGAGGGGGATCTGCTGATGATTGCGGAGAAGATGACCCCGGAGGCGCTCAACTTCATGGCCCGCGAAGGCCGCGGCCTCATCTGCCTCGCGCTCGATCCGCCGACCGCCGACCGGCTCGGCCTGCCGTTGATGGTGCAGGAAAACTCCGCCCGGTTCGGGACCGCGTTTACCGTGACGATCGACGCCAAGGAAGGCACGACGACCGGGATTTCCGCCGCCGATCGCGCCTCGACGATCCTCGCCGCGGTGCGCTCCGGCGCGCGCCCCGAGGATTTCGCGCGGCCCGGCCACGTCTTGCCGCTGCGCGCGCGGGAGGGAGGGGTGCTGACCCGGGCCGGCCAGACGGAAGGGGCGGTGGACCTCGCGCGATTGGCGGGGATGAAGCCCGCGGGGGTCATCTGCGAAATCATGAATCCCGACGGGACGATGGCGCGCCTGCCCGAGCTTCTCGAGTTCTGCCGCCGCCACGGGCTCAAGATGGGCTCCATCGCCGATCTCATCGCCCACCGCCGGCGCCACGAGCGGCTGATCGAGAAGCTGGCGCAGACGCGGCTTCCGACCGAGCAGGGGGAGTTCGATCTGCACCTCTACCGCTCCAGCGTTGACGACTACCTCCACATCGCGCTGTGCAAGGGGGCGTTCGGCCCCGGCGCCTCCCACGCGGATCTCGAGCGGCCCACGCTGGTCCGGGTCCACTCCGAGTGCCTCACGGGCGACGTCTTCGGGTCCCGCCGCTGCGATTGCGGCTGGCAGCTGCGCCAGTCGATGCGCGCCATCGAGCGCGCCGGCCGCGGGATCGTCCTCTACGTCCGCCAGGAGGGCCGCGGGATAGGCCTTGTCGAGAAGATCCGCGCCTACGCCCTCCAGGAGCAGGGCCTCGACACCGTGGAAGCGAACCGCCGCCTCGGTTTTCCTCCGGACCTCCGGGACTACGGCACGGGGGCCCAGATCCTCGCCGACCTCGGCGTTCGGAAGATCCGGCTGCTCACGAACAACCCCCGGAAGATCGTCGCCCTCGAGGGCTACGGGATCGAGATCGTGGAGCGCATCCCCATCGAGTCGGAGCCGACCCCAGAGAACGCGCGGTATCTCGCCTCGAAACGGGACCTCCTCGGGCATACCCTCACGAAACCCCCGCCGGGGCGGGGGGCTGACCCTTCCGGCGCTTCGGCCGGGGTGTATACTCCCTGACCGCCCCATAGCAGGGGCCTATCCACGGAGCCCGATCCTTGTTCATCGTTCCCGGAGAAATCGACAGGAACGGGAACCGTCAGTTCCCCTGGGTCACGCTCGGCCTGGCCCTTCTCCTCCTCGGATTCTCCGTCTACGCGCAGTGGGCCTTTTCCCAGGAGATCGAGGGCGTCCGGGTCCGCCTCGAGGAAAAGGCCTCCACGGTCTACGCCTATATCAACAAGGCGAGATCCGAATACATGGGCGCGCTTCGGAACATCGCCACCCGGGTGAAGGCGGACCCGAGGATGACCGAGGAGACGTTCCGGCAGGAATTGGAGCAGGTCGTCTTGGAGCGAAAGAAGGAGTGGGCCGAGATCGATCGGACGCTCTTTCCCAAGGATGCCGAGAACAACGTTTATCGCGAACTCGGCTTCGTTCCCGACCACTCGCTGGGGCTGCTCACGGCCCCGTTCACCCACGGGCGGGCCGGGCATCTCCTCGTCGCGCTCTTCTTCCTGCTCCTCTTCGGGATGAAGACCGAGGCGGCCTGGGGCCGGCTGGGGGCGCTGGTCGTCTTCGTCCTCGGCGCCACCGTGGGCTCTTTCGTTCATTCGCCGATGATCATCGACCCGGCGAACACCGTTTATAAACCGGCCCTCGGCGCCTTCGCCGGCGTTTCCGCCCTCCTCGGCGCGGCCCTCGCGGCCGCCCCCCTGGACCCGTTGAATTTCCTCTTCGTGCGCTTCCGCGGCCGGGAGACGGAGGTCTATCCCCTGCCGATTCCGCTTTACGTTGTCGGCGCCCTCTGGGCGAACGTCGTCCTTTTCAACTCGCTGCTCGGCCTCGATTCGACTCCGTTCTACAGCGGCTTCGACTGGCGCGCCTGCCTCACGGGCGCGGCCGTCGGTTCGGTCCTTTCCCTCTGCGGCCGGATCCTGCTGCGCGGGGAGTCGGCGTCGATCGTTCCCGTCGCGGCCTCCGGAGAGCCCGTCGCGAAGGGCGCCTCCTACAAGCAGCACCCTTCCTATGCGGTCCTCCAGGCCGCCCAGCGGGACGGCCGCATCGACGAGGCCCTCCAACTGCTGGGCACGCTCTGCGAGATCTACCGGGACGAGGCCGGGCCGTTCCTCGAGACCTACGGGATCCACGTTCTCCACCGAGATCGGGAACGCGCCCTCGTGGCGATGCGTTCCGCGGCGGCGCTCGCCCTGCGGACCCAGGACGAGGAACTCGGCCTGAAATGCTATCGGACGCTCGGGAAAGACTACCCGGGCGAGGTGCTGGAGCCCGGGGATCAGTTTAAAATCGCGGGCACCCTCGAGAAGCGCGAGGCCTACAACGAGGCGGTGATGGCCTACAAGGGCGTCTACGACAAGTTCCCCGAGGAGGCGGTCGCCGTGAAGGCGCGCTTCAAGCACGCGGAGATCTGCCTGCGGAAGCTCAACACCCCGCATCTGGCGATCGCATTGGCCCGCAAGGCCAAGCAGATTTCCCAGGGCGATCTGTATTGGAAAGACGCCCTGGATCGGCTGATCGAACAGGCGACCGCCGCCCTTCACGGGGAGGAGAAAGGCTCCACGTAGCCCGCCGCGGGGGCAAGCCATGTTCTTCGGCATTATTCCGTACGGTCACGAAGACGAGATCACCAAGCGATTTCCCGTCGTGACGGTTGCGATTGTCACGATCAATCTCGTCTTTTTCGCCATCATCCACGCACGTATCCAGTCCGCGGAGAAAAGGCTTCCGCAAATCCTGGATAAGTTTCCGAAGGGCGAGGTCCGTCCGATGTTCGGTCCCCCCAATCCCTGGGCGAATCCCACGTTTGCCCGCCCCTCGCCCAGCGATATCTGGTTGCGGGTTCAGGCCATGGAGACGGAAAAGACCTGGGTCGATTACCGGCGGGGCGGGATGACGGCGGAGAAGGACCCCGAGGCCTATCGAAAAGAGCAGGAGCGGTTCGAGGAATTCCGGACCCTTGTCCGGGAGTACGAGGCCTCGCATCGGATCGCCTACGGGGAGGGGGCCTTCGAGGGGCTCGCCTACCAGGGGGGTGACAAGTTCCGGATCTGGATGCCGCTTTCGAGCATGTTCGTCCACTTCGGCTGGATGCATCTGATTGGGAATTTCATCGTCCTCATGATCGCCGGCACCAAGGTCGAGGACCTTTTGGGGCGGCTGAACTTCTCGCTGCTCTACGTCCTCGGGGGGTGTGTGGCGGCCTTCGCGCATATCCTCTTCGGCGGGGCCCCGCGCATCCCGTTTGGCGGCGCTTCCGGGGCAATCACGACCCTCATGGGCGTGTTCCTCATCTACTGCTACGATACGAGGGTCCATTTCGTCTGGTTCGCGTTCGTCCCGGGCATGTTCCGCACGGGCACGTTCTCGGCCCCGACCTATTTCGTCTTTTCCGTGATGATCCTCGGCGACGTCTACTCCGCGATCGCGGGTTGGAATGCCCCGGCCCATGCCGGGGGGGTCGCCCACTGGGCCCACATCGGCGGCTACGCGTTCGGGATCGGCGCCATCCTGGCCATCAAGTCTCTCGGGCTCGAGACGCGGCTCTTCCCGATGGTGGGCACGGACGCCACCGGGAAGATCGTCGTGAACCATCCCATGCTCCTCTGGAGGAAGCACGACCTGCTCGAAGGGGCGTTGGCCCTCCGGGCGCGCGGGCGGTGCATCGAGGCGGCGGCCCTCTTCGAGAAGATCGCGGAGGATCACCCCCAGGCGTCGGGACCGCTGCTGGAAGCCGCCGACAGCTACAGAATGGCGCGCGACGCTACCCGGCAGCAGGCATCCCTCGTCGCCGCCGCCCAACGGGCCCTTCGGGCGCGGGCGGAGCCGGAATCGCTCGAGGCGTATCGGCGGCTCCAGGAGGCGTTCCCGGGCGCCATGCTCGAATCCGCCGAACAGCTCCAGGTCGCGGCCACTCTCGAGCGGGCCGGCGAATACCCCGAGGCGGCCGGGGCCCTCCGGCGCCTCCTCGACACGGGCCTTCAGGGAATGCCCGCCGTGAAGGCGCTCTTCCGGTATGCGCAGATTTACGAACAGCAATTCCACCAGAACGAGGTCGCCCTCGACGTCTACCGGCAGGCCCTGATCCAGGCCGGGGCCGATCCGAGCTGGGGCCAGATGATCCGGGAGCGCATGAGCGTTCTTCAACACGCCCGCCGCGGCGCCTCGGTCCCTCCGCCTCCTCCTCCGCCCTTTGACTCCCATCGGAGGGCGTCCTGATGCCGACGACCACCGACGCCTCCGTCTTCGCGGGGCTGCTGCCCTCCTTCCTCCGGGTCCGGGCCGAGTTCGAGCAGGAGATTCAGGCCCGGCGGGAGGGAGGCCTGCTTTCCTTCGAGCGAATCGATCAGATGGAGACCCGGCTCTATCACCTGAAGAACGAGACCCACCGTCTCCACAGCCGGAACCGGCTTTCGGGCTCGCGCGCGGTCAAGCCGGACGTTCTCTTCGATCTCCTTGTGGGCTCCATCTTCCACGAGATGCTCCACCTGAAGGAATACCTCTACTCGATCACCTCCTACGGCCCGGAATACGAGACCCTGTTCAAGTCCCGCGAGGGATCCCAGAAAGGCACGATCGATTCCGAGCTCGCGGCCCTCCTGCGCCGGATCCTCGACGAAGCCCGCGTCGAATTGCCCCGCAAGACGAAGGAGGTCCAGGGGCTCTTTCAGAGCGCGACCCTTCAGATGGAACGGATCCTCCGCGAGTCGCCGGAGGATGTCCGCCTCCCGAGGCTGCTCTACTCCTCCGAGCCCGATCTCGACGAGATCTACGGGCCCCGGGGGCTTGCCGAGGTCTTCTCGAGGATCTATCCGGGCGGCGCGGCCGAGGGGTTCTCCCGGGTCGGTTCCTCGTTCCTGGCCGCGGGCTTCGTCGTCGAGGGAGTGGCGGCGTTTCGCCGCGGCCTTGAGTGTTTCGCCGACGTGAAGGGCGATTCCGAGGACGTGCGCCGGCTCGTCCTCCCGATCCGGGAGCATCTCGAGGAAATCCAGACCCGCTGGCCCGAAACCACCGGCATCCCGGAGGCCCTCGCCGAGTGGTCGAAACTCGCCATGCCGCTCCTGCAGGGGCCGGCCCCGGCGAAGCCCGCGAAGGAGGCCGCGGACAAGGCTGCGACGACCGGGCATCGGCGGAAGTCGTGACAACCCATCCGCGCAATCCCATGGAACCGACATCCAAGCCCGCCGATTACCGCGCCACGATCCTGCTGCCGAAGACCTCGTTTCCGATGAAGGCGGACCTCTCGAAACGGGAGCCCGAGATTCAGAAGATGTGGGAGGAGACGGACCTCTACGGGCGGATCCGGAAGGCCCGCGCCGGCAAGAAGCGCTACCTCCTGCACGACGGCCCGCCCTACGCCAACGGCGACGTGCACCTGGGCACGGGACTCAACAAGATACTCAAGGACATCGTCGTCAAGTTCCGGACGATGCAAGGTTTCGACGCCCCGTTCGTCCCCGGCTGGGACTGCCACGGCCTGCCCATCGAGCACAAGGTGATGCAGGAGGCGCGCGCCGAGGGCGGGACGAAGACCCCGATGGAGATCCGGACCCGCTGCAAGGCCTACGCCGAGAAATACATAGAACTCCAGCGCCGCCAATTCAAAAGGCTGGGAGTGCTGGGCGACTGGCTGCGGCCGTATCTCACGATCGACCCCGCCTATGAGGCGGGCATCCTTCAGGTCTTCGCGGAACTTGCGGGCAAGGGCCTCGTCGAGCGGCGAAAGAAGCCCATCCACTGGTGCCTCCACTGCCGCACGGCGCTCGCCGAGGCGGAGCTCGAATACAAGGATGATACGGGCCCCTCGATCACCGTCCGGATGCCCTTCGGCCCGGACGCGACTGCCCGCCTTGGCGGGGCGCTGAAGCCCGGCGAGAAGGCGTATTTCCTGATCTGGACGACGACGCCCTG
>CAYHQZ010000210.1:0-1244 GCA_964358555.1 uncultured Planctomycetia bacterium
GCTCGCGCTTTTCTTCCACTTCCCGCTTCTCTATGCGGGGTTTTCCGCCGAGCGCGAGGCGGAGCTGCTCTGCCTCTTCTGCATCGCGACGGTCTTCTGGGATTTCCTCTGGTTCTCGCTCAATCCGCACTTCGGCCTGCGGCGGTTCTGGCGGGGCGAGATCTGGTGGTTCCCGACGTGGTTAGGGCCGCTGCCGTCGGCCTATTGGGGAGGGCTCGTCGCGGGGTTTTTCCTCTGGATCGCCCCCGCGCTCCTCCGGGACGGCCCGGCGTTGGGCCGCCGCGCCGCGGGTTACGGCCTGCTCGTCCTCGAGTTCGCGATCCTCGCCGCGGTCACGATTTCGTCGTGGTTGCTTTGCCGTCGCCTCGGGAGGAAGCCGCCCGCGGGATAGAATCGACGGCCCATGGAAACCGATATTGCCGTCATCGGATCCGGGCCGGGCGGGACCACGGCCGCGTTGGAGGCCGCGCGCCTCGGGGCGAAGGTGGCGCTCGTGGAGGCCCGAGACGTGGGAGGGGTCTGCCTGAACCGCGGCTGCATCCCCTCCAAGGCCCTCATCCGGAGCGGCGAGATCCTCGAGTCGGCCCGTCGCGCGGCCGAGTTCGGGCTCCCCCCCGCGCTTACCGAGGCGGGCGCGGGGATTCAGGCGCAGGCAGGCTCCCTTGCGCCTTCGGCCCCTGCCGCCGCCATCCAGGCCCGAAAGGACGCGGTCGTGAAGCGCCTGCGGGACGGCCTGACGGCGAGTCTCAAGTCCGGCAAGATCCGGATCGTGCCCGGCCGCGCGCGCTTCGCGTCGTCCGACACCCTCGACGTCGAGGGCGGGGAATCCATCCGTTTCAAGGCGGCCATCCTCGCGACGGGGACGGAGCCGCGGGCGCTGGCCGGGCTTGCCTTCACGCCCGGCCGGATCCTTTCGAGCGACGAACTCCTCGCGCTGAAAGTCCTTCCGAAGCGCCTCGCGATCGTGGGCGGCGGCGTCATCGGCCTCGAGATGGCCTTCTTCCACCGCTCGCTTGGCGTCGATGTCGAGATCGTGGAACTGCTCGACGCGTTGCTGCCCGGCTTCGATCCGGATGCAAGGATCGAAGCCGCGAAGCTCTGTCGCAAGCGCGGGATCGCGACGCGGCTTGGCGCGAAGATCCTTTCCGCCGACGTTCAAGACGACGGGGTGATGCTATCGATCGAGGGCGGCGCGTCCGTCGCGGCCGACGTCGCGGCCGTCTGCGTGGGCCGTTCGGCGAATC
>CAYHQZ010000210.1:1254-6832 GCA_964358555.1 uncultured Planctomycetia bacterium
CTAATCTGCCCGCCCTCGGCCTTAAGAAGGCGGGCGTCCGCGCCGAGCCCAACCGGATTCCCGTGGACGAATCCATGCGCACGAACGTCCCCTCGATCTTCGCCATCGGCGACGTCACGGGCGTAAAGCCGCTCGCGCACGTCGCCTCCTACCAGGGCAAGATTGCCGCCTGGAACGCCGCCGGGAAGATTCCCGAGAGGAAGGCGGACCTGCGCGCCGTCCCTTCCGTCGTCTACACCGATCCCGAGATCGTCGGCGTGGGCCTCACCGAGCCCGAAGCCAGGGCCGTAGGCGCCGTCGTCGTCGGGAAGCACCTCGTCCGCGCCCTCGGGCGTGCGCACACCGAAGCCTCCATCGATGGCTTCTTCAAGTGGATTGCCGCGGCGGGCAGCCTCAAGATCCTTGGCGCCCACGCCATCTCCTCGCACGCCTCCGAGCACGTCCACGAGGCCGTCCTCGCCGTCCGCCTGGGCCTCACGCTGCGCGACATCGCCGAAACCATCCACGCACACCCGACCTTCAGCGAAGGCTGGCTCGAGGCCGCTGAGGCGGGGATCCGCACGGCCGCCCCGTAATCGATTGCATCACGGTGGCGGCGCGTCCGCGGGCGGCAAAGGGGCTCGCATTTTCAGGACGAGGACGGACAGGATCTCGGCCCCCGAATCCGACCACGGCGAGGAGGGGGAGGGGCGGGTCTCCGTGCGTCGATAGGAAAACGTGCGATCGGCGCGGACGAGGCAAGGGGAATCGCTTCCGGCGCGAATTTCGAGGACGTTTTCTCCCGGACGCACGAGCCCATCCGTCCGAGGCTCGCCGGGGGCATTCCGCGACGGTTCGGGGGGCCAGACGGATCGGTCGTTGAACCGGATCTCGGGCGGCTGGCGGGCGCCGGGAAGGAGGGAAATATCCAGAAGCAAAAGAACACTGGATACCTCCGCGACGGGAATCTCCGGCGGAACCACGAACCGCTTCCGCAGCGCCGCCCCGGGCGGCAGCGGGAGTTCGAGCATGGGGCAGGTCTGGTTCGTGTCTTTGGCGCCGGAGGCCAGGTCCCGGCCCAGCGGGTTGAGAAGGACCGAAACGGGTTGGCCGACCGCCGGGCCGGTCGGAATTTCGCGGGCGAAAAACGCGGGAAGGAGCGAGGAGTTGTCCGTGATCAGCCACTCCCCGCCGTGTTGGACGGCGGTCCCGCCGGGGTGGCGCAAAGGATAGAGCCAGGAGCGGATTCCCCGCTCGTAGAGGGTGGGGCCGGCGAATCCGAGCAAAAACGAAAAAAACAACGCAGCCGCCGTCGTCGCCACGACCCGCGCGGAGGGCCGGACCCGGAAACGCCCGGCCAGGGCGGGCAGGAGCGAACCGGCGTAGACGCAGAAGAGGGGAAGGGACATCAGCCGGTAGCGCGAGAGCATGCTGACGATCGCCACGGCGGCCATGGATCCGATGAACGAGAGGGCAAGGACGGTCGTCCCCGTTTTCGACGCGGATCGGACCGACAGCAAAAACCCCGCCAGGCCCAGGGGCAAAAGGATCCATGCGTCAGCGAGGAGGGGAAAGCCCAGGAGCGGTGCGAATTTTCGCTCGTACGCGAGGACGATGTTGTTCTCGATGGTCCCGTGGTGGAAGTAGAGGAGGAGGGCGCGAAAACGCATCTCCAGCCAGTCGAGGGGCGAGGAGGCGATCCATGCCAACATGCGCCGCATCAGAAAACCGCTTGCGACGGCGTCCGGGAAGGACTTCCCCGAGGCCGGATTCGACCGACGGGACTCCTCCAGCCATTGGCGAAACGTGAACGTTTCCAGGACGCCGCCTGGCGGGACTTCCGGATTGTTGGCCATCGTAAGGACCACCGCGGTGCTCGTGGCCGGGGGCATGGGCTTGCCTGCGCGCAGGGAGTTGTAGAGGGAGAAAGGCGCGAGGACCAGGCACGTGCCGAGCCACAGGAGCAGGGTGCAGGCGAGTCGAAGGCGGCGGGTTTCCCCGGCCCGAAGAGCCGCCCAGGGCAGGATCAGGAACAGGAGGAAAAGGGCGTTGCCGCGGCAGGCCGCCGCCGCTCCGATCACCACCCCCGCCACGAGAGCCCGTCCGGCGGAGGGATTTTCGGCCATTCGCAAGAGCCTCCACGCGGCGAGGGTGACGAAAAAGACGAAAAGGGTTTCCTGGAGGAGATACGGCGTGTAAAAAATAAGGTCCCGGGAGAGGGAGGCCAGAAGGGCTCCGAGGGCGCCTGCCGCGAAGCCGAAACAGCGGGCGCCGATGAGGAAGACCAGGAAGACCGTCGCCGTTCCCAGCGCGGTTTGGATTAGCGCCGGCGCCAGGGGCTTGAACGAGCCGGTCAGCCAATATGTTGCGGGGAGGAAAGCGGCGTAGTAGCCGGGCTGGTAATACAGCATTCCGCGGAATTTCCCCTCGCAGATCTCGCGGCTCGTTGTTTTGTAGGTATAGGTGTCCGAGGTGGGGACGGGATTCCAATACGCCGATGCGGCGGTGTCCGGCAGGGCGTTGAGCTGGGCGACGAGAGCCAATCGCAGGACGAGCGATAGGGCGAGAATCGCCAGCAGAATCGCCCATTGCCGTTCCGTCATGGGCGGCATGATCGGGAAGGAGAGCGTCGTGAGGGGCTATTCGGCCGGCGGCGAGGGTGGAGTGGGGAGCATGCCGCGGACGTTGCCGGGGGTCATGGGACCGGGAGCCGGGGTGGGGGTGCCGCCGGTTGGCGGAGGCGTGTCGGTGGAAGGAGGCGGCGGCGGGGGAGGCGGGGCGCCGGGCTGGATCGAAATCGTGCCGGTCGACGGATCGTACTCGTAGTGCATGTTCGAGCCGAGATTCGGCAGGCCGCGACCGGAGGTCTGGCGCAGGTAAGCCTCCAGGGCTTCAAGGCTGGGCGGATAGTCGCCGCGGTCCGACTGGTATTGGGTGACGTAGAACTGGAGGGGCCCCGGGACGATGGACTGGCGCACGCGCTCGGGGGCCTTGAGCGTCGTCGTGAGATAGCCTTCGCCGGGAGCGCCGGAAAGAGGCGTCCCTTCGGCTCCCTTCGGATTCGCGCCGCCTCGGCTCAATCCGAAGTAGAGGACCAGGATGATGGCGACGGCGGCGAGGAGGGAGAGGAGAGCGCCCATGCATACAGTCTAGCACCGGGGAGGGTGGGTCGAGAGCCAGGGGTCGGAGCCCGCCGGCCTATCCCTCTTTCAGCGAATATCCCATCCCTCGGACGGTCTGGATGGGCTCGGCCTTCGCGTCCACCATGTGAATCTTCTTTCGGATGCTCTTGATGTGGGCGTCGATGGTGCGGTCGGTGGACGGCGCGCCTTCGCCCAGCACTTCGTCGAGGATGTCGTTGCGGGAGTAGACGCGACCCGGGTGGCGCAGGAGCATCTCGAGGATCTGGTATTCCATCTTCGAAAGGGGCAGCGGCTGGCCTCGGAAGGTGATCCGGAACTTCTCCTTCTCGACCACGAAGCCGCCCGTCGCGACGACGGCCGCGGGGGTGTCGGGCCCCGCCGGGCGGACGCGCCGGAGAACCGCCTTGATTCGCGCGACGAGCTCCCGGGGGCTGAAGGGCTTGGGGACGTAGTCGTCGGCGCCCATCTCCAGGCCCACGACCTTGTCGACCTCGCCGTCCCGGGACGTCAGCATCAGGACGGGCACGCTCGAGAACTGGCGAAGACGGCGCAGGACCTCGAATCCGTCGATGTCCGGAAGCATGATGTCGAGCAGAACCAGGTCGGGCGTGGCCTGGCGGGCGATGGCCAGTCCCCCCTCGCCGGTTTTCGCCACAAGGGGCCGGTAGCCTTCCTTGCGCAGCGAGTACTCGACCACGTCGATGATCGACTGCTCGTCGTCGATGATCAGAATCTTCTTCACGGCCGGAGGGGATCATAGCGTCTTTCGGGGGTGATGCGGCCCCCGGCCGCGTGGTAGACTTTGTCCGCATGCTTCGCGCCTTCCACTACGACCCCGAGACGGGGCGGCTCGAAACGGGGGACACCCTCGACTTCTTCGCGAATCGTCCGACCGGAGAGAAGCACTTCCTCTGGCTCGACCTGGAGGCCGCGACGGAGGACGAATTCCGGATTCTCGACGAGCGGTTCGGCCTCGATCCGTTCGTGATCGAGGAATGCATCGACGTCAATGCCCGCCCGATGCTCCAGCGCTTCCGCGACTACATCTTTCTGATCCTCCACGCGCCCGACATGAGCCAAGTGGAAGCGGGGGTTCGCACCCACGAGATGAACATCGTGCTCATGCGGAACGTGATGATCACCGTCCATCCGGAGCCGATCCGGAGCATCGTCGCCACGATGGAGGCCGTGCGCAAGGAACCCGCGTCGACCATCGGCAAGGGCCCCGATTTCGTCCTCTACACGATCCTGGAGGCCCTAGGCGAGAACTACGTCGCCGTCCTCGACCGGCTCGACGATCGGATCCAGGCGATGGAGGACCTCCTCTTCCAGGAACACAAGGGCGTGGAATTCCTGGAGGCGGTCCATCCCCTCCGGAAGGACATCCTCTACCTGCGGCGGCTCATGGTTCCCCAGCGGGAGACGATTTACCAGCTCGTGCGCGGGGACATCGGCCTGCTTTCGGAAAATTCCCAGCGGAACTTCCGGCTGCTCTACGACCATTGGGTCAAGTTGAACGACCTGCTGCCCGCCTACCGCGACTCCATCGCCTCGCTGATGGACGCCTACACGAACCTGATGACGAGCCGCACGAACCGGATCATGCAGCTCCTCACGAGCGTCACGGTCATCCTGATGCCGTTGAACCTCATCGTCGGGTTCTACGGGATGAACGTGCGAAACTGGCCTTCCCTCGAGCCCCCAGGCCTCGACGGCCTCTTCATCGCCCTTGCGATGGCCGCCGTCGCGAGCGGCCTCTATCTGCTGTTCCGACGGAAACAGCTGATGTAGGCCGGGACGGGTGTTTCGGGTGCTGCTCTACACGTCGTAGTAGAGCATGAACTCGTAGGGGTGCGGGCGCAGGCGCATGGCGTCGACCTCCCGGCTGCGCTTGTATTTGAGCCAGGTGTCGATGACGTCCTGCGTGAAGACGTCCCCCTTGAGGAGGAACTCGTGGTCCTCTTCCAGGCAGTCCATGGCCTCTTCAAGGGAGGCGGCCGTGTTCGGGACCTTCGCGAGCTCCTCCGGCGGGAGATCGTAGATGTCCTTGTCCAGCGGCTCGCCGGGGTCGATCTTGTTCTGGATCCCGTCGAGCGCCGCCATCAGCATCGCCGAGAAGGCGAGGTAGGGATTGCAGGAGGGATCCGGAACGCGGTACTCGACGCGCTTGGACTTCGGGCTCGAGGAATACATCGGGATCCGGCAGCAGGCCGACCGGTTTCGAGACGAGTAGGCCAGGTTCACCGGGGCCTCGTAGCCGGGGACGAGGCGGCGATACGAGTTCGTCGTGGGGTTGGTGAAGGCGTTGAGGGCCCTTGCGTGCTTCAATAGCCCCCCGATGGACCACAGTGCGAGATCCGAGATGCCCGCGTAGCCGTCGCCGGCGAAAAGGGGCTTTCCCTTCTTCCAGATCGAGATGTGGGTGTGCATCCCCGATCCGTTGTCGCCGAAGAGGG
>CAYHQZ010000211.1:0-6831 GCA_964358555.1 uncultured Planctomycetia bacterium
ACCACGCCCGCCCCGCCCCCCGCGCCATCGCCGCGCGATCCGAACGCGATCCCTCCCGTCGGCCGCCAGGCCCCGGCGCATCGGGCGCACCACGGTCCGCACGCGGCGCCCGCGCTCGCGGAACAGATCGCCGCGCGCCTCGAGGGAACGGACGCCAAGCTCGCCGCCTGCCTTCGGATGTGCGACGAAGCCGAGTGCGAATCCGACGTCCTCCACCTCCGGTTCGCCTCCCTGCACCGGATCCACCGCGAGCATTGCCAGGAATCCGCGCGGACGAGATCGATCGCCGAAGCCGCCGAAGCGGAGCTCGGCCGGAAGGTCCAGGTGCAAATCGAGGTCGCCCAGAAGGCGCGTGCCCACGAAGCGGTTCGCGCCCCGTCGCCATCGCACCCCCAACCCCCGACCCGCTCGCCTGCCCATGGGCAAGGACTCGGGGGGGCGTCCCACGCGCACGGGCCGGCGCCCAAGACCCGCCCCGAGGAGCCGTCCCCGGCGCCGGACGCGAGCGGCGCGAATCCGGAAAATCCCACCATCCGCCTCGGGGCCGACCTCCTCGACGCCCGTCCCCTCCCCCGGCGAAAGCCCGGTCCCTGATCGAAAAATCCGATGGACAGCCCCGCCTTCCGGGACCTCATTGAAGCCCTGCGCGGCTTGCCCGGTGTCGGCCCCCGGAGCGCCGAGCGGATCGCCTTCCATATCCTCCGGGCTCCTGCGGCGGAGGCCATCCGCCTCGCCCGCGCGATCGATGCCATCAAGACGAAAACAGCCCGCTGCTCCCTCTGCTATACTGTGACCGAAGAGGACCCCTGCGGCGTCTGCAGGGATTCGACCCGGGATCGACGCGTCGTCTGCGTGGTGGGAGACACCCGTGACGTCCATGCCTTCGAGCGCGGCGGCCGCTATCGAGGGCTCTACCACGTCCTTCACGGCGAGGTGGACCCCTTGGCCGGCATCGACGAGCGGGACCTTACGACCGACGCGTTGGTCGAGCGGATTCGGAAGGGGGAGGTCCGCGAAGTGATCCTCGCGACGAACCCGACCGCGGAAGGCGACGCCACGGCCTTCGCCCTGGCCGAACGCCTGCGGCCCCTCAAGATTTCCATCACCCGGCTCGCCCGGGGCCTGCCCCCCGGCTCGAGCCTGGAGCTCTCGAGCGCGGGCGCGATTGCGGACGCCCTCGAGAACCGACGACCCCTCGAGTCCGCGGAGAAAAGCGACGTGCCATGAGGATGGAATTCGGGCTCCAGACTCGCCAGGAACTCCGGCTCCGGCTGTCTCCGCAGATCATCCAGTCCATCGAAATCCTCCAGTTGCCGACCCTCGAGCTGAACGCCCGGATCACCCGGGAACTGGAGGAAAATCCCGCCCTCGAGGCCGAAGCCCCTCCTGACGAGATGGCCAGCCAACCCGAACCGGCCGAGGCGCACGACGCGCAGACCCTCGAGCGGCTGGATGCCATCGGGGACTCCTGGCGCGATTTCAGGAGGTCGTCAGGCCCCCAGAAGGGATCCGAAGCTGGCGACAAGAAGTTGGAGGCCCTCCAGAACGTCGCGGCCCCCTCCATCTCCCTGCAGGCCTTCCTGCTCGACGAACTCCGGCTGCTCTCGCTCGAGGATCGGATTCGGCTGATTGCCGAGTTCCTGATCGGGAACCTCGACCCGAACGGCTATCTGCGCTATCCCCTGGAGGATCTCTTCCCCGGCCGGTTCCCCGCCCCGGTCGCGCCCCTTTCGGCGGAGGGCGCCGGGCCGGACGCTGCCCTTTCCATCGAAGGCGCCGGACCGGCCGTTTCCCCCGGCGCCGTGCCGGACGCACCCCTCGCGGAGTCCGCCCCCCCGGCGCCGGACGCGACCCCGAAGACCGTATCGGACGCGGAAGCCGTCGCGGACGGCCCGCCTATTCCCCGGGATGTGACGCGGGAGGAGATCGAGGCGGCCCTCCAGGCGATCCAACGGATCGGCCCCCCGGGCGTCGGAGCCCGCGACCTCCAGGAGTGCCTGCTTTTGCAGGTTCCCGCGAACGCCCCGGGATCGGAATCCCTCCGGCGCCTCATCGTCCACCACCTCCACGACCTGGAGCACAACCGCCTGCCCGCGATCGCGAAATCCCTCGGGACCGACGTCGACGGCGTGAAGCGCCTCCTGGCGCGCCTGCGCACCCTGAATCCCCGCCCCGGGAGCGCCTTCTCCTCCGAACAGACGCGCGCGGTCGTCCCCGACATCGTCCTGGCGACCCGCGAGGACGGCTACGACATCCTGATCGAGGACCGCTACATCCCGAGGCTTTCGCTCTCCGATCGCTACGCGAAGATGCTCGAGTCCCCGGGACTCCTGCCGAAAGAGAAGGACTACATCCGGCGGCGACTCGAGACTGCCCGCTGGCTCATGGAGGCCATCGCCCAGCGCCGACAGACCCTCTGGCGGATCACGCGCTCCATCCTCGACGTCCAAAACGAGTTTCTCGACCAGGGGGTCTCGCACCTGAAGCCCCTCAAGATGCAGGAGGTCGCCGACCGCGTCGGGATCCACGTCTCCAACGTCAGCCGCGCCATCGCCGACAAATACATCGAGACCCCGCGCGGAATCCTGCCCCTCAAGTTCTTCTTCACCGGATCCACCCCGTCCGCGAACGGCGCCATCACCTCCCGCGTCGCCGTCAAGGAGCGAATCCGCGAGATGATCGGCCAGGAGGACAAGAAGCGCCCCCTCTCCGACGACGACATCGGCGAGATCCTGAAAAAGGAAGGCTACCTCGTCGCCCGCCGGACCGTCACGAAGTACCGCAAGATCCTGAAGGTCCCGTCGTCCCGGCAGCGGCGCGCCTACTAGGGGACGTTGTATACTTGTATACTTATGCGAGGGGAAGGATGCGAATGCCTTCCATGGGATTGGACTCCAAACCGACCTAAGGCAGCGTCCGGATCGCCGCCTCGATCTTCTCCCGCTCCAAGCCTATCTGGGCGCTCGGGCCGCCGGCCTCGACGGTGACGACCTGCCCCGGGTCCCAGGTTGAAGGCGGGCGAACGAAGATCGCGACGAGCCACGTGTATTCCGCCGCGCCCTCGCCGAGGCGCAGATCGAGGACCCGCCCCTTCAGGCCCTTCGCGGTCTCGATGTCTTTACCGCCCGCAAGGCGGTAGCCGCCGAGCGTCACCTTCTCGTGCTGGAACGCCTCGACCCAGTAGTCGAGGCCGGCATAGCGGCCGCCGAGGTTTTTGCGCTCGCTCATCGCGAACGTGCTGCCCTTGGGGCTCACGGCGAGGAAGGCCTTGTCGCCGGGGTCCGGAAGCGGGGCGTAGCCGGCGGGCGGCTCGATCGTGACGCAACCCGCCGCGAAACAGGCGGCGGCCAGCAAGACGGCCAGGGCAGCGGCCGAACGCGGACGGGACGAAGGCGGATTCGTTCTCATGTTCGTTCTCCCTTATTCAAAGCGACGGGATCGTTCGGCGGTTTCAAGAAGCGCGGGCAGTTCGAGGCCGCGCAGCCACGGGTAGGGCAGCCGCACGAGGGGCTCGATGGCCGCCGGCACGGGGGCCTTGGTGCGGAAGTCGACGACAATCGTGCTGTAGGCCACGCGGCTCTTCAAGAAGCGCAGGCGGCCTTCCATCCGCTCGATCTCCTCGCCGAGCCGCGTGAGCGCCTGCTCGACCTCGAGAGCCTCCTTCACGTCCTTGGCTTTCGCGAGGAGTTCCCGCAGGCGTTCCGCGACGGCCCGCGCGTTCTTCAGGCGCGCCTCGAGGTCCACGAATTGCTCGGTCACGTCCTCGGCCTTGATATCCCTCTCTGCGACGATCCCGAGCGACTCGATCGCCGACATCGCCTCCCGGAACCGCGCGGCGGGAACGCGCAGGACGAGCCGGCCGCCCTGCTGCTCCTGCATCCAGCCCTGCGCTTTTTCCGCGGCCTCCTTCGCCCGGGCGAGCGCGGGGTCCACGGCGGCGACGACGACCGCGAGGCGCGCGGTGTAGATCACATGCCGTACCGGGACCATTTCCTCGGGGGTCGGGGCGGGCGCGTCCGAGGAGACCGCCGAGCCCGGCGGGGCCGACTCCGGGGTTCCGGCGCGGCCGTCCAGGGGCGCCTGCGCCTCCGGGGCCGGCGCCATTTCCGCCATCGCGCACCCTGCACCCGCGCCGAGCGCGGCGAGCGCGAGGAGCACGTGGATCCACCTCGAACCGAAGCGCTGAAGTCTCACAACCGCATCCTCCTTTCCGCGGGATGCCCCCGCGACGCACGTTCAAACGCCCCTACCGCCCGCCCTCCGGCACCGTCGTGTCGTAGCGCACGCCCTCCGGTACGGGGACGGGGACGGGCACGGTCGTGCCGTGATCGCCTTGCGTCCGCTTGCTCGCGTCCACCGCGACAAACGACGTGTAGGCCGAGACGAGGCCGTAGTCGAGCGCCGTGCGCTTCGCCTCCTCCCGGCACTCCGCTTTCCCCTCTCGCGAGGCGAAGTCGTCGAGCTCCGCGATTTTCAGGCGCGCCCAGACGCGGGAAATCGCCGGGTGCTCGGACGACGAGCCCGGATCGACGGAAACCCGGAACGCCCTCGCCTCGCCCCCCGCCGTCCCGCGGATCCGGATCTCGAGGGGCCCCGAGGCCTCGTCGAAACGCCCGACGATCGTGACGGGCCGGCCGTCGAAGAGATCCGGCACGCGCTTCGGGTAAACGTCCCGGACGGCAACACCCCCGAAATCAAGCGAGACGTCGGCAAGCGCCGGCCGGCGGACGCGCTCGAAGAAGAGGTCCACTTCTTTCCCGTCGTCCGCGCCGAGTCCCACGTAGGCGACTGCGCCGCGCCCGAGCCGGGCGAGGCCCTCCATGAGATGGCGGTTCACGGACGTCCCGACGCCGAAGGAGAAGATCCGCGCGCCGCCCAGATGGCGGCGGACCTCGTCGAAGATGTCGTCCTCGTTGCCGATGTAGCCGTCCGTCATGAACATGACGAACCGCCGCCGCCCCTCCGCGACGGCGGGCTCGAGTGCCGCGCGGATCCCGTTTTCCATCATCGTGCCGCCCCCGGCCCCGAGGGAACCGAGGTAGCCGAGCCCCCGCCGGACGTTTTCCGGCGTCGCGGGAACGGGCTTCTCCCCCATCGCGGAGACGCCGTTGGCGAAGCGGATGATCTGGAATGTATCGCCGGGCGAAAGCCTCCGGATCGCGCGCTCGGCAGCGGCCTTCGCCTTCGCGAGGGGAGAGCCCGACATGCTCCCCGACGTGTCGAGGAGGAAGACGAACTCGACGGGCTGGCGGGGGGAATCCTCGAGGCCCGCCGGCGGATGCAGCGTCAGCAGGAAGAACCCGCCCCGCCCGTCCCGATGCATGACAAGCGCGGGCAACGCCTCCTTCCCCGCGACCCGCCAGCGCAGGACGAAATCCTTGTTCGGGACGGCGTCGCGCCGGGCGAGCGAGATTCGGGCGCGCCCGCTCTCGAGGGACGCCGTCCTCTCGATTTCGTGCGTCGGGCACTCGAGCGACTTGATCAAGACGCCCGCGTCGATCTCGACCGAAAGGGAGATCTCGTGTCCGCTGCGCTCGCCGGGCTTGAGATATGGCACCTCGGTCCTCTGGCCGGACGCCGATCGCCCGCCCCTCGGCGCCGCCCCGATCCCGTCCGCAATTCCCGGCGGGTTGAACCGCGGGCCAACGACCATCGGGAAGGCGAACTCGATCCAGCCGTCCTTCACGGGAAGGGCGTTGAAATACCGGATCTCCACGTCGATGGTTTTTCCCGGCTCGATGTTCGCGACGGACTGCGTGAAGATGTTCGGCCGCGCCTGGGTGAGCAGCGCCGCGACGTAGCCCTGCCGTTTCGCCTCCTCGTAGATCGCCTTCGCCTCCTCGCGCTCGCGGACAATCCCACGGATTTTCCGCTCGCCGATCGTCATCACGAAACCGCTCACCGCCGCATCGTGCGGGAGGGGAAAGACGTAGACCGCCTCGATTTTCTCCGCGTAGGGATTCTTGAACCGCTGGACGACGGCGACGTCGGAGACGATCCCGGCGACCGTGGCCCGGACGGTGGTGCTTTCGAGGGGCAGCGGGACGTTTTCCTCGGTTCCACGCTTTGCAAGCATCGAGCCGGTTCCGGGGGATTCCTCCTTGGGCGCCTCCGACGACGGCAGGCCCGAGCGCTCGATGACCCAGAGTTCCTCGCCGGGCGAGGCGTCGGCGAACTGGAAGCCGGCGGCGGCTTCCGCTTCCGGCGTCCAGGGCATTGGCGAGGATTGCGCGCATCCCGCGACGGCCGTCCCGGAAAGAACCGCGAAAAGGGCCGCCGACACCCAGGCCCGTTTCCTGCTTGTCATTCCGAATCTCCTTTCGAAAGGGAAGCCGTCGCCGGAACGGGCCTGCCGGCCGCGTCGCCTACGACATCCGCCCGGACGGAATAGCGGGGCGCGTCCGCCCCCCGCACCTCGAAGTGAATCGTCGCGACGCGCGTCCGCCCCTTCGGCAGGTCCTTTCCCGTCGAGAACGCGGCGAGAACGATCCGACCGCCCCGGAGCGCGGCTGGGTCGTAGGTGGCGGGCTCGCGGAAGGCGGCATGCTCGCCACCCCCGACGCCGACGATTCGCGCGTCTCCGACGGCCACGACAACTTCCGCCTGCCAGGCCGCGAGCGGCGAGGCGCCAGAATCGAGGAACACCTTCACCGTCTCGAACCGGGCAGCGGACGCACCCTTCGTCTCCCCCGCGAAAAGCCAGGAACCGGCGGAAAAGAATCCGAGGACAAGAATGCCGGCGCACCAAAGGCGAGGGGCGGGGGTCGGACCGCGCCGAACTTGGGCCTGCGCGAAGCGTTCAGGCCCATGACTCGGACCGAAGGTCCGGAA
>CAYHQZ010000212.1:0-6824 GCA_964358555.1 uncultured Planctomycetia bacterium
GCTCCGACCCCGATCTCCGCCCCGACCGCCGCCATATCCGCCGCCGCCGCTCCGGCCCCGATCCCCGCCCCGGCCGCCGCCCCCTCCTCCGCCGGGGCCCCGACCTTGGCCGTGGCGCGGGCCGCCGCCCCGGCGATCCCCGTGGTGACGCTCCTGCCCTCGATCGCCGCCCATCTCCCTCGGCAACAGTACCGGCCCGCCGCGCTCGTCACGGTCGGCCCGCCGCATGGCGGCTTCCGTCTCCCGGGGACCCGGGATTCCGCCCCCGAAGGCACGTTCCCCGCGGCCCAAGAGGTCGTCCTCGTCGATGTCCTCGATCTCCTGGCCCGCCGGGGCCTCGTCGATCGGCGGAATGTAGTCGGTGTCCTCCTCGGGCGGCTCCTCGTCGTCGCCGGGCATCGGCTCGAAGCCTTCCGGCTCCAGGCCCTCGACTTCCTCGATGAAATCCTCGTCGGCGGGCGGCGCGTAGCCCTGCTCCCGGGACTTGCGCTTCTCCTCCTCGTAGGCCAGGAGGACCTTCTGCTGGAGGATCTCGCGGAACTGCTGGTTGATCGGGTGCGCGACGTCCGCGTGCAGCTTCTGGCGGCCGCGGGGATCCCGGAGGCCCCGGTTCGGATCGAGTCCGCTGCCGCACTCGTTGCAGAAGCGGGCCCGGAGATGGTTCTTCGAGCCGCATCGGTCGCAGCGATCCGTGATCTTGCGGCTCGGCATCGCCATGAACGCGCCGGTGGGGCCCTCGATGATCTTGATGTCCCGGATGACGAACTCGCCGCCGATCGTCGCCGTTGCGTAGGCCTGCAGCTTGTCGCGCTGGCCGTCCACGAGCTTCACCTTCACGTCGGTGATTTCGACCATGAAGCCATTCCTTTTGGTGTTTGTGGGTTCAGTCAGAATCGCCACCCGCATCCGCGGGGGCGCAGAATACGTCCTTGAAGCCCCGGAACCGAAGCCTTGCCTCGGCCTCCCGGGCGTCCTGCGCGTGGCCGAAGACACCGAACAGCGCCGAGCCGCTTCCTGTCACGTGCACGGGTGCTTCCCCGAGGGTCGCCATCGTGTCGCGGATCTCTTGGAGGTGGGGCCAGTCGCTGAAAACCGCAGCCTCCAGCCGGTTCCATTGGGACCGACGGAGCGCGGACAAGTCTCGGTTACCAATCGCGTGGAGAAGAACGCTAGCGCGGCGAGGATCGGGTGTCAAGGGAAAGCGCTCGTCGTGGCGGCGATAGACGGTCGCCGTCGGGCAGGGGAATCCCGGAAAATGGGCGACGATCCAGAGATCGGGCCAGGACGGGCAGGGCTCGATCCGTTCGCCCCTTCCCGTGCAGAGGGCGAATCCATCGCCGAGGAAGAAGGGGACGTCCGAGCCAACCGACGCCGCCGCGGCCGGGAGGGCCGACGGGTCGAGGCCGTGGAGGGCCGCCGCCGCCTGGAGGGCCGCCGCCGCGTCGCTCGAGCCGCCCCCCATCCCGGCCCCTGCGGGGATCCGTTTCCGGAGCCGAAGCCGCGCGGGGAGCGTCCTTCCTGCGGCCTGCTCCGCGGCCCGCCAAGCCCGGAGGACCAGGTTCGACTCCCCCGCCGGGATTCCTTCCCCGCCCTCGATCTCGAGCGAAACGCCCAACGGCGCGGGATGCGCCTCGAGAACGTCGAAGAGAGCCAACGGGGCCATCACGGTCTCGATGTCGTGGTAGTCGTCGGGCCGGCGGGCGAGAACCTCGAGGAAGAGGTTCACCTTCGCAGGCGCGAACAGCCGCACCCCGCCGCCGGAAAGCCGCTCGATTCGCAAGGCCCCTAGACCTCCAGATCCTTTGGAAACCCCGTCAGGTTCTCGCAGCCGCGCCGCGTCACGAGGACCATGTCCTCGATCCGGACGCCGCCCAATCCCCGGTAATAGAGGCCGGGCTCCACCGTGACGACGTTCCCGGCCCGCAGGACACAGGGGAAGCCCGAGATCGACGGGGCCTCGTGGAGTTCGAGCCCGACCCCATGGCCCGTTCCGTGGAAGAAGCCCTCCATCCGCCCGCCGCGTTTCCCCGTCCGGAAGCCTTCGGAGCGGAAATGGGACTGGATCGCCTCGTGGATGGCCTTGCCGTCCGCGCCGTCCCGGATCCGGGCGAACGCGATCTCCTGCCCCTCCCGGACCGCCGCGTGCATCGCCCGCAGTCGCGGCGAGGCGCGGCCGCGGACGACCGTACGGGTCATGTCCGCGTGATAGCGGGTCCGGACCGAGCGCGGGAAGACGTCCATGATGATCGGGGCGTTCGCAAGGAGCGGCCCGGATCCCTCGTCGTGGGGATCGACGCCTTGGTTGCCGCCCGCGACAATCGTGCGTTCCGCGATACAGCCCCGGTCGAAGAGGGCGCGATGCAGGATCCCGCGGACGTCCTCGGCCGTGAGCGGCGAGCCGCGGGAGACGAGCCGGCCGCGCCGGATCCGGGCGCGCCGGATCGCGGCGACGGCGGCGCCGAGAGCCTCCTCGGTCGAGCGCACGACTTCCCGGATCGCGGCGATCTCGAAGGGGCGCTTGACGGCGCGATCGGGAAACAGCGGATCGGGCCGGGTCTCGAGCCGGACGCCCAGGGCACGGAGGCCGTCGGCGAGGCGGAGGGGAAAGCGTGCGGGGACGGCAAGCCGCCGGAGGCGAAGGTCGGAAAGGAAGGCCGCCACGACCTCGGATGCCTCGGGCCGCCGCTTGTCCTTGCGAAGCCTCGCGACGCGCCGGGCATAGAGGGCGTAGCGCGCCACCCGGTCCACGTCGGCCTGCGACCGGGCCCGGCCGAACTCGAGGTCGCTCGCCAGCAGGAGCCGGCGGCCCTCCTTCGTCTCGACGAACACGATCGGGTCCGGGGCGAGGAAATGCGTGCGGTAATAAAGGTCGGCATTCTTCTCGGGCGAATCGATGATGAGGATTGCGGAAGGTCTTGCAGCGCGGGTCCGGGATTCGCCGTGCATCGGGTTCACGCTACCATGCCAGGACAATCCCGTGAACCTCTTCGCTGTCGTGATGGCCGGCGGGGCCGGAACCCGGTTCTGGCCGCTCTCGCGAAGGCTTCGCCCGAAACAGGTCCTCTCCCTCGCGGGCCCGAAGCCCCTCGTCGCCGAAACGCTCGAACGCATCCGGGGGATCGTCCCGCCCGGCCGGACCTGGATCGTGACCGGCGCCGACCAGGCGGGCGCAATCCGGCGGGCCATCCCCGCCGCCTATGCGAACCGGATCGTGGCCGAGCCCGTCGCGCGGGACACTTCCGCCGCGGTCGCCCTCGGCGCCGCCCTCGCCGCCCGGGAGGACCCGTCGGGCGTGATCGCGGTCCTCCCCGCCGACCACGCGATCGGGCCCGCGTCCTGCTTCCGAGCCGCCCTGACGCGCGCCGCGGCCTTCGCCCACGATCGCGGCGGCCTGCTCACCTTCGGAATCCCGCCCCGGAATCCTTCGATCCAGTACGGCTACATCGAGCGCGGGGACGCCGTGCCGGGGGCGTCCGGCTTCTTCCGCGTCCGGAAGTTCCACGAAAAGCCGGACCTCATGCGCGCCCGCCGCTACGTAGCCGGCGGCCGGTTCTACTGGAACAGCGGGATCTTCGCCTGGCGGGCAGACGCCATCCAGGAAGCCCTCGCCGTGCACCTCCCCCTTCATGCCCGGGCGCTCGCGCGCCTCCCGGCCGGCCATCGGAGCCCCGCGTTCCGCCGCGCCCTCGCGCGCGCCTACGCCGCACTGCCCCGGATCTCGATCGACTACGGCGTCCTCGAGAAGGCCTCCGACGTCTTCGTCACCGAGGCGCCCTTCCGTTGGAACGACGTCGGATCGTTCTCCGCCGCGACCGAGGGGCGAACGCCCATCCACGCCATCCTCCGCGACGCCGAAGATTGCCTCGTCGCAGGCACCCCCGGCCACCTCGTCGCCCTCGTGGGCGTGAAAAACCTCCTCGTCGTCTCCACCCCCGACGCGACCCTCGTCTGCCCCCGCGAGCGCGAGGCCGAGGCCCGCGAAGTCGTGAAGGAGATTGAACGGAAGGGGTGGAGGCAGTATTTGTAGGGGCGCGATTCATCGCGCCCTCGCCCCATGCGCATCCTCGCCCTCGATCCCGGAACCGTGCGGATCGGGGTGGCGGTAAGCGACGCGCTCGGGATGATCGCGCACGGCCGGCCGCACGTGCCGGCCGCCGATCCGGGCAAGGCGCTCCGCGAGATCGAGCGGATCGCGCGCGAGGAGGAGGTCTCCGAGGTCGTCGTGGGGTTTCCTTTGCAGATGGACGGGACGGAGGGAATCGCCGCGGCGAAGGTCCGCTCGTTCGCCGAGACCCTGCGGGCCCGGCTCGGCGGGCTTCCCGTCACCCTGCGGGACGAGCGCCTCACGACGGCCCGCGCCGTCCGCGCCCTCGACGAGGCCGGCGCCAGCCGCCGGGTCCGCCGCGAATCCACGGATCGGATAGCGGCGCAGCTGCTGCTCCAGGGCCTTCTCGACGAGCGGCGGGCGGGAGCGGCCCTCTCGTAGGGCCGGTCCGGGCGTGCTTTCCCGCGCGGCCGCGCTGGCGGCGGCTCTCCTCGCCGCAGGCTGCATGCCCGCCTACGCCCCCGCGGGCTCGCGGGATCCGAAATTCCTCCAGGAGCGACGCGCTGCCTTCCGAAAGGCCGCCGAGCGCGGCCGCGCCCTCGAGGCGGCCGCCAGCCTCGTCGCCGAGGCCGCCGAGACGCGCCGTCCCGAGACGTGGCTGCTCGCCGCCGAGGCCCTCGAATGCCCGGACCTGGCATGGAAGGCCTGGACGAACGCCCGCCGGCTCTCGCCGACGGCCGCGGATTCGCTGCGGACGCGCGCGATCCTGGAGACGCGCGACGGCCGGGGGCGCTCCGCCCTCGAGTCCGCCCGCGAGGCCCTGCGCGCCGAGCCGGAACGCGTGGATATCGCGATTCTCGCGGCCGAACTCGCCCGCCGGTGCGGCCGCCTGCCGGAGGCGCTGGAAGGCTTCAAGGCGATCCTCGAGCGCGAGCGTGGGAATCCCGCCGCCCTCGCGGGAGAAGCGCGAATCCTCGAGATGCGCGGGGAAACCGAGGAGGCCGCCGCGATTCTTGCGCGCGCCGTCGAGGCCCGGCCGGACGCGCCCCTCCCCCGCCGAAGGCTTCGCCGGCTTGCACCCGGCCTCCGGGATCGATCCCCGCTCGAGCGCGCGGAGGCGGCGCTTGCGCACACAGCGGAGGCGCGGAAGGGCGACGCGTTCCTGGCCGCGGACCGCTCGCTCCTGCTGCGAGCGCTCGGGAAACGGGACGCGGCCCTCGCGATCTATCGCGCCGCGAAGGAGCCCGGATCGCTCGAATCCGATCACCTCCTGGACTGGCGGCTGGCGGCCGTCGAGGCGGGCGCCCCTGTGGAGGCCCTCCGGATCGACGAGACGCTCTTCGGATTCGCGCGCGGGCCGGACGACGCGGCGGCGACGAAACGGGCGAGGATCGGGAAGGCCGCGCGCGACGCGGAGGCCGGGAAGGCGGGCGCCTGGAAGCGGCTCGGCGAGGCCTTCCGCGACTTGGGCTGGCTCCCAGAGGCGGAGGCCGCGTTCGAGCGCGCCGCGACGGCGTCCCCGCCCGACGCGGGTGGGCGCGAGGCGCTCGCCGATGTCCGCGCGATCCGGAAGCTGATCGAGCGGCTTCGGGCATTCGCCGAGGAGGGATATCGCGACTTCGCCGTCCGCGGGCGAACGCGCGATCTTGCGGACCTGGAGGCCTTCCTCCGGCGCGAGGGCGTCCTGCCGGCGGGCAAATATTTGCGCCCGGCCCGCTTCTGGCCGGTCGGCTGGGTCCTCCACGACGAAGCCTTGGCCGACGATCCGCTAAGCCGCCGATTCGCGCGCTGGAATCTTTACGTGAATGCCGGCCGCCGCGCCGGCGGCACCCTGGAAATCGGGGCCTTCCCCGTCGCCGCCTCGCGGAACCGGACCCTGCCGGACGGCAGGGTCGTCCCGTTCGTCGCCTCCGGGGGACGGCTCGTGGAAACCTACGACGAGTGGCGGGGCCTCGCCGCCGCCGGCGGGGCGATTCTCGGGCACGCCGTCCTGCGCCCGGAGAACGTCCACGATGCGGCGATCCTGGACGCCGAGGAGGCGGCCGCCCTCGATCCCGCCGCGCCCGATCCCTGGACGCTTTCCTGGCCCCCGGGATTCAACGGCAACGAACCCTCCCGGATCGGCCCCATCGGCCCGGCCCCCGCGCGGCTCCTCCGCCTCGCAAGCATCGGCGTCCCTATCGAGCGCCGGAAGGCGGACGCCCTCGAGGAAACCTGCATCCACGAATCGCGCCACCTCGCCGACGCCGCGCGCCTCCTTCCGTTCGGGCGCCATCCCTTCCGGGCGGCCTGGACGCTCGTCGCCAGCGGCTTTTCGGGCGAATCCATCCTCGAGGACCTCGAGGGCCGGGCCCAGCTCGACGCGATTGCGAACGCCCCCGACCCGCGGCCCGCCCTCGCGCGCCTGCTCGACGCCCTCCCGGGACCGGGATTGCACCCGCCCTATTCCCGCGCCTACGCGGCCGTCGCAAACGCGCTCGTGGGCGAGATCCTCTCGCGCCCCGCCGATTTCCCCGAAATCGATCCCGCCCGGAACGTCCTCAACCAGCTGGAGCGCCTCCCCCCCGGGCGGCTGCGGGAGGCGGCGAGAAGGGCGGCCGGGAAGCGGCTCGGAAGGTGAAGAAAGGCGCGGGTCACTGAACTATTTCGTCCAACTTCCCGATTGCGGCATGGCGGCGCCGACCCCTGTATTCCTGGAACCGAAGAATAAGAAGGACGAGGGGCGGGGGCTCGGATCGCAGCGACCTGTCGAGGCGCGGTCCAACGCCATGAATTCGTC
>CAYHQZ010000213.1:0-6815 GCA_964358555.1 uncultured Planctomycetia bacterium
GGGGGTCCCCGGGGGGCACACCCCCCCCCCGGCGCCCTCGGGCCCGCGGCCGCCCTGGGGCGGGGGGGGGGGGGGTGCGCCGTCCAAGTCCTTCCAGAAGAAGGACGGCACGACGGGCTACCAGTCCATCGTCTTGTTCGCCGACCCCGCGAAACGGCAGTCCTTCCAGGAGGAGGTCCTGGCCGAGTACGAGCGGTTCCGGACGGCCGAGGGGAAGCCCCCCGAGCGTCCTCCCGCGCAGGCCTCGGCACGGCCCCGGACGGGCGTTCCCGCGGGCGCCTGAAACAGGCGTACGCGAAAGCGGCCGTCGGACGGGTTCCAATCCCGGCCGGCGGCCGTTCGTTTTTTTCGGGCCTACTTGGCCGCGGGCTTCTCCTCGTCGTCGAGGACCCACTGATCGAATCCGAACGGGTTCGGATCCATCGGGGCTGGCGCGCCCTTCGCGCGTTCGATGATGGAGAAGTCGGAGTCCTCCATGCCCGGCGCGGCCGCGACGGGCTTCATCGGGCCGCGGCTGATCGTGGGCGTGACGATCAGGACGAGCTCGGTCTGGCGGGTCGCGGACGTCTCGCCGCCGAAGAGATAGCCAAGGACCGGGATGGAGCCGAGGACCGGGATCTTCGTCGACCCCTGGGTTTTTTCCATCCGGCGGATCCCGCCCATCACGAACGGCTCGCCGTCTTTCAGGCGGACGACGGTGCTGATCTGGCGGGTCGCGAGCATCGGGATCCCCTGCGGGGTCAGGCCCGAGATGTCGGAAACCGTCAGGTTGATCGTGGCCTCCGTGGCCTCCAGGGCGATGACCGGGGTGACCTGCAGGGTGATGCCGGCGTTCAACGCGTTCTTATAACGGAGCGTTCGGTTCCAGATCGGGACCTGCGGCGCAACGTCCAGGCCGGTGTTGGCCGGCGTCGCGGGAACGAGGCCTCGGGGGCCCGGATCGAGCGGCTCGGCCGAGAAGGACGGGATCGGGTCCAGGGCGAGGAACTCGCCCATGATGCCGCTCTTCGTGAGAATCCGCGGCCGTGCCAGGATCTTGGCCTTCCCCTTGGAGGCGAGGAAATCCAGATAGGCCGCCGTCAGCAGGAAGTTGATGCCCTTGTAATACCCGGACGACCTCGCGACGTGCGTGCCGCTGCCGATCGAGCGCGGTTCCAGGAGCGGATCGAAGATGCTCGAAGCCCCTTCGTAATGCTGTCGGCTGCGGGCGCCGAAGGCGAACATCTCGAAGAGATTCCGCCCCGGGCCGTTCTTCCAGGCGATGAAGTCGAGCCCGAGTTTCAAGTCATCGCTGGCGTCCACCTCGTAAAGCGCCCCTTCGAGCATGAGTTGGGGCGGCGGGACGTCGATCGCTTCCATCGCCTTCGGCAGGGTCTGCTCGATGTACATCGGCTCGTCCGCGCGGTGGAGGGCGTTGTTCTCCACATCCAGGAAGTTCGCCCCGTCGGAGTCCAGCCAGAGGTCGAGAACCGGCAGGAGATTGACGACCGAGCGATGCTTCGCCCGGTAGTAGATGTGGGCCGATCCGTCGAGGAGCGTGCCCACCCAGGACTGGTCGAGGACCTCGATCGCCTCCTGGATGTAGGGCAGTTGGAAACGGGGGCAGATGACATGGATGAAGTTCTCCCCCTTGGCCTTGTCGAGGATGACTTCCGCCCGGCCCCCTTCCTTGGCGACGACGATCCGCAGCGCGTCCCGGAGTTCGCGGGGCGTCGCCTTCTTCACGGGGAAGACCGCCGTGACGAAGTCGTTCACCAGGACCTTCTGGTTGGTTCGGAGGACCCGAACGATGCCGTCGTCCTTGCCCAAGTTGAGCTGGTCGTTCTGGTTCAGGTAGTTGTCGACCCCGCTCGCGCCGGCGGCGGGGCTTTCGTTTCCGGTCCGGTTGTTCACGCCCGAGGCCTCGTCGGCCCCCGCGCCGAACGCGAGGGGCGAGACGGCAAGCGCGACGACGGCAAAGGCTGCGATTCTCTTGATCATCCGAGTCATCCTCCGGTTGGAAATCGTGGATCGGTTCGCGTGCATGGCGTCCCCCTTATTCCTTGTCGAGGACGTATTGATCGAAGCCGGTCTTGCGCGAAGGCAGCGGAGAGGCTTCGAGCCCCTTGGCGCGCGCCTGGACGGAGGCGTCGGCCTCCGTGACGGCGCCGGCCCCCTTCACCCTGGGCTTGAGCGTAAGGACGACGAGGCTTCGCTGGACCTGTGTGACTTCGCCGCCGAACAGGTATCCGAGGACCGGGATGGAGCCGAGGACCGGGATCTTCCGGGTTGTCTTCACGCGCCGCTCCCGGACGAGGCCGCCAAGGACGGACTCCTCCCCGTCCTTGAGATGGAGGTCGGCGAACACGTCGCGGTTGTCCAGGAGCGGGAGGCCGTCGTCCTGGAACCCGGTGAGGTTCACGACGGCGAAGTCCGTCTGAAGGCGGAGCGTGTCGGTTCCGATGACGGGTCTCACCTGGAGAAAGATCCCCGTCGAGACCGAGCCGTAGGAACGGGCGGTCGTCTTCCCTGTCAGCGTCCGGTTGTCGGGGAAGAGATCGGAGCCGGAAGTCGAGGTATCGGTGGATGTGTTTGATTGCTTCTGGGTCGTTGTGGACTTTCTGCCGTCTTCGTACGTGTATTCGTAGACGTATTCGTTGACAGATCGGTTCGTCGACTTTGTTTCCTTCTGATCCTGGTCCCCGAACGGATCCAGGATGTAGCCGTCGGTCCGGATCCCCGCGTTCGGGAGCGTTGTCGTCTGGACTTGGTGATAGAGGATTTCATCCCCTGCCTGGAGGCGCGCCGTTTCCGTGTTGAGGACGGAGAGGCTGGCCTGGGTGACGATCCGGGCCTTTCCCTTGACCGCGAGGAAGTCGAAGAAGGCCGAAGGGACGTCGAGAAGATAGGCGGCGTTGGTGCCGCGGCTGGAAAACCGGTGGCCGGGAAGGCCGTAGGTGCCGGTGCCCGGGTCGATGATCGGGGCGGACGTGCCCACGCTGCCCCGCTCGTAGAACGCGCCGAGGGCGAAGAGGTTCCGTCCCGGGCCGTTCTTCCAGGCGTGGAAGTCGAGGCCCAGGGTGCCGTCGTTCCGGAGATCGATCTCATAGATGGTGGCTTCGACCTGGACCTGATCCCGGGGAACGTCGAGGGACTTGAGGGCGTTTTCGAGGACGGTCTTCCCCACCGGGGACTCCCGGAAGAGGAAGGCGTTCATCTCCGGGTCGTAGAGGAAGCCCTGATAGGCCGTTCCGAAACTTCGGACGGTTGTCTGGAAGTTTGCGTCCGATCCGTCGCGGTATTTCAGGGGGTAATAGTAGGTTGCCGTGCCGGAGGAACTCGTGACCCCTGCCCGGTCGATCTGTTCCATCAGTTTGTCGAGGTAGGGAACCTGGTAGGCCGGGCAGACGAGGAGAACGACGCCGGCTTCCTTCTCTGGATCCTTGAACGTAAACCACGACCCTTCCTCGACTTCCATTACCCGCTTGTAGAACCGCATCACGGAAAATGGATTGACGTTCTTGAGGGTGTAGGCCTTCGGGACGTAGCGGTTCACCTGGGCCTTGTTCGATGTCCGGAGAATCCGGATGGTCCGGTCCTCCTGGTTGGTGACCTCGTCCTTCGCCTTGTCACGGTCTTTCGGGGGCATGGACGGGGCCTCGGCGCCTTGCGCCGAAGGGATGGCGAGCAGAAGGAACAACGGCAGGGAACGAATGAAACTCCGTCGCATCAAGACCTCCTTGCAGCGAAATCCTCGCGGGGCGTGACCGGAAGACGCTTGACCACGCATGAAGAGGGAGACGATAGGGGAGAATGGCGGCATGTCAAGATGAGCCGAAGCGCAATTCCCATGCCGGGCTTGGCAAACCCGCTTTCCCGAGGGAAATCCTTTCGCGCATTCCCGGCCTGTCGGGGAGATCGCCACGCCCTATCGATCCCGCCGCCATGGGATTCGATAGAATTCCCTCCCATGGCACGAACGCGACGCCGCACCGCCGAGATCCGCAGGCATACCCGGGAGACCCGGATCCGGCTGCGTTTGGATCTCGACGGAACCGGTCGGTTCCGGGGGCGGACCCCCATCGGGTTCTTCGACCACATGCTCGATTCCCTCGCCCGGCACGCCCTTCTCGATCTCGAGATGCGGGCGGAGGGCGATTCCCGGGTTGACGGGCATCACACGGTCGAGGACGTCGGGATCGTGCTCGGCAAGGCCCTCGACGAGGCGCTCGGGGACCGGAAGGGGATCCGGCGGTTCGGCTCCGCCATCGTTCCCCTCGACGAGGCGCTCGCGCTGGCCGCGGTGGATCTCTCCGGGCGGGGCCATCTCGAGTACCGGGTGCCCCCCACGCGCACGAAGGCCGGGGCCTACGATCCGAACCTCACGGAGGATTTCCTGGAGGCGCTCGCAAAGAACGGGCGCCTCACCCTCCACGTCCAGGCCCTCTGGGGCCGCAACGTCCACCACATCCAGGAGGCCGTCTTCAAAGCCGTCGCGCGCGCCCTGCGGGAGGCCCTCGAGAAGGATCCGAGGGTCCGGGGGATCCCCTCCACGAAGGGCTCCCTCTAGCGCCTTTATGGGAGGACGATTCCGTCGGCGAACGAGGTGTCATAGTCGCCGGAGATGAACCGCGCGTTCGACAGGACCTCCTGATGGAAGGGGATCGTCGTCTGGATGCCCTCGATGATGTATTCCTTGAGGGCGCGGCGCATCGTATCGATGGCCTCGGCGCGCGTGGGGCGGTACACGACGAGCTTCGAGATCAGGGAGTCGTAGTGCGAAGGGACGGTCCAGCCCGAGAAGGCGCAGGAGTCGATGCGCACGCCCGGCCCGCCGGGATGGACGATCAGGCTGATCTTCCCGGCGCAGGGACGGAAGTGATCCGATGGGTTCTCGGCGTTGACCCGGCATTCGATCGCGGCACCGTGGGGCCGGACGGCCTTCTGGCTGATCGAGAGGGGCTCCCCCGCCGCGATCCGGATCTGCTCTTTTACGATGTCGAATTCGTTCACGGCCTCCGTGATCGGGTGCTCCACCTGGAGCCGGGCGTTCGCTTCGATGAAGTAGAACTTCCCGCTCCGATCGAGCAGGAACTCCACGGTCCCCGCGTTCGTGTAGCCGGCCGCCTTCGCGATTTTCAGGGCGGTCTCGCAGATCTTCTCGCGAAGCGATTTCTCGACGCCGGGCGACGGGGTTTCTTCGACCAGCTTCTGGTGGCGGCGCTGGATCGAGCAGTCGCGCTCCCCCAGGTGGACCAGGCGGCCGTAGGCGTCGCCGAGGATCTGCACCTCGACGTGGCGCGTGCCGACGAGGAGCTTCTCGATATAGATCGTGCCGTCACGGAAGGAGGCCTCGGCCTCCCGGCGGGCGGAGATGAGGGAGTTCACCAGGCTGATGTCGTTGTGGGCGATCCGCATCCCGCGGCCGCCCCCGCCGGCGGCGGCCTTCACGATGATGGGAAAGCCGATCTCGTGGGCGATCTTCAGGGCCTCCTCGTCGGTTCCGACGGGGCCGCCGCTCCCGGGCACCGTAAGCGCGCCCGCCTGCTTGGCGACGGCTTTCGCCTCGCACTTGTCCCCGAAGAGCTTCATCGCCCGGGGGCTCGGCCCGATGAACGTGATCGCGGAGGTCTCGCAGATTTCCGCGAAGTGGGCGTTCTCCGCCAAAAACCCGTAGCCGGGATGGATCGCCTCGACGTCGGCGATCTCCGCCGCGGAGATGATGTGGGGAATGTTCAGGTAGGACTGGGCGGACGGGGCGGGGCCGATGCAGATTGCGGCGTCGGCCGCGCGGACGAAGAGGGCGGATCGATCCGCCTCGGAATAGACGGCGACGGTCTCGATCCCCATCTCCCGGCAGGCCCGGATGATCCGGAGGGCGATCTCGCCGCGGGTCGCGACCATGATGCGCGAGAACATCGTGCCTCCTTCATCGCCCCTTCCGGGAGCGGACGGGCCTCATGCGGGCTTGACGAGGAACATCGGCTGGCCGAACTCGACGGCGTCGCCGTCCCGCGCGAGGGCCTTGACGATTTCCCCGGACGTCTCCGCCTTGATCTCGTTCATGACCTTCATGGCCTCGATCAGGCAGACGACGGTTTCGGAGTCCACGTGGTCGCCGACGTTCACGAAGGGTTCCGCGCCGGGCGCCCGGGCCCGGTAGAAGGTCCCCACCATCGGGGAGGAGATCTTGGTCAGCTGGGAATCGGGATTCGCGTCGTGCGGCGCGGCTGCAGGGGCGGTCGAGGAGGCTGCGGTGAGGGTTGCCGGGGGGAGCGGGGCGGCGGCGGTCCCTTCCACGGAAGGAGAGACGCCCCGCTTGAGGCGGATCCGAAGGCCTCCGTTTTCCAGCTCGAGCTCGGAGAGCGCGTTGTCATTCATGAGCCGGATCAACTGTTGGACGACATCGACCCCATTTTCCATGTGGCCTTCCTTTCGGGGGCTTCCGGCGAGAGCGGGATTCTAGGAAGAGGCGCCGGGCTGTCAAGGTGGGCCGTCGTGCGCGATCCAGGCCCAGTATTCCTCGGGAGAGACGTTGTCGGGCCGGCGGCGGAGGAGAAATTCCGGAACGGACGGCAGCCCCGTGTCCCGCCGCGCCGCCGATCCGAGGATCTTCCGGCGCTGGCGGAAGCAGGTACGGATCGCATCCCGGAACGTCGGGTGCGCGGGATGGCGGAGGCGCGCGAGGCGCGATTCGAGGGGGCGGATCGCGACGAGGGCGGATTCGACGCGCGGGCGGGGCCAGAAGACGTCGGGCGGCGCCTTCCGGAGGATCTCGACGCGCGCGAGGAATTGGACCCGCGCGCTCGCCGGGGCGTTGTCGGAATCCCCGGGGT